>NZ_JBFALC010000012.1:0-226317 GCF_040656035.1 Streptomyces sp. NPDC050211
GAACTCGGGCGCACCAACGACCGGTTCCTCCGCCGCAGTCCAGCGCGTCCCCGTCGTACAACTTGCGCCGCCCCACCGCGGGACCCCCGGCGGGCCCGGCCCGACCGCCGCCGCCCCGGCGAGGTCCCTGCCGGTGACCGCCCCGCAGACGCCGCCGCTCGCGGACCGCTCGGCGTCCACCCACGGATCAGCCCCGGCATCGGCAGGGCCGGTCCCCGTGGTCCGGCCCCGGACCTCCGCACCCCCCGTCCAGCGCGCCCACAGCGCGGACGACTCCGCACTCCCGGGGAGTATGGACAAGGCGCGACCGACGCGCCCCCGGCAGCAGGGCTCCGCAGCCGGTGATCTCGCCGAACCGGCCAAGTCCCGGACGGGGAACGGCCGTTCCGCCTCCGCCAAGCGCACGGCCCAGGGTGCGGAGGCACCGCAGGACCCCGGTATGGACCTGGACGAGCTGGCGCGTCGCCTGATCGACCCGGTGGCCCGGCTGCTGCGTACCGAGCTGCGGCGTGGACGGGAACGTACAGGCCGCCCCTACGACGGACGCCGCTGAGGCCCGGCACGGAACGGATGACGGACGGATGACGGACCAATGACGGACAACATCTTCGCGACGAGCGTGTTCTTCAAGCTCGTGATCGGCGGCAACGACCTGGGCGCGTTCCACACGTGCTCCGGCATGGGCGCCGAGTTCGAGATCGAGACCTATGCCGAGGGCGGCAACAACGGCTTCACCCACAACCTGCCCGGGCGGGTGACCTGGTCGAACATCACGTTCACCCGCCCGGTCACCAAGGACACGGCGAAGATCGCCCGCTGGTTCGACGAGACGCTGAAGCGGGTGGAGCCCAAGGACGGCGAGATCGTGGCGCTGAAACCGGACCTCACCCGGATCATCAGCTGGCAGGTGTTCGGGATCGTGCCGGTGCGCTGGCAGGGTCCGTCCTTCGACCCCAGCAACTCGGAGGCGGCGGTGGAAACCCTGGAGATCGCCCACGAGGGGCTGAGCCCTTCCTGACCCGCCGTCATGAACCGTCCGCCGCCCGAGTGATCGTCCCGGAAAGGAACCCGGCATGCCCAAAACGTCCCGCACCAGTCGGGTCAGGGCTCAGCTGACCCTGAAGGAGCCTCCTGCCTCGGTCGGCGCAAAGCCCGGCGGGACGCTCGCGCGGCTCAACCTCCAGTTCAACCCCTCCACCCTGGAGCTGAGCAAGACCACCGAGTGGCGGCGCACCCCGTCCCGTATGGCGGCGGAGTCGGCGCTGCCCGAGTTCGTCGGCAGTGGCCCGCGCACGCTGAGCCTCGAGGTGTTCCTGGACGCCACCGCCAAGCACGACAACTCCGTGGAGCAGGCGGTGGAGAAGCTGATGAAGGCCTGCGTGCCGACCAAGGCCAGCCTGGGCCGCAAGAAGCCGGCCAGCCCGTGGGTGCGGTTCGAGTGGGGCACCGCGCGGACGACCTCGTTCGACGGGGTGCTCACCAGCCTGTCCGTGACGTACACGCTGTTCGACGTGGACGGCAAGCCGCTGCGGGCCACCTGCCAGCTGTCGATCGAGGAGGCGAGCGTCGGTCCGGCGGGCCAGAACCCCACGTCCGGCGCGCGCACCGCCCGCTCCACGCACACCGTCGTGGCGGGCGACAGCCTGGCGCTGCTGGCCTGGCAGGAGTACGGCGACGCGACGGCCTGGCGGGTCATCGCGGAGGCGAATGACATCGACGACCCGATGACGCTCGTACCCGGCACCGATCTCGTGGTGCCGGCACTGAGCGACGCGGGCGCTGAGGAGGAACAGTGACAGGCGGCGCACGGGACGGCCGGTCCTTCGCGGCGGACCCCATCGTGGAGGCGCCGAGTGAGCTTCCGCCGGTCTGGGCCGCCCAGTTGGTGAGCTGTGTGGTCGACGAGAACGTGGGCCTGCCGGACGCGGCGGTGCTCACCTTCCGCGACCCCGACCACGAGTTCCTGAAGAAGACCGGCATCACCATCGGCACCCCGCTCAAGGTCTCGGTGATGACCGTGACCGGGCAGGCCAAGGAGCGGCTGTTCAACGGCGAGGTGACCGCGCTGGAGGTGGACCGGGACCGCACGGGCTCGTTCACGGTGGTGCGTGCCTATTCCAAGGCGCACCGGCTGCAGCGGGGCCGGAAGGTGGTCGCGTACCGGAACATGACCGCCTCGGCCATCGTCCGCAAGGTGGCCGCCGGGGCCGGGCTGGCCTGCGGCACCGTGCAGGCCGCGCCGGTCACCTACAAGCAACTCTCCCAGGCGAACGTGTCCGACTGGGACTTCCTGCAGTTCCTTGCCGCCGAGAGCGGCGCGCAGGTGCGCGTCGACGACAAGGGGCTGCTGCAGTTCACCAAGCCGACGAAGGCGTCCGGGGCGCCCGCGCCGACGACCTCGGCCGCCAAGAACGCGATGGTGCTGGAGTACGGCCGCAACCTGCTGGCGCTACGGGCCTCCCTGTCGGCCGCCGACGGTGCGCAGCAGGTGGAGGTGCGCGGCTGGGACGTCACCACGAAGCGGCCGTTGGTGTCCCCGAAGGCGTCGGTGACCAGTGACACGGTCGTGCCCGGCCTGAGCCCGGCGCTCGCCGCCCGGTTCGGCAAGTCGTCGAAGCTGACCGTCACCGACACCCCGTACCGCACCAAGGCCGAGACGGTGGCGGTCGCCGACGCGGTGGCCGACCAGGTCAGCGCGGGCTTCGGTGAGTTGGAAGCGGTGGTTGAGGGCAACCCCCTGCTGCGGGCCGGCAAGCCCGTGACGCTCGGCAACGTCGGGCAGGCGTTCTCCGGCAAGTACACGGCGACGGCGGTGCAGCACGTCCTCGAACCGGACGGCGGATACCGCACGACGGTGTGGGTGAGCGCCAGCCCGGACCGCTCCCTGACCGGCCTGGTGACCGGTGCCAACGCGCCGGCCCGCGGCCCGCGCATGCCGGGTCTCGCGATCGGCGTGGTGACGGATGTACGCGAGCTGGGCCGCGCCGAGAGCGGCGCCGTGAAGCTGAAGTTCCCCTGGCTGGACGACACGTACACCACCGACTGGGTGCGCACCGTGCAGTGGGGCGGCAAGGGCGGCGGAGGCGTCGTCAGCCCCGAGGTCAACGACGAGGTCCTGGTCGGCTTCGAACAGGGCCTGCTGGACAGCCCGTACGTCATCGGCGGGCTCTACAACGGCGTCGACAAGCCCTCGCCCCACAAGGTCCCGCTGATCGACAAGACCACCGGCAAGGTCAACCGCCGCTCCATCGTGTCCCGTCTGGGGCACCGGCTGGAGCTTCTGGACGCGAGGGCACCGGGTCTGTCCGGGCTCAGGCTCGCATCCGCGGACGAGCGTCTCGAAATAAAGGTCGACCAGCGGAAGGGCACGATCGAGCTGACCGTGTACGCCGCGAAGGGGGGCGTCCGGCCGCTCAGCTCCGTCGTGCTCGACAAGAAGGGCATCACCGTCGACGCGGGGCGGGGCAACGTGAGCGTGTCCGGCCGGAACGTGGACATCCAGGGCAGGGTCGGGGTGACGATCGGCGGCCGCAAGGTGGACATCAGCGGCACGAGCGTGAACGTCACCGGCCGCACGGGGGTCACCGTCGACGGCGGCCTGCTCGGCGTCCTCAAGGCCAAGCTCATCCGGATCAACTGACCCCCGACTTCACCTTCCCAAGGAGGACCGCATGCCCATGGCAGCCCGTACCGGTGACCAGACCAACCACGGCGGCACGGTCGGCACCCCGCCGCCCGCCGCCGCGAGGTCGGTGGCGACCGTGTGGATCGGCGGCAAGCCCGCCGCCGTCGTGGGCAGCCTGGTCGTCTGCCCGATCCCGCCGCACGCGGCACTCGGACCGGCCAACGTGATCAAGCCCGACCCGAGTTCGCTCACCAAGGGCCAGGTCCTCATCGGCGGCCTCCCGGCCGCACGCCAGCGGGACCAGTCCACGTGCGGCGCGATGATCATGATCGGCGCCCCGAACGTCCTGATCGGGGGCGTGTGATGAGCGAGCGGTCCATTCGGCGTGGCTCTCTGCTCCGGCTGCGGGGCGGGCATGCCGCGTGCGGCGGCGTGATGCTGCTGCCCGGCGGCCCGAACTTCCCTACCGGAGGTGCGTGATGAGTGAGCGGTTCATCGGTCGCGGCTGGGCCTTCCCACTGCGCGTCGGGCCGACCGGGGGGATCGGCATGGTCGAGCGGGAGCGGGAGATCGAGGAGGCGATCCGGCTGGTGCTCGGCACCGCGCCGGGTGAGCGCCCCATGCGCCCCGAGTTCGGCTGCGGCATCCACGAGTACGTCTTCGCCCCCGGAGACGGCGCCACCGCCGGACGTATCGCCCAGCAGGTGCGCGAGGCCCTGGAGCGGTGGGAGCCGCGCATCGCCGTGGAGGACGTGATCGTCGCCTTCGACGCCGTCGAGGACGGCACCCTCTACATCGACGTGCACTACACACTGCGCTCCACCAACGACCGGCGCAACCTGGTCTTTCCCTTCTACACGATCCCCTCCGAGGAGGGGGCCGAGGAATTGGTCGCGGACTGATGGCGCTGCCCTCCCCCAACCTGGACGACCGACGGTTCCAGCAACTCGTCGACGAGGCGAAGCGGTATGTGCAGCAGCGCACGCCGGAGTGGACCGACCACAACGTCTCCGACCCGGGCGTCACCCTGATCGAGACGTTCGCCTACATGGTGGACCAGCTGCTGTACCGGCTGAACCGGGTCCCGGACAAGAACTACACCGCGTTCCTGGACCTGTTGGGCATCAGCCTGTTCCCGCCCGCCGCCGCCTCGGCCGACGTCGACTTCTGGCTGTCGGCACCGCAGCCCGACACCGTCGCGCTGCCCGCCGGCACCGAGGTGACCACCGCGGGCGGCGAGAGCGACGAGCCCGTTGTGTTCGCGACCAGGGACGAACTGCGCATCGTGCCCAGCGAGTTGACCCGCCTGGTGACCGCGCCAAAGACCGGTGAGCAGACCGACATGACCGGCACGCTCGCCGACGGCCAGGACATCCCCTGCTTCCAGGCCGCACCGGAGCCGGGCGACGCCCTGCTGTTCGGCCTGCCGACGGCGGTGCCGCGCTGCATCGTCGCGGTGCGCCTGGACAGCCGCGTAGAGGGCGTCGGCGTGGACCCGCGCCAGCCCCCGCTGGTGTGGGAGGCGTGGGACGGCAGCGGCTGGCAGCTGTGCGAGACCAGCACGGACACCACCGGCGGTCTGAACCGGCCCGGCGAGGTCATCGTGCACGTACCGGCCGGGCACACCGCGTCGGTGATCGGCGGGACCCGGGCCGGCTGGCTGCGCTGCCGGGTCACCGAGGCGGAGCCGGGCCAGCCGTTCTACTCGGAGTCCCCGACGGTGCGCGAGGCGGAGGTGTTCACCGTCGGCGGCACCATGTCCGTCGAGCACGCCGAGACCGTCACCGACGTACCGCTCGGCACCTCCGAGGGCGTCGCGGGACAGACGTTCCGGCTCGGCCGCCCGCCGGTCCTCCTCGACGGCGAGCCCCCGGTGGTGGAGGTGTCCTCGGCCGAGGGCTGGCAACGCTGGGACGTGGTCGACCACTTCGGCCGCTCCGGCCCCGCCGACCGGCACGTCCGCGTGGACGCCACCAACGGCGAGTTCGCCTTCCCGCCGGTGCTGCGCGAACCGGACGGCACGATGCGCCCGTGCGGCGCCGTACCGCCCAAGGGCGCCCACATACGCGTCGCCCGCTACCGCACCGGCGGCGGCCCCGCGGGCAACGTCGCCCGCGGCGCGATCTCCGTGCTGCTCAGCTCCGTTCCGTACATCGCCCAGGTCACCAACCGGGAGGCGGCACGCGGCGGCGTCGCGGGCGAGACGGTGGAGAACGCCAAGCTGCGGGCCCCGGACGTGCTGCGCATGCAGGAGCGCGCGGTGACCGCCGAGGACTACGAGATCATCAGCCGCCAGGCAGCGCCCTCGGTACGCCGGGTCCGCTGTCTGCCCGCGGCCGAGGAACCGGGCGCGGTACGGGTCCTCGTCGTGCCGGACGCCGTGGCCGACGAGGGCGACGACCGCCTCCGCTTCGAGCAGCTGATCCCCTCCGACCAGGTACTGGAGGCCATCACCGCGAGCCTCGACGAGCGCCGCCTCATCGGCACCCGCCTCGTCGTCGAGCCGCCGGTCTACCAGGGCGTCACCGTGGTGGCCCGGCTCGCGACGGCAGCCGCCGACACCGACCGCGTCCGCGACGCCGCCCTCGACGCCTTGTTCCGCCACCTCAACCCGCTGAGCGGCGGCCCGGACGGCACCGGCTGGCCCTTCGGCCGGCCCGTCCAGTACGGCGAGATCTTCGGCATCCTCCAACGCGCCACCGGCAACGCCCTGGTCGAGGAGATCCTCCTGTTCCCCGCCGACCCCATCACCGGCCGCCGCGGTGCCCCGGCGGACCGCATCGACGTGGCCGCGGGCGCGCTCGTCTTCTCCTACCAGCACCAGGTGGTCGTGACGGCGATGGACGCGGAGGGGCGGGGATGAGCGGGGTCGTCGTGGCCGATACCGCCGTAGCGCCGGAGGTACGGGGATGAGCCGCCGCGCCGCCGTACCCGGCCTGCCGAGCCGCTTCCCCATCGGTGAGCAACTGCCCGCGCTGTACGCCGACGACGACTTCGCGCAGCGCTTCACCGCCGGCCTCGACACCGTCCTCGCCCCGGTGTTCGCGACCCTCGACAACCTCACCTCGTACCTCGACCCCCGGGTCACGCCCGTCGACTTCCTGGCCTGGCTGGCGTCGTGGGTGGGCGCCGCCGACGACCCCCAGTGGCCCGTGGAGCTTCGCCGCGAGGCGGTCGTCCGCGCGGTGGAGCTGCACCGGTGGCGCGGCACCAGACGCGGTCTGGCCGAGGCCCTCCAACTCGCGCTCGGCGCGCACTGCGACGTGACCGGCGACGGCGGTTCGTGGTGGTCGAACACCGCCGGCACCGACCTGCCGCCCCCGCCCGCCGCCGAGATCCTGGTCCGCGTCTGGCCGGGCCGCGAGGCGCGGGTGGACTCGGCCAGGGTCCGCGAGATCGTCCGGGCCATGTGCCCGGTGCACACGGCATTCCGGGTGGAGGTCCTCCCCGGCCCGCCCGCCGACGAAGGGAGGTGACGCCATGCGCGCATGTCCCGCGTGCGGGGCGTCCAACGGCTCGACGGACGACTTCTGCGGCAACTGCGGCGCGTACTTGGGCTGGTCGGAACCGGCCGCTCCAACCCCGAGCATGCCCTCACCGACGCCACCCTCGCGGACGCCACCGGAGTCCACCGCACCGCCAACGCCGACCGCGCCGACGCCGACCGCACCCCCGGAGCCTCCGGCACCCGCGTCCGCAGCACCTCCGGAGCCTCCGGCACCCGCGCCCGCGGCACCCTCCGCGGACGAGCCCGAGTCCGCCGCACCTCCCCGCCCCTCGTCGTTCCGCGCCCGGCTGACCGGCCTCGGCCGCGGCGAGCCGAGGAGGCCGAGCACGACGCCGCCCGCGGACACCGGCTCCGGCGCCGACCCCGGCCAGGACGAGCGGACGAACTCCCCAGCTCAGTCTGGGCCGGACGAGGTCAGCACCGGGTCCGCCGCCCCGGCGCCGGGCTCGGCCACGAACGGGACGACCGCTGACGCAGGCGCCGACGAGCCCCGCCGCACCAACGACGCTCCCCCTGCCACGCCTGCAACACCCCCCACCACTCCACCCGTTCCTCCAACAGCACCCGTCCCCCCAACAGCCCCCGCGCCCCCCGCCCAACGCATCCCCCGCCCCCGCACCCCCGCCGCCTCCGAGTCACCGGACCCGGACGCCATCGTGCCCGTGCGCCCCGCGAAGCCCGTGGCCGCGCGTCCTGTCGTACGGCCCGTGGCCGTGCCGGACGAAGGGGCGGGCGTGCCGTGTCCGGCGTGTGGGACGCCGAACCTGCCGGAGCGCCGGTTTTGCCGGCGCTGTGCGGCCGAGTTGAGGCCCACGGCGAAGGCGGCCCCGCTGCCGTGGTGGCGGACGGTGTGGCCGTTCCGGCGCCGGGTGCGGGCGAGTTCGGGCGGGATGACGCGGTTCCTGGTGATCCTGCTCGTCGTGCTGGCGCTGTGCGCGGGCGGCTTCCTGCTGATGCCGGCCGGACGCGCCCTGATCGAGGACACCCGGGACAAGCTGGGCAAGGCCAAGCCCGTGACGCCGGCGAGCACCGAGGCGAGCGCGTCGGTGCCGGGGCACCCGGCGAAGAACACCACGGACGGGCTGAGCAACCGCTACTGGGGCGCGCCCGCGACGGGGGCCTCGGTGACGTACACCTTCCGCAAGCCGTTCCGGCTGGTCGACGTGATCATCACCAACGGCGCGTCGAAGGAGCCGGAGAAGTACGCCCTCCAGGCGCGCGCGCTCCAGGTGGACCTGGAGGTGACGGCGGAGGACGGCACCACGCACAAGAAGGAACTCACCCTCAGCGACAAGCCGGGCGACCAGACGATCGCCACCGGGTACAGCGATGTGCGGAAGGTACGGCTGGTGCTGCGGTCCGCCGTCGGACTCGCCCAGGGCCGTCATCTGGCCCTGGCGGAGGTGGAGTTCTTCCAGCGGGGCTGACGCGCGGGGCAGACGGGCGGACGGGCGCGGGGCCCGCCGGTCCGCCTACGGCCGTGTCTGCTTGGGCCCCTTCAAAGTGTCCGCGGCGTGCTTGGGTCCCCGGGACGAGAACTGGCCGACGAGTTCACGGAAACAGACCAGGGCGGTGATCGGCGGAATCCCGACGATGACCATCGCGAGCAGAGAATGCGGGGACTGGCCGATGCACAGGGCGACCGCCGTGCCGGAGGAGATCAGCATCACCACCCAGGACCGCCGGGCGGTGCGGTGCTGAACGGATGCCCGCAAGATCGATAAACCGGCCACCAGCCACGGTCCGTACACGGTGAGCGGCCACCATTGCGCCAAATTCTCAGAGACCACCAGCAGGGCAATGGTGCGCAGTTGGTCATATGAATAGGAGATCGACCAGTACAACATCGTCACCGCGCACATGGTGATTATGGCCACCAAGATCGCAACGGTGATCACCCGCGGATTTCCGGTGAAGAGCTGAATCCCCGGACGGGGCCGGCGTCGATTCACTGGGCGGCGTGGGCGCCGGTGGCTGTCCAGCGGGGGAGGGACGGGATCCACGCTGGGCGTCGTACTGAGCATCTGCGCCAGCTCCTGGTCCAGATCCCAGCCGTCCGACGGGATCCCGGGGTCGGAGAGCTGCCACAGGTGCTGGGCCTCGAGCGGCTGAGTGTCCTCAGGCTTCTGGGTCGTCACCGCATAGAGCAGGTTCTCGTCCTGAATCCTGTCCATTGATCCACTCCTTCCTCCGGCTCAGGCTGTTTCATCCAGAGTGTGAGCCTCGGGCTGAAGCGGGGACTGTGGTGGCGGTGTCAAGCCCGTCCAGCGTAGCCCGCAGATATTCACTTTTGATGCTGCTGATCGCTTCAAGGAAGTCCTCGAACAGGTCCGAGCAGTGCGGGTGAGCCTCTTCTGCATGCCTTTCCTCCCAAGTCACGTCCACCTAACGAGCGTCCCAGGGCGCTAGGCATCGGGCATTCGGGGGAATATTGGCCAGCGGCGATTATTTATGGATCGGACTAAGATTCAGAGTTACTGAAATTCTGAAGATCTACGCGTGGCAGTTCGAGATCGTAGTTCGAGATCATTCACGGAACCCGTCCCGCACGGCGTTGAAGACGGGGCGGTACGTGTCCCATTGGGCGTCCGGGGCCGAGAGGTAGATGTCGTACTCCCGGCCGCCTGCCGAGCCGTAGCCCAGGTCGATGGCGCGGAAGGCGCGGGCGCGGCCCTGGAAGGTGAACTCCCATACCGCGGCCGGCTGGTCCCGGAACGTCGTCTTCTGCATGCGCAGCCTGCGGTACGACGTCGGGTAGTTGACCTTGGTGTTCGCCTCGATGTCCTTGAAGTGCTCCACGGGGTGCGAGCCCGCGGGGTCCACCACGCCGACGGTGACGCCGGCCAGGCCGGTCGGGTCGACGTACGTGACCTCGCCGCCCCCCGCCTTCTTCTGCTTCCAGCCGTCCGGCACGGGGAAGGAGACGCCGAGTTGCTTGGCGTGGACCAGGCGGTAGCCGTCGGGGACGGGCGAGGGCGTGGCCGCCGGCGCGCTGGTCGCCGCGCCGGGCCGCCGGGCGTCCGGCGTGCCGTCGTCGCTCGACGTGACGTAGAGGGTGCCGCCCACGGCCGCCACGGCCAGGACGGCGGCCACCGGCACGAGGACGCGCGAGACCCGCTTGCGGCCCCGAGTGCTGCCTTCCGGCGGTGACGGGGGAGGGGGCGGGGTCGGCGCAGTCGCGGATGTCGGGGGCGTCGGGGATATCGGAGACGTCCGTGCCGTGTCCGGGGCGCCGACCGGGACCTCCTGGGCGACGGCGGTCGACACCGTGGCCGTCGGGCCGCCGGACCAGGTGGCCCGCAGGGCTCGTTCCGTCTGTTCCGCCGTGGGCCGGTCCTCGGGGTTCCGGGACAGCAGGACCTCGATGAGCGGTTCCAGCGGACCGGCCTGCCGCATCGGCGCGAAGGGCTCGACGGCGATGGCGTACGCCGTCTCCATGGGGCTGTCGCGGCGGTACGGCGGACGTCCCTCGACGGCCTGGTACAGCGTCGCGCCCAGCGACCACAGGTCGGAGGACGGGCCGGGCTTCTGGCCGCGGATCCGCTCCGGGGCCATGAAGTCGATGGAGCCGACCATCTCCCCGGTCTGCGTGAGCGTCGACGTCCCGGCGGTCTGCGCGATGCCGAAGTCGGTCAGGACGACCCGGCCCCCGGCGCCGAGCAGGACGTTGCCGGGTTTGATGTCGCGGTGCAGGACACCGGCGGCGTGCGCGGCCCGTACGGCGGCGATCATGCCGAGGCCGATCCGCGCCGCCTCCTCTGGCGGCAGGGTCCGGCCGCCCTTGAGGAAGTCGCCGAGGGTGGGGGCGGGGACGTACTCCATGACGATGCAGGGCCGGCCGTCGTCCTCGACGACGTCGTGCACGACGACCACGTTGGGGTGGACGACCCGGGCGGCGCTCCGTGCCTCGCGGCGGGTGCGCTCGTACAGGGTCGCGACCTCGGCGTCGGACAGATGCGGCTGCGTGTGGAGCTGCTTGAGCGCGATCTGCCGGGCGAGCACCTCGTCCTCGGCCCGCCACACCGTGCCCATGCCGCCGCGGCCGACGCGCTCGACGAGCCGGTACCGCCCGGCGACGAGCCGCCCCTCGTCCGACACAGCCTTCTCCTCCGCCTTGCTCAGCCCCCCTCGCCACTTCGCCATGCACACTAACCGACTATGTCAACATCTCTGCCCCTGTGATCACCGAGGCGGCGAGCGCCTCCATGCGCCGCGGCCCGCGAGGTCAGCGGTAGGCGCGGAGGAACGCGTCGACCCCGTCGGCGATGATCGCGAGGATCTCCGAGTCCGCCGCCGTGCTCTCCTCGCCGTCGTCCCGCAGCGCGTCGACGGCGAGGAGGACGGTGAGGGCGGTGAAGTGCTGTACGGCGCGGTGGGGATCGGCGGTCCGGATCTCGCCGTCCGCCGCCAGTTGAGCGAACCGCTCCTCCAGCATCCGCTCCGGTCGCTCACGAACCGCCTCCGGGAGGCGTGGTGCCGACCGCCCCTGCGAGGTCAGCCGGCGGAAGGTGACGTAGTCCGAGGAGGGGAACGCCTCCGTCGTCACGCGTGACGCGAAGGCCAGCAGCGCTTCGCGCAGGTCGCGTTCCGCCACGAGTTCCTGCTCGATCGCCGTGCGGACGGTGGCCGACAAGGCATCGGTGACGCGGGTGAGGACGGTCGCGAAGAGGGTCTGTTTGTCGCCGAAGTGGTCGTAGACGGTGCGCTTTGACACTCCGGCGCGGGCGGCGATGGCGTCGACGCTGGTGAGCTCGTATCCGTCGGCGACGAACAGGGCCTCGGCAGCGCTCAGGATGGCCGCCCGCTTGTTCTCGGACCGCTGCCTGCGACCAGGGGTTTGAACGGTCGCTCTCGTCGTCGCCATGCACGCAGCCTACCTTTACGGCGAATTGAAACTGCACGGTGTAGTTTACTTTTCGGGGCGCACACGTGACTGCTGGAAGGAGCGCACGTGCCTGCTGAAGAGGAACGGTCGGCGTCCAGGTCGATCCGGGCGGACGGCCTGACCAAGCGATACGGAAGCAAGACCGCGGTGAGCGAGCTGTCCTTCACCGCGGAGCCCGGCGTGGTCACCGGATTCGTCGGGCCGAACGGAGCCGGCAAGAGCACGACCCTGCGGATGCTGCTGGGGCTGACCCGGCCCACGCGGGGCACCATCACGATCGGCGGCCGCCACATCACCGACCTCGCCGACCCGGCGCGCACAGTCGGCGCGCTCCTGGACGCCCGCGCGGTCCATCCGCGGCGCACCGCGTCCGACCACCTCCTCGCCCTCGCGCGGACGGCGGGCCTGGGCGGCGAGCGAAGCGAGATGGGGGTCCCCCGGCCGAAGGCTGGGGGAGGGTCGACGAGGTGCTCGACCTCGTGGGACTGACGGACGCGGCCACGCGCCGCGCGGGCGAGTTCTCCCTGGGGATGCAGCAGCGCCTGGGCATCGCGGCGGCCCTCCTCGGCGACCCCGGGGTGCTGGTGTTCCACGAGCCGCTCAACGGCCTGGACCCCGAGGGCATCCGGTGGCTGCGCACCCTGATGCGCGAACTGGCCGCCGAGGGGCGCACCGTCCTGTTCTCCAGCCATCTGATGTCCGAGATGGAGCCGACCGCGGACAGCCTCATCGTCGTAGGACAGGGCAGGCTCATCGCCGAGTCGACGCTCGAGGACTTCGTGGCGGCCCGTACGACGCGGACGGTCGTGGTCCGGGCGGCCGAACTCCACGAACTGGCACGGGCGCTGAGCCGAGCGGGCATCGCATACGACCGGACAGCGGGCCCCCGTCTCCTCGTCACCGGGGTCGACTCGTCCACGGTCGGCAAGATCGCCGCCGTCGAGGGGATCGCCCTCGACGAGCTGACGCAGGTCCGCGAATCCCTGGAGGACGTCTTCCTCCGGCTCACCCATGACGTCACCGAGTACGAAAGCCATGCGGCATGAACATCCTCCGCTCCGAATGGACCAAGCTCCGCAGCGTCCGCGGCACCTGGATCGCGGCCCTGAGCACCGTCGCCGCCGGTACGGCCCTGAGCGTGCTCGGAGCGTCCGACGTGCTCGGTACGTCGCCCTCCGACCTGCCCGCCGACTGGGATCCGACCGCGACCGCCTTCAAGGGGTTCCTCTTCGCGCAGCTCGTCATCGGGATGCTCGGCGCGCTCGGCGTCACATCCGAGTACGCCACCGGAACGATCGGCACCAGCCTCACCGTCGTACCGTCGCGGTCCCATCTGCTCGCGGCGAAGACCGCCGTCGTGGCGGCC
This sequence comes from Streptomyces sp. NPDC050211, assembly GCF_040656035.1. Classification (NCBI taxonomy): domain Bacteria; kingdom Bacillati; phylum Actinomycetota; class Actinomycetes; order Kitasatosporales; family Streptomycetaceae; genus Streptomyces; species Streptomyces sp. NPDC050211. Next base: position 13,385 of record NZ_JBFALC010000012.1, read on the forward strand.
GTCGCGCTCGCCACCGGCCTCGTCACGACGCTCGTCAGCTTTACGGCCGTACAGGCGATGCTGAGCGGTTCCGGTCTGCCCGCCGCGGGCGTCGGCGATCCCGGTGTCCTGGGCGCGCTCGTCGGCGGCACGGTCTATCTGGCGCTCATCGCCCTCATAGGGGTGGCCGTCGGCGTGCTGACGCGGTCCACCGCCGGGAGTCTCGCCGTGCTCGTCGGCGCGACCCTCCTCGTCCCCGCCATCGCTCCGGGCCTGCCGGGCGCGATCGGCGACTGGTTCGCCCGGTACTGGCCCGTCACCGCAGGCCAGGCCGCCTACACCGTGGTCCCGGCCGACGGGGCGGTCGCTCCCGGCCTCGGGCTCGGCGTCCTGGCCGTGGCCGCCGCGGGTGTCGTCATCGCAGGCCACACCGCCCTTCGCGTCCGCGACATATGAGGCCGACATCTCCTGGAAGGACCCCATGACCGACGTACCCCACACCGACGTCCTCATCATCGGAGCCGGTCCCACCGGCCTCACCCTCGCGTGCGATCTCGCCCGGCGCGGGATCGCCCACCGCATCGTCGAGCGGGACCCGGTGCCGAACCGTGCCTCGAAGGCGAAGACCATCCAGTCCCGCTCCCTCGAAGTGCTCGACGACCTGGGCGCCGTGGAGCACGTCCTGCGGCGCGGAGTCGCCGGGCTTCCCGTGAGGTTCCATGAGCCGAGCGGCAGGGTCGTCGACCGGCCGGCGATCTCGGTCCGGGCGAAGGAGTCGTTCTCCACGCCGTATCCCGACGCGCTCTGGATCGGCCAGTTCGACGTCGAGCACGCTCTGCGGGAACGGCACCAAGAACTCGGCGGACAGGTCCTGTTCGGCACCGAGGCGATCGGCCTCGAGCAGGACGACATCGGCGTCACCGTCACCCTGCGCGCACCGGACGGCATACGGACCGTCCGTGCCCGTTACGTCGTGGCGGCGGACGGCGGCAGAAGCGGCACCCGGGGACTCCTCGGGCTCCCCCTGATCGGCGAGACGTACGAGCGGCAGCGCTGGTACCTCGGTGATGTCACCGGACCCGACCTCGACCGCGAGCACATGCACATCTGGCCGTCCGAGCACGGCATGCTCGGCCTCACGCCGCTCCCCGGCAGCGAGTTGTGGCAGTTCCAGAGCCCGATCCTGCCCCACACAAACCCGGGCATCCCGTCACTCGACTTCTACCAGCGGCTGTTCGACGAACGCGCCGGCGCGGGCACCGTCGTACTCAAGACCGCCACCTGGCTGTCGGTGTACCGGGTGAACGTCCGCATGGTGCGGGACTACCGCAAGGGCCGCGTCCTGCTCGCCGGGGACGCCGCCCATGTGCACTCGCCCGCCGGCGGCCAGGGCATGAACACCGGTATCCAGGACGCCTACAACCTCGGCTGGAAACTCGCCGACGTCATCGAGGGCGCCGAACCGGACCTGCTGGATACCTACGCCGCCGAACGCATCCCGGTCGCCCGCCGGGTCCTGGCGTCGAGCACCGACAAGATGCGGAGGTTCACCGAGCAGGCGGGCCGTGGCAGTGAGAACGGACTGGGCGCGGCACTCTCGAGCATCGCCGACGGCGAGACGACCACCGGACTGGGCATCCACTACCGCACGGGCCCGCTCGCCGGGCCCGGCCCGCAGCCCGGCGACCGGGCACCGAACGTCAGCGGGCTCAAAGGCACGCGCGCCACCGCCGGCCTCTTCGACCTGCTGCGGGGACCGCACTGGACCCTGCTCGTCTACGACCGTCCCGAACCCTTGGTCATCGACGGCACCGACCCGGCCCGCCTGCGGGTGCGCCTCATCAGCCGGTCGGACGACACCGAGGGCGAGTTCCGAAGCGTCTATCAGCCGCACAGGGGCGAACTCATCCTCATCCGGCCCGACGGACACATCGCGGCCCGCATCCCGGCTGGCCGGGAAGCGGAGGCTGCCGACCACCTCGGCCGGTTCAGGGAGTTGACGTGACATCCCGCCTCCCCACACGCGGTACCGAGGCGCCGAGCGGCGACCGGCACACCGCATGGACCCCGCGGCTCGTCCGCCGGGTGGCCGTCCTGATGCTGGTGAACGTCATGGTGGACACGGTCATCGGGGCACCGCTCCTCGTGCTGCCCGAGATGCTCGACCACTTCGGCACCGACCAGGCGGCATGGCTCAACGCCAGCGCGATGCTGGCAGGAGCGATGTGGGCGCCGCTGCTCGGGAAGAGCGCCGACCTCCACGGGACGCGCAGAGTGCTCGTGACGGCCCTGCTCCTGTGCGGCGCGGGCGCCCTCCTCTGCCTGATCGCCCCCAACATCTGGGTGTTCATCGCCGGACGGCTGCTGCAGGGCGCGGCCGTGGGCGCCATGTTCCTCTCGGTCGCGCTCATCCGGCAGATCTGCGCTCCCCGGATCGCGATGACGGCCGTGGGCGTCGTGACGTCCGGCTCGGCGATCCTCGGTGCGGTCTCGCCGTTCCTCTTCGAGGCCCTGGCCGAGGAGTTCGGCTTCCGCAGCGTGTTCGTCGTCTCCGCGATGGTCGCGGCCGTCACGGCGGTGTGCGTACGTGGTCTGCTGCCCGAGTCCCCGGTCAGGACCGGCGGCCGGCTCGACGTCGTCGGGGCGGTGTTGCTCGGCGGAGGTCTGGCGGCGGTGCTCAGCTATGTGAGCCTCGGGTCCGAGTACGGCTGGTTCAGTGCGGGCCCGCTGGCGCTCCTCGTCGGGGGAGCCGCCGTACTGGCCCGTTGGGTCGTGGTCTCACGGCGGACCCCGGAGCCGGTGATCGACATCGGGAACTTGAGCAGACCACTGGTGCTCACCCTCCTCGTCGTCCTCCTCTCCACCGGCGCCTACCAGAGCATGCTCCAGCTGCTCAGCCTGATCGCCGACATCGCCCCCGCCGACGGACTCGGCTACGGACTCGCCGACCAGGGCACGCTGGGCCTGCTGTTCGCCCTGCCGTCGATCGGCATCATGGCCGGCGGCACGCTGGCCGGCTGGCTGGCGTCCCGCATCGGACCGGCGTCGACGCTGGCCGGCGGGGTGGCGATCGGCATGCTGGCCACCTTCGGGATGTACCTGTCGATCTCACACTTCCCCGCCGCCGTCGTCTTCGCCGGCCTCCTGGGCTTCACCGCCGGAGCGATCGTGACCTCCGCCTTCAACATGGCCACCAGCACGGCACCGCCCGAGTCACAGGGCGTCGTGACCGGCCTCGTCCAGGTCATGCTCGCGATCGGCTCCGTGCTGATGAACATGGTGGGCGCGGCGGTCCTCACGTCCACCACCGTGGTCGTGGACGGTGCCGAGGAGAACTCGGCCGCGGGCGTGCACGGCTACATCGGGATCGCGGCGGGTTCGTTCGTGGTCGCCACGGTGGTGTCGGCCGTGCTGGCGCGCCGACGCGCATGACCGCCGAGAGGGAAATGGAGGCACTCGGCGCACCCGCACGTTGACTTGATCAGGCGGTGGCCAGCCGCCAGATCTGCGTCGCGGTCTGCTCGGCGGACTCGGTCGGCGGGGGATCGTTCGGGAGCTGGGCGGGGACGGTCGTGTTCTTCTTCTCGCCGGGCTCGTCGGCGAAGAGGGCGAGCGTCAGGGTGAGCCGGGAGTCCAGGGCGGTGGACCATACGGTCCGGCGGGTGATCCCGCCGCCCGCTCCGGCCGTGAAGAAGACCGGCGAAGGCTTCCGGGCGGCGGGATCGGCGGCGGGATCGAAAGGCACCACCACCCCTTTGGCCGCCTCTGCCGCCCGGGAACTCTCCTTGCTCCCGTACATCTGAGCCTTCACCATGAACGCGTCCCCTTCGTTCAGCGCCCGCTGTGTGCCGGAGCGTGCGGTGTAGACGTCCCGGCCGTCCCGGGTGATCTTCGTGACGGTGTACGGGGCCGCGTACACCCCGTTCGCCGCCACGGTCGCGTACGCCGAGGCCAGCTTCAGCGGGGTGGGCGCCGGGTTCTTCGGCAGCGTGGCCAGCGGCGTGCCGAACAGGACCTTGCCGAAGGGCTCCAGCGCCGCCCCCGCCTCCACCGCGCCGCCCACCGCGTCGTTGAACGGCTGCCGGGCGTAGTCCGACCCCCCGTACAGCAGCCGCACCGCCCCGTCGCCGGGCTCGATCGCCACGACGGCGGTGTGCAGCCGGGTGCCCTTACGGCCCTTGAGGTCCTTCACCAGCTCGGTGGTGGCGTCCTGGAGCGCCAGGTCGAAGGTGGTGTGCACGGTGTAGCCGCCGCGCGCCAGCTGGTCCTCGGTGATGCCGAGCCGGTCGGCGGCCTCCTCCGCGGCCACGTCGATCATGTACTGCCGCTGCCCCTCGGTCGTCCCCGGCGGATAGAAGCGGAACGCCGGGAAGGCGGCCTCGGCGCGCTCCTTCGCCGTGATGCTGCCGCTCGCCGCCATCGCGTCGAGCACCCACTCCCAGCGGTCCCTGAGCTTCGCGGTCACCTTGGGATCCGAGCCCGCCTTCTCGTAGTACGACGGGATGTTGACGATCGATGCCAGGGCGGCGGCCTGCGAGACCGTCAGGTCCCGGGTGTCCACGTCGAAGTAGTTGCGCGCGGCGGCCTGGATGCCGGCGGCGCCCCGGCCGAAGTACACCGTGTTGAGATAGCCCGCCAGGATCTCGTCCTTGGAGCGGGTGCGGTCGAGCTTGATCGCGATCAGCGCCTCGCGTGCCTTGCGCGACAGCGTCTGCTCCGGGCTGAGCAGCGCGTTCTTCACGTACTGCTGGGTGATGGTGGAGCCGCCCTGCGGCGCTCCGCCGGTCAGCGAGGCCACCACCGCGCGGGCGACGGCGCGCGGCGAGACGCCGTTGTCCGTACGGAACGAGCGGTTCTCGGCCGCGATCACCGCGTCCTGGACATACCGCGGCACCTGCGACAGAGGTACCTCCTGGCGGTCGACGGGACCGCGCCGGCCCAGATAGGAGCCCTTGTCGTCGATGAAGACCGTGCTCTGCGTGACGGTCTCCGGATGCGGCTCGGGAATCTCCGTCAGCTGGTACGCGACCACCGCGGCCGTGCACAGCGCCGCGGTCAGCGCCAGGAAGGCGATGCTCAGCCGGCGCAGCAGGCGGCCCCGCGTGCGGCGGAGGCGGAGGCGGAGCGGGATGCGCAGACGGAGACGGTGCGAGCCCGCCGGGCGTTTCCCACGCCGAGGAGCGGCGGGCGTTTCCTGAGCGGTGGGGGGTTCGTGCACGGGAGGCCTTTCAGAAGGGGCGAGCGCCAGGAGTGGGGCGAGTGGTGGCCATCGGGCTTCACCCGTCACCGCCGGACCGCGCGACGACCTTGCCGCCCGCGTCGTACACCGTGACCATCGGACCTCCCTCGACATAGCTCGCCTTCAACTCCGCCGTCGACAGCGCCGCGGGCGCATACCAGACGCCCCAGCCCGGGCTGCCCGCCAACGTGAGGACGCTTCCGGTGACTTCACGGCCGTTGACGGTCACCTCGACAAGAGCCGGGTCGGCGGACAAGCCGTAGTAGAGGCCCGACAGGAAGTACGCGCCCTTCACCGGCTCCGGCCGCACCGAGACGCCCGGCTGTCGCCTCTCGGTGCTGTTCTCGGGAAGGCGGCTGAACTGGTTGGGCCCCTGCGCCGTCGACCAGTGCCGTCCGTCGGCGGTCAGCCAGACCTGCACCCCCGGCACGGCCTTCACCCGCTCGCCGGGCGCGACGACCCGTATGGGGCTCGACCCCATGCCGACAGCTTCGGCGCCCGACTCGCCCGCGCCGCCGTCGCCCCCGATCCGGTTGGTCGCGAACAGGGCGGTCGGGGCGAGCAGCAGCGCGCAGACGGCCGCGACCACGCCGACACGGCGGCGGCGCAGGGCCCGGCCCCGCTCCTCAATGGCACCGAGCTGTACGGCGAACGGGACGGCGCTTTCGGTGACTTCGGCACCCTTGAGGACGTCGGCGGCTTCGGCGAAGAGCCCGCGCAGCCGCTCGGCGTCGCCCCCGAGGGCCGCCAGTCCGCGCCGGGCATGGCTCCTGACCGCGCCGGCCGAACAGCCCAGCGTCTGGGAGACCTCCGTCTCGCCGAGCCCCTCCCAGTGCAGCATCACCAGCACGGCCCGCTGCCGCGCGGACAACGCCCCCAACCCCTCCTGGGCCCGGGCCTTGCGGCGATGCGCCCGGCGCAGATGCTCCCGGACGAGGGAGCGCCGTACATAGAAGTCCACGTCGTCCCGCGGTATCCGGCGCCACCGCGCGCACACCCCCACCAGCGTGTTCCGCACCAGCTCCGCCGCTTCGCGAGGATCGCCGCAGAGCAGCAGCGCGGTGCTGACCAGCCGGGGCCGGCCCGCACGCGCGTACGCGGCGAAGCCGATGTGAGGCCCGCGAGCGGGCCAGTGGATCCGGAGACTCGAGTTCATCGTCTTTCCTGTGGGGCGTGTTCCGATGTACGCGACCTACGGGACCTGTACGCACCACTGGGGCGACCAGGTTGCACGGAATCCAAAACTCCGGTGGGGGTATGACCGAGGACGAGTTCGACGCTTTCTACGCGGCCACGTTTCCCCGGCTGACCGGCCAGCTCGCCGCGTTCACCGGGGATCGCGAGGAGGCGCAGGAAGTGGTTCAGGAGGCGTTCGTACGGGCCTGGAGCCGGCGTAAGAGCTTCCTCGCGGATGAGGCGCCCGAGGCGTGGATCCGCACGGTGGCCATGCGGCTGGCGGTCAGCCGCTGGCGCCGGGCCAAGCGCTGGCTGGAACTGGTGCGCCGTACGCCGCCGCCCGAGTTCACGCCGGGACCCGGCCCCGACCGCACGGCGCTCGTCGCGGCGCTGCGCCAATTGCCCAAGGTCCAGCGGATGGCGATCGTCCTGCACCATCTGTGTGACCTGAGTGTCGAGCAGGTAGCCTCCGAGACGGGTGCGCCCGTGGGGACGGTCAAGGCCAGACTGGCCCGGGGGAGGGCCGCGCTGGCGAAGCATTTGGCCGTGGACGAGGCAGAGACAGAGGCCGAGACAGAGGCAGAGGCCCACGCGAACGGACCGGTGCGGAAGGAGAGCGGCCGTGTCGGATGAACGCTCCACCCCATCGTCCGCCGAACTCTCCACCGTGCTCCACGAGTTCGCCGAACGTCACGAGACCCCTCCGGTCCTCTCCGGCGCCGACGTCCGAGGCCGTGCCGTCCGCCGGGCGCGCCGCCGCAGGGCAGGCGCGCTGGCCGCGGGTACGTCCGCCCTCGCCCTGGTGGCCTTCGCGCTGACCCTTGACCCCGCGGGGGAGGGGAACCACCGCCAGGTCCCGGCCGCCACGCCCGCCGTCCCGTCACCACCCCCTGCCACCTCCGGTGAGCCGACCCCTGCCCTGCCCACCTCCGGCACGGTCGACCTCGACCGGCTCACCCTGACCGTCGGGAAACGGGTCATGACGATGACGTCGGGCGTCGCCGACAGCTCCGGGCCGGTGGGGCCGCTGACCGTGTACAGGAAGCTCGACAACACGGCTCTGCCCGTCATCAACCCGACCGACGGAACCCGCTACAACACGGACGTCTCACTGGCCGTCGAACTGCGCGACGCCGACAACCAGCCGTTCTACGTAGGCGCGATCCTCGCCTACGAAACGAAGGGCATCGGCAAGTACGACACCACCAGCGGCTGGGTCAGTCTGGACGCGGCCGACGCCAAGTGGTTCTTCACCAGCGTGAAGACCGGCAGCTCCTTCTCGGTCATCGGCTCCGCGTCCGCAGTCCGGCCGGTCGCCACACCGAAACTCACGCGCACCGTTCCCGCCCGGCCCAACAGGACAGAACAAGAAGGGAGTTGAACATGGACGCACAGGGCACGGCCAAGCTGCTGCGCGCGATCAGCGACGAGCTGTCCGACCGTTTCTACGAGCGGGCCGACGTGGTGCGGACCCTGGTGGTGACCCTGCTGGCCGGACAGCACTCACTGGTGCTCGGCCCGCCCGGAACGGCGAAGTCGGAGATGGCCCGGGAACTGACCGGCAGGGTCGAGGGGGCGTCGTACTGGGAGATCTTGCTGTCGAAGTTCACCGCGCCGACAAGGATGTTCGGCCCCATCGATGTCGCCGCGCTGGCCCAGGGTGAGTACCGCCAGGTCTACGACGGCCGCGCCACGACCGCGCACATCGCGTTCATCGACGAGATCTTCAAGTGCTCCACGGCGGCGCTGAACGAGACGCTGGGCTATCTCAACGAGCGGATCTACCACCCCGAGAGCGGCGGCGAGCCGATCCGCTGCCCGCTGATCGGGGCCATCACGGCCAGCAACGAACTGCCCAGCGCGGAGGACTCCGCCGCGATCTACGACCGTCTGCTGGTCCGGATCGAGGTCGGCTATCTGGAGGACCCCTCCAACTTCGCCGCCCTGGTCCGCTCCGCCGTCAGCCGCCCGGCTCCACCGACCCGGACCACCGTCGAACTGGCCGCGTTGCAGCACGCCGTGACCGAGGCTGTCCCCGCCGTGGACGTCTCCGACGCGATCGTGGACGCCGTATGCACGCTGCGGGCCGCCCTGCGCCGCAAGGAACTCGTCGTCTCCGACCGCCGCTGGCGGCAGGCGGTGGGCCTGCTCCAGGCGTCCGCGTACCTCGACGGGCGCCCGGCGGTCGCCGAGAACGACCTGTCGGTGCTGACCCATGTGCTGTGGGACTCCCCTGCCGAACGCCCCACCGTCGAGCGCGAGGTGCTGCACCTGGTCAACCCCGACGCCAAGGAGGCGCTCGACCTGGCCGACGTCGTCGACGAGTTGGAGGCCCAGCTCGACGCCATGGCCGGGCAGTCCCGCGAGGCGCTGAGCGAGTGGGTCATCAAGAAGGCCCACAACCAGCTCGCCACCGCGGGCAAGCGGCTGGAGAAGCTGCGCGAGGAGGCGGTGACCGCCGGCCGCTCCACCACCGCCATCGACCGGGTCACCGCCCGCCAGCGCGCCGTCCGCGCCCGCGTCCTCACCGAGGCACTCGGCGTGGACGCGAGCATGGTGCAGGCCCAGCTCTGAGCACGCGGGGGAATCAGGACCATGGCCAACACACCCCGCACGCTCGCTGAGTTGGCGAGCCAAGCCGGGAAGTGGCTGGACGGCCTCCCCGCCGCCGCTCCCGAGCGGCACACCGCGGCCGTGGTCGCGGACCGGTTCGACCGGTTCACCTGGCGCGACACCTACGAGCAGTCCGCCGGGCTCCGCGACCTGGCCGAGGAACTGATCCAGCGCTACGACGACACCGCCACGGACCTCCTGACCGACGTGTTCCTGGCCGCGTACAAGGTCGGGCCGCGGGTGCGCGAGCGCGCGGAGATGGACCCCTCCCGGCTGGTCAACCACCAGGTCATCACCGCACTGATGGAGTCACCGGAGTTCGCCGAGCTGCACCGGGAGACGGCCGGCGACCCCTACGCCGCCGCCATGGCCGTACTCGCCCAGGCCGCCGCACTGCGCGGGATGCTGGAGCGCACCAGGGACGACCGGGAACGGGCCGAGCAGGCGAAGAAGGCCCAGCAGGCCGCCGTAGACGCGGCGACCGCCGTGGACGAGGCGCTCCAGCAGGCCGCGGACGGGGCCGACGAGGACGGCACGGTGTCGCCCGCGGACGCCGACGCCGTACAACGGGCGATAGAGGCCGCGGAGGCTGCTGAGCGGGAGGCCGCGCAGGCCCTCGGGGCGGCGGCGGTGCCCGGCATCCGTGCCGCCGCGCGGAACGCCGCGGCACAGGCCGTCGAGGCCGTTCGGGGGGAGGCAACGCTGATGCGCGCGTGGGGTGTTGGCCCCGGTGAGCTGGAGCGGATGCCGTTCGAGCAGCGCGCCCGGCTCGCCGAGCGGCTGCGCACCGGCCGTCTCGCCCAGTGGGCCGAACTGATCGGCCGTTTCCGGCAGATGGCGAGCGGCGAGCGCGCCCGCAAGATGGAGAACACCGCCGGTGAACTGATCGGCGTCACGCTCGGCGACGACCTCTCCCGCGTCATCCCCTCCGAGCTGGCCAGCCTCGGCCTGCCAGAGCTGCGTGCGGTCTTCGCCGCGCGCTACGCCGCCGGGGAGCTGATGCTCTACGACAGCCAGGGCGAGCAGACCACCGGCCAGGGCGCCGTCATCGCGTGCGTGGACACCTCGCACTCCATGTACGAGGCGGGGCCCGGCGGCATCACCCGGGAGGCGTGGGCCAAGGCGTGCGCTCTGGCCCTGCTGGACCAGGCCCGCCACGCGGGGCGCGACTTCGTCGGCATCCTGTTCTCCGCCGCCGACAAGCTCCAGATCTTCCGCTTCCCGGCCGACGGGCCCGCCGACATCACCCGGACCCTCGACTTCGCGGAGACCTTCCTGGGCGGCGGCACCAGCTACCAGCGCCCCCTGTCAGCCGCCTTGGAACTCCTGCGGGACGAGTTCAACGACGCCACCCGTACACGCGGCGACATCGTGATCCTCACCGACGACGACTGCGGCGTCACCGAGCAGTGGATGCGCGACTGGAACGACTCCAAGCACCTCCTGGATTTCCGCCTCTTCGGCATCGCCGTCGGCACCCCACGCGTCGCCGCCTCCGACTCCGTCCTGCACGCCCTGTGCGACAACCTCCGCTCCATCGACGACCTCACCGACGTCCACGCCGCCGCGGATCTCTTCCGCGTGATCTGACGACGGCCGTAGTCCTGACGAGGGCCGTAGTCCTTACGATGGCCGTAGTTCTTACGAAGGCCGTAGTCCTTACGAGAGCCTGACGCGGCCGTGAAACCGCTCTCCCCCGTCTGCCCCACGGGCAACTCTGGTCCCGTCCGCCGCCGGCCCGCGGTGGCGGCCCGAGCCCCGAGGAGTGGCACATGAGCAGGCACACCAGGCGCAGGTCCCCGCTACAGGTCCGGCTGTTCACGGCCGGGGCCGGCGTCGTCGCCGTCGCGGCGGCGGTCGCGACGGTGAGTGTCGCCTCGGCGGACCAGCCCGGCGGCCGGGCCGCGCAGCCGCTCAGGGCCGGGGCGGAGAACGCCGTGTTCGTCCAGGGCAACGAACTCGACGGCAACACCATCCACGCCTTCAAACGCGGCAACGACGGCACACTCAGCGCCGCCGGCCGCTACGCCACCGGCGGCAAGGGCGGCGACCAGATCGACGCCCCCACCGACTCCCTCGCCTCGCAGGGCTCCCTCGTCTACGACGACACCTCGGGCCTGCTGCTGGCGGTCAACGCGGGCAGCGGCACCGTGACCTCCTTCCAGGTCGACGGGCAGAAGCTGACGCGCCGCCAGGTGGTCGACTCCGGCGGTGACTTCCCGGCCTCCATCGCCGTGCACGGGAACCTCGCCTACGTCATGAACGCGGGCGGCGCCGGCAGCGTCCAAGGTTTCCGGATCACGGCCAAGGGGCTGAAGCCCCTGCGCGACGCGCACCGCTCCCTGGGCCTGGACAACGACAAGGTCCCGCTGTTCTCCAGCTCACCCGGCCAGGTCGCCTTCACCCCGGACGGCCGGGCCCTGGCCGTGACCACGAAGTCCTCCAACACCATCGAGGTCTTCCCGCTACGGTCCGACGGTCGCCCCGCACCCCGGCCGGTGGTCAACGACTCCGCCGGGGGCGTCCCGTTCGCGATCACCTTCGACAAGGGCGGCCGGATGCTGGTGGCCGAGGCCGAGAAGTCGACGGTCAGCACGTACAAGGTGCGAGCCGACGGCCACCTCAAGGTGGTCCAGCGACCCCTGGCCAACGGCCAGGACACGCTGTGCTGGCTGGAGCGCGCCGGCGACTTCTTCTACGGCGGCAACACCGGCAACTCCACCGTCACCGGCTACCGCACCGACGCCCGCGGCCGGCTCGCCCTCACCAACGACGTCGGCGTCGCCACGCCCCCGTCGGCCAAGTCCCAGGGCGTCATCGACCTGGCGGTGACACAGGACGAGAAGTTCCTCTACGTGCAGAACGCCGTCTCCGGCACCGTCGACGGCTTCCGTATCGGCCGGAACGGCTCCCTCACCAAGGTCACCACCGCCACCGGACTGCCCGCCTTCGCCGACTCCGGCATGGAGGGCATCGCCGCGGTGTAAGGGAAAGCGGCCACCGCGGCGCCGACGCCCCGGACACCTCGTCCGGGGCGTCAGCCGGAACTGCCGGGCGCTTCGTGCCCGGCACGGCGGCGGTACTCGGCGTTGATGCGCTGCGCTTCCTCGAGCTGGTCCTCAAGGATGACGATGCGGCAGGCAGCCTCGATCGGGGTGCCCTTGTCGACGAGTTCGCGGGCACGGGCGGCGACCCGCAGCTGGTAGCGGGAGTACCGGCGGTGTCCGCCCTCCGAGCGCAGCGGAGTGATCAGACGAGCCTCGCCGATGGCTCGTAGGAAGGCCGGGGTGGTGCCGAGCATCTCGGCGGCCCTCCCCATCGTGTAGGCGGGGTAGTCGTCGTCGTCCAGACGACCACTGAGAGGGGTATCTGCTGTCATGTCACCTCGTAGTACAACGCGTCGAGGGGCCCCGGTGCCGTACGGCACCAGGGCCCCGAAGGAAATTGAACACCATCTGTCGGCCCTCATGCTCTGCCGACCTTCTGTTTCCGCTACCAGCCCTGCAGAAGGGAGTGCGGGGATCGCGGCTGCGTGACCGGGGACCACCTTCCAATCCGGAGTCTTGCGGTACCCGGACCAGTGGTGCTCGGCCGGGCGATCCTGATGGCGTCTGCTCCTCCGTCCTTCCTCTGACCACTCTGAACAACTACTTGCTACCCGCCAGTTCGTGTCTGCCGGGCCTCACTTGACCGTGTCTACGAGAAAAAGGCTAACCGCGGCAGAGTCCAATGTCTACTCTGACGAAAGTAGATTTCAGCTGTCCGGGGGACCAGATCGCCAGGAGAACGGACGGCGGGACAGCGATGAGGGCCCTGCCGACGTGTGTCGGCAGGGCCCTCATCGGGATCTTGATGGCGGTTTCCCGCCCGTTCTCATGCGTCCAGGGATGCGGAGCCGAGCAGTGCCGACGCGGTCTGGACCGCGGTGGGGACCGGCACGGGTGCGGCCTCCAGTCGGGCGTGGCAGGTGAAGCCCAGGCCGGTCATGGCCCGGACGACTTCGCCGCCGGTGAAGTCGCGGGGGTCCTGTCGGGTGAGCACCTGGCCCACCTGCTTGACGGGATAGCGACGGCGGCCGATGGTCACGGACTCACCCGTGATGAGCTCGGGCGTGACGCCCTTCATGGAGTCCAGCACTCCGCTCTTGGTCAGGTCGAACGGGTACCGGGCGATGACACAGCGCATGATGCTCCACAGGGAGAAGGAGAACGGACTGATCACGGCAGGTCGATCAGCAGGAGACGGCGAGGACGTCCTGTAGACGGATTCGGCCCGTGTACGTGGAACTGCCGCGGTGAGCGACGAGTTCGGCCCGGGTGACCGAGCCCGTCGACTGGTCGTCCCCGTCGCACAGGACGAGGAACTCGACACGAGCACTGGCCATGACGGACAGGGCGACCTCGACGGTCATGTCGTCCCGGACCCGGGGGCCGGACGCGTTCATGTCTTCGACTGTGGCGACCATGGGGGAGGGAACCGCCCGCGGTCGCTGTGCCTGAACCGGTGTCAAATGCTGCCTCCGTCGGAGATGGGTGAGCGTTTCCGTTCGCGGGACTATGCCGCCGGGCCGAAGGCGGACGGCCGCGGTGTCCTGCGTCGCCCCGCTTCAGCGGCGGTGCGCCCCCGGGCGGGACGGCCGCGGCGGCCTCGGGACGAGGAAGCGCCGGACGAGCCGGCACGGGCGGGACGTGCCGCAGGCGGTGCGGTGATGACGACCGGGACACCGGAAGGAGCCTGGGCGCCGGTGATGCGGCTCAGTTCCGCCTCACCCGAACGTACCGAGGTGATCTGCGGGGTGATGGCAGCCGACGCCATCAGCCGGCTCATGCCGCGGCGCTGGCTGGGTGTCACCAGGGTGACGACGCTGCCGGACTCGCCGGCGCGGGCGGTACGGCCGCCGCGGTGCAGGTAGTCCTTGTGGTCGCTCGGCGGGTCCACGTTGACGACCAGGTCGAGGTTGTCGACGTGGATGCCGCGGGCCGCGACGTTGGTCGCCACCAGGACCGTCACATGTCCGGTCTTGAACTGGGCGAGGGTCCGGGTGCGCTGGGGCTGGGACTTGCCACCGTGCAGAGCCGCGGCGCGGACGCCGCTGTTCAGCAGGTGCTTCGTCAGCCGGTCCACGGCGTGCTTGGTGTCCAGGAACATGATCACCCGGCCGTCGCGCGCCGCGATCTCGGTGGTCGTCTGGTACTTGTCCGCTTCGTGCACGTGGAGCAGGTGGTGCTCCATCGTGGTGACGGCACCCGCCGACGGGTCGACGGAGTGGACCACAGGGTCGGCCAGGTAGCGGCGGACCAGCCGGTCGACGTTGCGGTCCAGGGTGGCGGAGAAGAGCATCCGCTGCCCTTCGGGGCGCACCTGGTCGAGCAGCGCGGTGACCTGGGGCATGAAGCCCATGTCGGCCATCTGGTCGGCCTCGTCGAGGACGGTGATGTCGACGGCGTCCAGTCGGCAGTCGCCCCGGTCGATGAGGTCCTTGAGCCGTCCCGGCGTGGCGACGACGACCTCCGCGCCGGCCCGCAGCGCACCGGCCTGCCTGCCGATGGACATCCCGCCGACCACGGTCGCCAGCCGCAGCTGCACGGAGCGGGCGTACGGGGTGAGCGCGTCGGTGACCTGCTGGGCCAGCTCGCGGGTGGGGACGAGGACCAGGGCGAGCGGCTGCCGCGGCTGCGCGCGCCGGCCGGCGGTACGGGCCAGCAGCGCGAGGCCGAAGGCGAGGGTCTTGCCCGACCCGGTACGGCCGCGGCCGAGCACGTCACGTCCGGCGAGGGAGTTCGGCAGGGTCGCTCCCTGGATCGGGAACGGTATGGTCACGCCCTCATGACCGAGCTGGGCCAGCAGCGGCGCCGGCAGGGCGAGGTCGGCGAACGCCTCGACGGCGGGCAGCGCGGGGGTGATCGTCACCGGCAGGGCGAACTCGCCCTGGAGCGCGGGCTGTCGGCGTTCGTAGCCGGCGGAACGCCGCGAAGTTCCCGAGCGCGCGGGGGCGGAACCCCTGGAGCGGTCGTAGGAACGGGTCGTGCGGGTGGTGCGTGCGCGGTTCAAGCGGAACCTTCCTCGATGTGAGCACGTAGGCACGTAGCAAGGAATTTCCGCAGCAAAATGAACGGCGCAGAGAATCACGAGAACGGGCCGGAGATGATGGGCGCCGAGTCGGATCGACGGGGAATGCATCACCGTTCGGTGATGTGGTGGGGTCTTCCCGTCGTGCGCCCTGAAAAGCAGCGAGCCGGGGCCCGCACCCCAAGGTGCGGGCCCCAGCTGCGAAGTTATGCGTTGCTGCGGGTGTCAGGCGGGAACGATGTTCTCGGCCGTCGGGCCCTTCTGGCCCTGCGCGATGTCGAAGGACACCTTCTGGCCTTCCTGCAGCTCGCGGAAGCCCTGGGCGGCGATGTTCGAGTAGTGGGCGAAGACGTCGGCGCCGCCGCCGTCCTGCTCGATGAAGCCGAAGCCCTTTTCCGCGTTGAACCACTTCACGGTGCCAGTAGCCATGTCAATTCTCCTTCGGAGACGAAGTCCGGAATCCGCACTGTGCGAATTCCGCGTCGCCGTGCTGATTACCCCGTCGGAAAATGAACCTTCTGGCAACCACACCTGCAACTGAGATCGACATTAGCATGGTGCGACCGGCCCTGTGTGGTCGATGATTTTCGCCGTGGTCGGCGGTTCAGGAATAGTCGCCGCGCACCGCACCTATTTCTTACTTCACGGCTACAGATATTGCTCCGCGCGGGAGGAGTGTTCCTGCCGGGTACGGTCGGCCGCAGGGCTGTGACCTCGGACGATGAGCCTTCCGCCGCCGCTGTCGTCCTCAACGCAGCGCACAACGGCGAACGCGCCGAGACCACACGATCGCAATAAAGGTCACATCGCCCGGACGCCGGCGGTCCAGGTGATGCGCGGGGGCTCCACGCGTGCGCACAGGGGACCGCCCTGCGCGTCGGTCAGGCCGAGGCGTCCGACCAGCAGCCCGTCGCGTGCGGCGGCGGTGAGGACGTCGGCGGGGATGACGTCGAGCATGAGCTTGGCGCGGCGGAACATCGTAAAGGTGCCCGACTCGTCGACCGTGCCCCACGACAGGTAGATGAACCGCCGGCCCAGACGGTGCTGCACGTAGGGGCCCTTGATCTCGGTGCCGGTCGGCGAGGCGCTCGTGGTGCACTCCAGAGTCCATGTCGCGGACGGCGCGTCGCCCGGCTGCGGCTCCAGCAGCTCGGCGGGGCGGTCGCGGCGTTGCACGGCGACGTGGATGTTGCCGTACGCGGGGACTGTGCCGTCGACGGAGGCCGGGCGGGTGAGGCCGGGCAGGTCGACGGCCTCGATGCGGACGTGCATGGCGGCCATCATCCCGCCATCGTCCCCGCAGAGCTCAGCCGGCCGCCGGCCGGGGTGGGCCCGGGACGTCAGCGGATGGGACGCCGCCTGGCACGCCGGACCCCGCGCACCGAGAAGAAGGCCACATCGGCCACGAAGAGCACGATGCCGATGGCCAGCAGATAACCCAGGCCGTCCGCCGCCGCGCCGATGATTCCCAGGACGACGGCCACGAGGACGAGCAGCAGGAACAGCACCATCACCCGAACGCCTCCTTCTGCCGCGTGTGGGTGGTCAACGGCGCGCGAGCCGGCGCTCGCCGGAGGCACCCGGTTCGTACGTCATGTCGTAGTGCCGGAAGATCGATTCCTCCTGTTCCGCGGGCAGTATGTCGTCCGTCCCGATCGCCGGAGCCTTGCGTACCTGCCCCTTGGCGTACGGAACCTGGACGTAGCCCGGACCGAGGACCGCCTCGTCGACGGGGACGAAGACCAGCCGCTGGTGGCCGAGCAGCCCGGTGCGGACCGTGGCCATGGCCGGTTCGTCCGTGGCGGTGTCCACATAGATCGCTTCGAGCATGCCGATCTTGCGCTGCTTCAGGTCGACCACGTCATGGTCGCGCCACTCGCGGATGTCGGCTGAACGGATCATGCTGCTCCCTGTCTGCGCGCGCCGCCCGTTGTCATCGTAGGACCGCGGCACTTTTCCGACACTGGGGATTCTTCGGGCAGACACAGCGGGGCCGCAGGCTGTTGTGCCTGCGGCCCCGGTCGGGTGTCAGGGTCAGGACGGGTCGCCGTACTGGAGGCCGCGTCCGTTGGTGCCGACGTAGACGCGGCCATAGGTGTCGGGGTCGCCGGTGATGACGCCGGTGCCGCCGATGCTGCCCCACTGGTGGGCGTCGTCGTTGACGCGGACCCAGGTGGCGCCCTGGTCGGTGGAGCGGAAGACGCCGGTGACGTCCTTGACGGTGCCGATCAGGTAGAGGGCCTGGTAGGAGGCGCCCGGCGCGGCCTTGCCGAAGCCGAGGGCAGAGGCGGACTTCACCGTGCCCAGCGTGGTGAAGGTGCGGCCGCCGTCGGTGGAGTGCAGCAGCCCCTTGCCGCCGTCGGCGATCCACAGGTCACCGGCGATGCCGGGGACAGCCGTGAGCTTGCCGCTGGGCAGGTTGGTGGCGCGGGCGGTGAAGGTCGCGCCGCCGTCGGTGCTGGCGTGGAGCGTGCCGCCGGACAGCGAGTAGAAGGTCCTGGCCGAGGAGCGGTCGGCGACGACCACGGCGCCGTTGCCCAGGCCGCTGACCTTCGACCAGCTCGCCCCCTTGTGGGTCGAGCGGTACGGGGCCTGGCCCTCCTCGGTCCAGACGATGGCGGACCCGTCCGCCGCGAGCGCGACCTGGCCGCTGTGGGCGCTGCCCACCGGCTCCGACTTGAAGCCGCTCCAGCTGCTGCCGCCGTCGGTGGAGTAGGCGCCGTCCTGATCGCCGCCACGGCCGACGCGGACCATCAGCGCGGGGTTGGACTGGGCGAAGTCGATGTCGGTGCTGGTGATCATCATCGGGTTCTTCAGCCGCCCGGCGGGCGTCTTGGTCAGGGAGTTGGCGGAGCCGTAGTGGAAACCGCCGAGGTCACCCATGGAGGAGATGACGGTGGCACCGCCGGGCGGGGCGACCGCGTCCAGCACGGCGGTCTCCTCCAGGCCTCGGGCCCCCACGGCCCAGTGACTGGTGCCGCCGCTGTCGGTGGCGTTCGCGTCCTTGCTGCGCCAGATGCCGCTGCCGGTGCCGTACAGCACGTGGCCGGAGTCGAAGGGGTCGATGGCGAGGGCGGTCATCCAGTGCCCGGTGCCGGTACCGACGTAGGGAGCGGCGGAGGCGTCCCGCTCCGACTTGTCGGCCAGTGCCTTCCAGGTCGCGCCGCCGTCGGTGCTCCGGTAGATCTCGTCCTCGGGCCACCAGCGGTCGAGGGTGGTCACCATCACCGTGGACGGCTTCCGCGGGTCGACGGCCAGGCCGGAGAACCCGTAACTGCCCTGGGACGGCGAGACGTTCTTCCACGCGCCGCCGGCCGGCGTGTACTTCCACACCGAACCCGCGGTCACGCCGTTGGGTCCGACGACGTTGGTGTACGTCAGGTACAGCGAGCCGTCACCGGAGACCACGCCGTGCTGCGGCAGCTGGCCGGTGGGCTGCCCGGAGACGGCCTGCCAGGTGCTGCCGCCGTCGGTGGAGCGGTACAGGGAGGTGGACTTGTCGGCGACGCCGACGTACACCGTCTTGCTGTTCTTCGGGTCATACGTCACGAAGGAGATGCCCGCGCCGCTGCTCGCGCCGTCCTTGACGGGGAACGAGGAGACCTGGCTCCATGTCACGCCGTGGTCGGTGCTGCGCCACAGGCCGTTCTTACGGGTGCCAAGGAGCAGGGTGCCGTTGTCCGCGGGGTTGACCACCAGCCGCTCGCCCGCCCCGCGGCCGTCCTCGTTGGCGCCCAGCTTGAAGGGCAGAGCGGTGCGCTGGAAGGTGCGGCCCCGGTCCTTGGAGCGCAGGATCTCGCCATTGCCCGCCCAGCTGTTGGTGTAGGTGCCCGCCCCGAGATAGAGCCGGTCGGGGTCGACGGGGTCGGTGGCCACCGAGTCGATGCCCAGCAGGTTCCAGTCCTTCTCGCCGGCCCAGTCGGTCAGCGGGATCCACTGCTCGGCCGCGACGTCCCAGCGGTAGGCGCCGCCCATGTCGGTGCGCGCGTACAGCAGGCCCTTCTCGCGCTGGTTGAACACCAGCCCGGTGACGTAACCGCCGCCCACCACCTGGGCGTTCTTCCAGGCATACGGTCCGGCCGCGGCCGTCGTCTGCGCGGCGCCCGTCCCGGCCGCCTGGGTCCCGGCCGTCTTCACCAGCTTCCACTGCTGGTTGGTGCTGCCCTTGCCGGGATACTGGATGACCGCGCCGCCCTCGGCCCTGGAGCCCCCGGAGACGTCCAGGACCTGGCCGCTCTTGCGGGACGTGAAGGTGACGGCGTCGGAACCGCTCACCCCGTCGATCCGCCACTCCTGGGACGTGGCCGAGCTGTCGGTCTGCTGCTCGGCGGCGGCCGCCCGGGCGGTCGAATTGCCCGCTATGCCCAGCACTTTGCCGCTGTTGCGGTTCACCAGCTCGTAGTAGCCGTCCCCGGTGGGTCTCAGCTTCCACTGCTGGTTGGCGGTGCTCTGGTCGGTCCACTGCTGGATGCGGGTGCCGTCGGCCGTGGAGAAGGCGTTGACGTCCAGCACCTTGCCGCTGCGTACGGAAACCAGCCGGTAGTAGGCATTGCTGTCGACCGTCGCGGCCTGCGAGTCCTCCTGCGCGAACAGCAGATACGGCACGACGATGGCGGGCACGCCGAGCAGCAGACCGGTAGCGGTCCAGCGACGGCGGTGCCGCCCCCGGCGCCCGTCGTTCGTGGGGTTCTTCATGGGGAAGTGCTCTCCTTGCATGCCGTTCACGCCGTTCACCGGAGGAAGGTGCGTCCAGCTACCGATTGGCCGGATCCGACTCCTTGTGGGCACAGGGAACGCAAAGGGTTGCCTTGAGCCGGGAACTTTCTTCAGGTCACCTCGTGGTGCGGTGCGGCAGGCGTTGACGGGCGTTGATCAGCGACCGCAGTGGTTCGTGTACGGCCGCCCGGACCCCGCCGATCGGCGGGGTGGCGGGGGCCGACCGGCGGGGCAACTCCCGCAACCCGTCGGATGGTTGACTGCGCCCACACCTCGGCAACGTGTTCCCGGTGACTGAGATCGAACGCGCCGAGAAGGCGCCTCCGCGTTCCTTATCCGCACCCGAGTCCGCCACGGCGACGGAACGGCCGGCCCCGATGGCACGGCTGGTCGCGGTGGACTTCGCCCGTGCCCTGGCCGTGTTCGGAATGTTCGCCGTGCACGTCGGCCCCTTCCCCACGCCCGGTGGCGGCATCGGCGACTGGTTCCAGGGCCTGGCGAGCGGCCGGGCGTCGGCGCTGTTCGCCACCCTCGCCGGGTTCTCGCTGATGCTGATCGCCGGCCGCCGTGAGCCGAAGACGGGACTGGCCGGCCGGCAGGCGAGGGCCCGGATCGTGATCCGGGCCGTGATCCTGCTGGTGCTGGGCAGCGCGCTGGCGGTGACCAACTTCGGCGGCGCCGTGATCCTCAACTTCTACGCCGTGTACTTCCTGCTGGCCCTGCCCTTGCTGCGGCTGCGGGCCAGGACGCTCGCGATCATCGCGGTCGCGCTCGCGCTCGTCACACCGCAACTGGCGTACGGCCTCAGGGCGCTGCTCACCGAGTCGATCGTGAGGAGCATCGACTCGTACGACCCGATCGCGCGACTCTCCGGCGTGGGCGTGCTCGACCTCCTGCTCACCGGCCTCTACCCGGCGATCACCTGGATGACGTTCGTGGTCACCGGCATGGCGTTGAGCCGGCTGGATCTGACGTCCGGCGCGGTGCGGCGGCGGCTGGCCGTGATCGGTCCCGCGCTGATCGGGTTCGGATACGGCGTCTCGTGGCTGGCGCTCAGGTTGTCGGGCGGCGATCAGAAGATCATGGCCGGGATGCCTGCCATGAAGGACCTCGGTGCGATGAAGGACCCCGGCATGGGATCGGGATCGGCATCGGGGTCCTTCGACATGCCGGTCGGCGGTGAGCTGTGGGGCACTGACGCATGGGGATTGCTGGCGGCGGAGCCGCACACCGGATCGACGTTCGACCTCATCGGCAGCATCGGGATCGCGATCACCGTGCTCCTGTGCCTGACGGTGGCGTTGGACCGACTGCCGTGGCTGCGGCGGCCGGCAGCTCCGATCATCGCCGTCGGCACCATGTCCCTGACCCTCTACGTCGGCCACATCCTGGTCATCCTCGCCCTCCCCGGCGAAGCGGCCACCCCACCCCAGTCCGCCTCCGCCGCGCTGCTGCTCTGCTTCATCCTCGGCGCTACCCTGTTCGCGGCTCTCTGGTCCCGCTTCTCCCACCGCGGACCGCTGGAACACCTGCTCAACGGCGCCACCAAACTGGCGAATCGCGTCCGATGAGGCCCGGGCGAGTACGCCGGGATCACTCCGCGCCGCGGTGGGGTGCTGACCTGGGAGTTTCGCTGGAGCGAGGACGAGAACCGAACTCGCGCTCTCAGCGAGGGCCCGTAGGCGTGGGACTCGGCAGGCACGGAGTACCAGGGAATCCCCCAGCCCCGATCCTTGCGGGCCGTGGGCTTACCGGTGCTTCGCGGGAATCAGTCGCAGGGCGATGACGGCGGAGACTGCGGCGATGCCCGTGGCGACGAGGAACGCGTCGTCGAAGCCGGAGGCGGTTCGGGCGCCGGTGTGGGTGGCGATGCTGGTGGCGGCGGCGCTGGAGACGGCGGCGGCGCCGGCTGAGGCGCCGAACTCGTGGAAGGTGCTGACGATGCCCGACGTCACCCCGGCCTCGTGGGGGGCGACCGTGGCGAGTGCGGTGGCGGAGGCGACGACGAACAGGGCGCCCAGTCCCGCCGCGGCGACGCTCACGCCGGTGACCATGGCGGTGGTTCCGGACCAGAGCACGGGGACGAGGAACCCGGCGGCTGCCACAGCGAGGGCGAGCACAGCCAGCAGCCGTGCCCCCAGGCGGCCGATCACGCGGCCGGCGGCAGCGGCGGCGGCCATGGTCAGCAGCGCCACCGGCAGGAACAGCACGCCGGTCAGCAGAGCGCCGTGGCCCTGGTGGTTCTGGAGGTAGAAGGAGCCGAGGAAGAAGACCCCCACCATCAGTGCCGTGGTGACGGCGATCACGAAGGTCCCCGCCACCACGGGGCGCCGGCCAAGCAGACGCAGGTCCATCAGCGGTGTCGCCGCCCTGCGTTGCCAGAGGGCGAAAGCCGCGTAGGCGGCTGCCGAAGCGGCGACCAGGGCAATGGTGACGGTGCTGAGCCAGCCGTGGTCACCGGCACGGATCAGGGCGTAGATGAGGGCACCGGTCGCGGCGGCGACCAGGACGGCGCCGGGTATGTCGAGGGAGCCGGTGGCAGCGCGGGGCAGGCGAGGCAGGATCCGGGCGAGCGAGACGAGGACGATCAGCCCGACGGGGACGTTGACGAAGAACACCCAGGCCCAGCCCGGACCCGCCGTGATCAGCCCGCCCAGCAGCACGCCGAGAGCGGCGCCCCCTCCGCCGAGCGCCGACCAGATGCCCAGCGCGCGGTTGCGCTCGTCGCCGTCGAACAGCCGCACCACCACGGACAGAGCGGCGGGCGAGAGCATCGCGGCGCCCGCCCCCTGGGCGACGCGTGCGGCGAGCAGCAGCGGGGCGCCGGTGGCGAGTCCGGCGGCCAGTGACGCGGCGGTGAAGACGGCGAGCCCTGCCAGCACGACCCGTTTGGGGCCGAAGAGGTCCGCGGCCCGGCCGCCGAGCAGCATGAGACTGCCGAACGTGAGGGCGTATCCGCTGACCACCCAGGTCAGTGCCGCGCGGCTCAGGTCCAGTTCGGAGCCCATGTCGGGCAGGGCGATCGCGACCACGGTGATGTCGAGGATCAGCATCAGCTGGGCCAGCCCGAGCAGCCCCAGCGCCGGCCAGCGCAGCGGATGCGGCGCGTCCGGTGCGGGTGCGGCGGTGGTTTCCGGGTCGCTCATGATACTCACCCCTCATCGCTAAGTCGTACAGTACTGTTCAAGTTATACGCCCTGGGGGTGTAAGGCAAACAGTGCTGTACGACTTGCTGGGGTACTCTGGGCACATGGGCAGCAAGAACTCCACGGCCGCCAAGCGCGCTGACGCTCTGCGCAGCATCGAAGCGATCGTGCAGGCTGCGGCGGAATGCCTCGGACGCAACCCTGAAGCGAGCCTGAGCGAGATAGCGCGGGCCGCGGGCGTGGGCCGGGTGACGCTGTATGCGCACTTCGCCTCCCGGGCGGAGGTCGTCGACGCGGCGATGAGCCGCGCCCTCGACCGGGGCAACGAGGTGCTGGACGCGGTCGACCTGACCGGTGATCCGCTGCTCGCCCTGGCGCGGTACATCGAGGCCGGCTGGCACCTGGTGGATCAGGCTCGGGCACTGCTCGCCGCCGCGCAGAAGGAACTCTCCGCGGGACGCATCCGCGAACTGCATGCCGGGCCCGCCGCCAGGGTCGAGGCGCTGGTCGCCCGTGGCCGCGCCGAGGGCGCCTTCCGTAGGGACCTGCCGATCGCCTGGATGGTCAATGTCCTGCACACGGTCATGCACAGCGCCGCGGAGGAGATCCGCGCCGGCCGCCTCACCTCCGACCGCGCCGCCGACCACATCACGGCCACGGTGCTCGCCGCCTTCACGCCACCGGGCAAACCGGTACCCGAGATCGGCGGCGGAGCGTGACGTCGAAGGCCGAGCGGGAAACGGAGCAGGAGAAGCGGCAGCCGACACAGGCTGACGGCCGTACTCAGGGCGCGCAGAGGGCGCGTCGCCTCAAAATCTGGCGGCCCTCCGACATCCGTGCGCCTACTTGCTGAGGTGCTCCTCCAGGTCTCCGAGGACCTCGTCGGCGGCCATCACGCCGAGGCCGAGGTACCAGGTCTCGTCCGGGACGTCGTACGCGCGCCCGGCCTTGACGGCGTCGAGGTTCTTCCACAGTGGGTTGCCCTGCGCTGTGGACTTGTCCGTGGCCTTCGGTTCGCCGTAGACGCCGGTGAAGATGTAGTCGGCGTCGGCCTGGTCGATGTTCTCGGCGCTGATCTCGGCGGCGAGGTCCTCGATGTCCTGGTTCTTCGGGCGGGGGATCTCGAGGTCCTTGAGGATCGTGCCGATGAACGAGGCGTTCGCGTAGAGGCGGATCACGCCGTCGGGGAGGTAACGGACCATCGAGACGGTCGGCTTGTCGGCGCCGAGCTTCGTCTTCAGCGCCGTCACCTTCTCGTCGTACTCCGCGAGCCGGCTCTTCGCCTCGGCGGCCTTGTCCAGGGCGGCCGCGTTGAGGAGGTAGTTCTCCTTCCACGTGAAGCCCGGGCGCAGGGAGAAGACGGTCGGCGCGATCTGCGACAGCTCGTCGTACTTGTCGGCGGCGCGCAGCTGGCTGCCGAGGATCAGGTCGGGCTTGAGCGCGGCGATGGCCTCGAGGTTGAGGTTGTTGATCGTGCCGATGTCCGCCGGGCTGCCCGCTTCCTTCTTCAGGTACGACGGCAGCTCGGGGGAGCCCTCGGTGGGGGCGAGACCGACCGGCTTGATGCCGAGCGACACCACGTTGTCGAGCTCGCCGACGTCCAGGACGACGACGCGCTTGGGCCGGTCCTTGATCTCGGTCTCGCCCATGGCGTGTTCGACGGTCCGCGGCCACTCACCCGCCTTGGCGTCGGTGCCCATCGCCGCGGTCTGCTCCGCCGCCTTCGAGAAGTCCTCGCCGCCCTGGGCGACCGCCTTCTTGTCGCCGGATCCGGCGGAGGAGCCCGCGGACGACTCATCGCCGCTTCCGGAGGAACCGCCGCAGGCCGTCAGCGAAAGCGCGGCGGCGAGGGCGAGGGCTGCGGCGGCGGTACCGCGGCGGCTGGCAGACATGGGAAGGCTCCCGTCGTACGAATGAAACTTAGGCGAGCCTTACTTTATGAGAAGCCTGTGCGTCCGGAACGTCCGGAGCATGTGGCTCCGATCACGTTCCCGGTACGGCCTGTTCGGGCACCGCCGGATGCGTCGAACGCGGCGGTCCCGGCACCACCAGCGGATCACCCGTCACCGGATCCGGTACGACGACCGACGCGAGTCCGAAGACCTCCTGCACCAGCTCCGCGGTGACGACATCGGCCGGCACGCCCTGCGCCACGATCCGGCCCGCCTTCATGGCGACGATGTGGTCGGCGTAGCGGGCCGCCTGGTTCAGGTCGTGCAGCACGGCGACCACGGTCCGGCCCCGCTCCTGGTTCAACTGCCGTACCAGGTCCAGGACTTCCACCTGGTGGGCGATGTCGAGATAGGTCGTCGGCTCGTCGAGCAGCAGGACGTCGGTGTCCTGGGCGAGGGCCATCGCGATCCACACGCGCTGACGCTGACCACCCGACAGCTCGTCGACCGGCCGCTCGGCGAGATCGGCGGTCCCGGTGCGCTCCATCGCCTGAGCCACGGCCGTCTCGTCCGCGTCCGACCACTGCTGCCACCACTTCTGGTGCGGCTGCCGGCCGCGCGAGACCAGGTCGGCGACGGTGATGCCCTCCGGCGGCACGGGCGTCTGCGGCAGCAGGCCGATGGCCTGGGCGATCCGCCGGGTCGGGATGCGCGACAGCTCGGTACCGTCGAGCAGCACCACGCCGCGCTTGGGCTTGAGCAGCCGTCCCAGGGCGCGCAACAGGGTGGACTTTCCACAGGCGTTGGGCCCGACGATGACGGTGACCTTCCCGTCCGGGACCTCAAGGTCCAGGCCGTCGACGACCGTGCGGTCCTCGTAGGCGAGGGTGAGCCCCTGGGCGGTGAGACGGTTGCCGGTCACGCGGTTCCTCCGGAACGGCTGCTACGGGAGCTGACGATCAGCCACATCAGATACGGGGCACCCACCACGGCGGTGAACACGCCGACCGGCAGCTCGGTCGGCGAGAAGACCCGGCGGGCCAGCAGGTCAGCGACGGTCACGATCAGCGCGCCCATGAGCGCCGAGCACAGCAGGGGGATGTGCGGGGTGCGGGTGAGCCTGCGGGCGATCTGGGGGGCGAGCAGCGCCACGAAGTCCACCGGTCCGGCGGCACCGGTCGCCACGGACGCCAGCACCACACCGAGCGCGCCGAGCCCGAGCCGGTCCCGGTCGAGCCGGGTGCCGAGGGCGGTGGCGGTGTCGTCGTCGAGGCCCGCGCCGCGCTGGGCGCGCGCCGCCCACAGCAGGAACGGTACGAGCAGCAGGAGTACGGTCGCGAGCGGTGCGGCCTGGTCGTAGCCGCGGCCGTTGAGGGAGCCGGTGAGCCAGACCTTGGCCTGCTGGGCGACCAGGTAGTCGCCCTTGGTCACGAACAGCCGGGTCAGGGAGCCGAGGGCCACGGAGATGCCGATGCCGATGAGGACGAACCGGGTGGCGTGCAGCCCGCGCCGCCAGGCGAGCAGATAGACGAGCAGCGCCGCCGCGAGACCGCCGGCGACGGAAACGTAGGGGAGTACGGCGTACGAGGTGATGCCATACGTCATCGCCGCGACCGTCGCCGCGCCCGCACCGTGCGTCACGCCGATGATGTCGGGGCTGGCCAGCGGATTGCGGGCGACGGTCTGGATCAGCGCGCCGGAGACCCCGAACGCGGCACCCACCAGCAGCCCGGTCACCAGGCGCGGCAACCTGAGCGTGCCGACGACCAGTTCGTCGGGGCTGGGCAGGCCCAGCAGCACGCGGACGACCTCGCCCGGCGCGACGAACGACTCCCCGACGCACAGAGACGCGACGACGGTGGCAGCGAGCAGCACGGTGAGGACGGCGGCGACGACAAGGCTCCTGCGGTGGAGCAGGAAGCTGCTCTTCCTGGCGCGCAGGACGGCGTGCCCCGGAGGGCGGAGGGTGTCCGTGGCCTTCCGGGGAGCGTCCTGGATCTTCCGGAGAGTGTCCCGGGTCACGCCGCCACCAGCTTCCTCCGCCGGACCAGCACCACCAGGAACGGCACCCCGGCCAACGCGGTCATCACCGCCACCGGCACCTCCGAGGGCCGTACGACGACCCGCCCGAGGACGTCCGCGAGGAGCAGCATCACCGGCCCCAGCACGGCGGCCATGGGCAGCAGCCAGCGGTGCCCGGGCCCGACGAGGGCCCGGGCGATGTGCGGGACGGCGAGCCCGGTGAAGGCGATCGGTCCGGCCGCGGCGACCGCGACCCCGGTCAGCACGGTCGCGCCCACGGCCCCGGTCACCCGCAGCAGCGCCACGTTGCGGCCCAGCCCCCGCGCGATGTCCTCGCCGAGCGCGAGCGCGTCCAGCCCGCGGGCCATGGCCAGCACCAGCAGCAGCCCCGCGACCAGGAAAGGCCAGGTCTGCCCGACGATCGAGGCATCCCGGCCGGCGATCGAGCCGACGTCCCAGAACCGGAACTCGTCCAGGGCCCGGGCGTCGGTGGTGAGGATGCCGGTGACGACGGAGGCGAGAAAGGCGTTCATGGCGGCACCGGCGAGGGCGAGCTTGACCGGCGAGGCGCCCCCGCGTCCGCTGCCGGCGACGACGTAGATGCACACCGCCGCGACGGCCGCGCCCGCGAAGGCGTACCAGACGTATCCGTTCAGCGTGTGCACCCCGAAGAAGGTGATGGCGCAGACGACGCCGAGCGAGGCGCCCTGGCTGATGCCGAGGATGCCGGGCTCGGCGATGGGGTTGCGGGTGATGCCCTGAAGAACCGTTCCGGCAACGCCGAGGGCGGCCCCGACCAGCACACCGACGACCGTCCGCGGCACCCGCAGCGCCCGTACGACCTGAGCGTCGTCGCTTGTGCCGCCGTACAGCAGCGCGTCCCAGACCGCCGAGGGGGCGATCGTGCGACTGCCGACCGCGAGGCTCAGCACCACGGCCAGCAGCAGGAGAAGAAGGGCGACGGCCATCCAGCCGACACGCCGGCTCGCGACTCCTGACATGCGCCCTTCCCGTATCCACTGTCCGCTGGCTAAGGATTGCCTAAGCGTACGTGGTGAGAAGAGCGCGTCCTTGGCCGACTGCTTGCGGGCCCATGGAGAAGCCGTTGAGTAGTCCTTCCGGCCGGGCTACTGTCCGTCGGCGGCGACGTCCCAGTGCTCGATGATCTTCCCGTCGACCACTCGGAAGATGTCCGCGACCACGTAGTCGGAGCTGAAAACCCACACCAGGTCCCCGTCGGCGAGGGTGTTGCCGAACCGGGTCCCGCCGCCCTCGGTGGGGGCGCTGCTGGGCGAGGCGTCGGCCTGCGTGCCCTGCTGCAGGAACTGCTTCAGCGGAGCCGTTCCGTTCGCGATCGCCGGGTTGTGCTGGTAGTACCGCGGATCCCAACTCTTGTCGATCACGGTCGCGTCACCGTCGGAGAGCTTGCGGTACGCGTCGACCGCGAACTTCCGGTTCTTCTCCTCCTGTTCCTCGGACAGGGTCGGTGCCCCCTTCGGGTACCGGTACACGTCGCTGAACAAGGAGTTCCCGTTGGCCGTCTTCGCCGGCACGGTCTGCGTGATGCCCCAGTGCTCGACCAGCTTGCCGTTGCTGACCCGGTACAGGTCGGCCTTGGCCTCGCCGGTCGCCTCGTTCGCCGGGGTGGCCGACGCGTGCCAGTGCACGGCCACCAGGTCACGGTCCGTGGCCACGTGCTTGACGGTTGCCACCGCACCGGGAATCTTCGCCTTGAGGTCTTTGAACTGCTTGACCTGCTGCACGTAGTCGGTGCCGACGAGTTCCTTCACCACGTCGGTCTTGTCCTTGTTGAACGCCTCCGAGTACAAGCGCAGAACAAGCGCCTTGTTCCGCTCCTCGGAGGCTGACGACGAGCCGGCCGCGGCGGACGTGGTCGAGGGGGCGGCCGGGTCGGTGTCGGACGCGCTACTGCAGGCGGTCGCGAAGCAGGCCACGGCAACAAGCAAGGGCAGAGTCTTCCGATATCTCACTCGGGTCTCCTGTGTAAGGGGGATTGCGGTCCGGGCCTACTTGGAGGAGCTCCACCAGGCGGTGCCGGCGGCGCGGATCGTGTTGGTGCCGCAGTGCACCTCGCCGCCGCCGACGTGGTGGGTGCGCCAGTCGTCCAGGTAACGCACCCGGGTGCCGACCTTGGCGTACGCCTTGGTCACGGCCTCGGCGATGATGTCCTTGTCGGCCACGACCGGGCCCCACTGCTTGGGGGCGAGGTACTTGTGGGGGGCGAGTACGACCCCGTTGATGGCTCCGGGGTAGTAGGCGCCGAGCCTGGGGGCCCCGTCCGACGGCTCGCCCTGTCCGGGGAAGCCGAAGCGCTCGAACATCGCCGGGACCTTCACGATCTCGGCGTCCGTGACGCCGGTCTCGCGCTTCAGCAGCGCCAGGTTCTCCTTGATCTTCCGGGCGGCGTAGGCGTTGTCCTTGAGCAGCTTCTTGTCGGACAGGGCCTGGTCGATCGTGGGGATGCGGCCATTGGCGTAGGAGCGCGGGATGGAGAACACCTTCGTGTGGCCGTGCCCGTCGCGCTGTGCCTTGCGCAGCAGGGCGAGCGTGCCCTCCGGGTCGGCGATGCCGATCTTCCAGCCGCGCGGGGTGTCGGCGGGCAGGAACTGCACGAACTCGTCCACATGACCGATGCCGAGCCAGCCGGTGTCGAGCACCAGCGGATCCTGGGCCTGCTGGGCCTCGAGGAACGCCGTGTGCGCGGGCAGCCGGGAGTCGTGCCGGCCGGTGATGATCCGGCCTGCCGGGTAGGACTTGCCGTTGTGGGCGTACGGCGGGATGGTCTCCAGGTTGCCCGTGGAGTTGATCTGGTCGTACTTCCCCTTGTTGACCTGCACGACGCCGACGCCTGGCCCGCGCAGCTCGAAGACCTGCTTGCCGGCCGGGCGGTCCATCTGCGCCGACCGCATCATCACCCGCAGGACGCGCGGCTTGCCGCCGGGGCCGGGCATGCTGACGTACCCGGGTTCGATGAAGTCCTGCGCCCAGATGTCCGAGCCGTCCTTGAACTTGTACGTCGGCTTGGTGATACCGGCCTTGCGTACCTCCTTGGCGAACTGCTCGGCGAACTTGCGCTGGTTGGGGTCCTGGCGGCTTCCGTCCACGACCAACGCCTGCTCCGCACGCTGGAGATGATGCTGCGTCAGGACGGGAGCGGCGCGCAGCATCACCTCGTCCGTGGAGGTGCGGTCGCCGTCGGTGACGGTGAACCGGACGGTGACCCGGCCGTCCCAGTCCTTCCGTATGACATCCCGCCCGTCCAGGCCGAGTTGGAGCCCGGCGCGCAGTTCCGCGGCAGTGACGCGAGTGTCGGAGGTGACGTAGGTCCAGGTGTCGCCGCGCTTGAGGAACAGCCGGACCTTGGACTTGCCCGCGCCGACCAGCTGGAGGCTGCCGGTGGCGGCGTCCGAGACGTTGTCGACCGGGACTGTGCGCAGCGGCGCCAGGTACTCGGGCGCCCGTACGACGTTGCCCTGGGCGTCGTTGCAGGCCTCAAGCCGAGCATTGGACAGCCACCGGCCGTCCGGCGTCCTCGTCTTGCAACGCCGCTGCTTGTCACCGATGTTCGGCAGGAAGATCGCGCCCCGCCCGCTGCTCCACGTCGTCTTGCCCGCGGCATCGGAATCCCCGGTGATATCGACCGCACCGTCACGGTTCGCATCGGCACGAATGTCCGCCCGGATGCCTCCGGGGTCGGCGGCTGTGGCGGCCGACACGGTGCCGGACACCGTTGCCAGGGCGATCGCCAACGCCGTCGCAGCCTTGAGCCTGGTTCCGCTCATTCACGTACTCCTTGTGGTCCTGACCCTCACCTCCATCCCATCTCGACTCCCCCAGACATCCACTCCGCCGACCAGCAGCCGCACCCCCGCCGACCGACCGGACTCGGGTCATCCGAAAGTTGTACTCGCGCCACGGACGGTTCAAGCGGCGACCGTGCCTCGTGGGCAACGGGACCGAGTGGCGGGCGATGCCCGGGGACTTCCCGCCGTGGCAGCGGGTCTATGCGGGCGATCACACACTCCTGCTCGGCCGCGGCCAGCTCGGCCTGGACGCGGCCGGCCTCCTCCCGCAGCTCGTCCACGCGTCGGCGACCTCCCGGAGAGCGGCGACACGACAGGCCACAGCTCCCAAGCATTACCAGTCGCGGTCACGCCGGGCCCGTGAAGGCCCACTCCCCGTGCCCGACACGGAAGACGACGAACGCGGGATCGCTGCGCAGGAACTCCGCGCCCTTGGGTGCGGCCACCCGGTCGCGCGACCCTCCCGGCACATGCACCTCGGCCGTCGAGCCCACCGGTACCCGCACCGACAGCCGCAGCTCCCGGTCAAGCCGTGACCAGGCCACGGCGGCCTCGCCGCGCACCGTACGGATCGACGTACGGGCCCAGTTCACTCCCGTACGGGCGTCGGGGCGCACCGAGAAGGTGCGGTAGCCGGCGTCCCCCGGGCGTAGCCCGGCCACGTTCTCGTACAGCCATTGCGCGACGGTGCCCAGGAAGTAGTGGTCGCGGGAGCGGGAGTCCAGCGGCCACATCTCCCACATGGTGTCGGCGCCGTTGTCGTGCCAGTACCCCCAGCTCGGATAGGTGCGCTGGGTCGCGACGGCGTGCGCCACGTCCGGGCGGCCGTGGGCGCACAGCACGTTGAGCAGCACACTCGTGCCCAGGCAGCCGGTGTTCAGATGGTTGCCGCGCGCCTCGATGTCCGCGACGAGGCTGTCCAGTACGGACGTACGGGCGCCGGGCGGCACCAGGCCGAAGGCCAGCGGAATGGCGTTGGATGTCTGCCGGTAGCCGGGATCCTTCGCCGTGCGGTAGTGGCCCTCCGGGCTCAGAAACGCCTCGTTGAACGCCGTCTTCAGCTTCTCGGCCGCCTCCCGGTACCGCTTCACCACCCCGCCGTCACCCAGCAGTTCGCCCAGTTCGGCGGTGTGCAGCAGAGCCCGGTGAAGGTACGCGGTCGCGGTCAGCCGGGTGTCCTCCGGGGGAATCTCATAGCCGGGCGCCACCCAGTCGCCGAGCGCCGTGACCCCCAGCCCGTCCCGCAGCCGGGACAACTCCCAGTCCAGGTACCGGGTCAGCGTCGCCCAGTGCTCGCGGGTGGCGCGCTCGTCCCCGTACACCCGGTACAACTCCCGGACGACGAACGGGTAGACGGTGGTCCACTCCGGGGAGGGGGCCAGCTCCTGGTAGCCCCAGCCGCCGCTCGGCACGATCACGGGGATCTGCCCCGCGCCGTTCTGGCTGTCCGCCAGGTCGCCCAGCCACTTGGACAGGAAGCGGTGCACCCCGAAGGCGTACGTCATCACCGGCGTGCCGACGTGGGCGTCGCCGGTCCAGCCGTTCTTCTCGTACATGGGGGTGTCGGTCGGAATGCCGTGCAGGTTGTTGAGAACCGTGCGGCGCATGGCACCGTCCAGCCACTCGTAGAACGGCTCCGAGCAGGCGAAGGAGCTGACCTCCTCGACACGGGTGTGCACCAGCCGCCCCAGCACCTGCTCGGGGGACGGTCGTGCGGGCAGCCCGTGGATCTCCACGTAACGGAAGCCCTTGTACGAGAACTTCGGCTCCCAGACCTCGTCCGCGCCGCCGCCCGCGCAGATGTACTCGTCGGTCTGGAAGCGGCCCGGAACGTGGCCGGTCTCGGCGTGCACGCTTCCGTCGGGCTTCAGCTTCTCGCCGTGGACGAGACGGACGACGGTGCCAGCGTCGGCGCCGTGGACGGTCAGGCGGGTCCAGCCCGCCATGGTGCGGCCCATGTCCACCACGTACACCCCGGGCCTGAGCTCGGAGATCTCCGTCGGCCGTACCGTCTCGACGATCTCGATCGGGTCGTGCGGCTGCGCCCTGCGCGCGCCCCGCGGTGCCTGCTGCACACCCGCCGTCCGCCAGCCGCTGTCGTCGAAGCCGGGGCGGGTCCAGTCGCGTGGGGCCCGGCGTGCGTCGTACGTCTCGCCCGCGTAGAGGGAGTTGGACAGGGTCGGGCCCTCGGTGATCCGCCACTCGCCGTCCGAGGCGACGGTGGTGCGGGAGCCGTCCGGGTGGTCGATCTCCAGCTGGGCCAGCAGCCGGGGCTCGCCGTGCCACGGGGGGCGGTGCCAGTTCCAGACGTTGGGGGTGGTCATGCCGAAGAAGCCGCGGCCGAGGGTGACGCCGATGGCGTTCTCGCCACGTCTGACCAACTCGGTGACGTCGTGGACGGCGTAGAGCACGGTCTCGTCGTAGTCCGTGAAGCCGGGGTCGAGGACCTGCCGGCCGACCCTGCGGCCGTTGATCTCGGCTTCGTAGTAGGCGAGTCCGCTGATGTAGAGGCGGGCCCGGGAGATCCGCCGCCGCACGGTGAAGGTGCGGCGCAGCAGGGGCGCGGGCTGCTCCGGCACGGCGACGCTCACGCCGCTGCCCCAGGGTCCCTGCCCGTATGGAGCGAGTACGGCGGCCTCGGCCCAGTCCGTGTCGTCGAACTCCGGCCGCTGCCAGCCTTGTTGGGGTTCGGTGGCGGTAACGCGCCAGTCGGGCCCGGTGACCAGTTCGTACGATCCGACGTCGCCGTCCTCCGTCTCGACGATCAGCCGGACCAGCAGGCCGGCGGGGTTCACGGAAGGGCCGGGGCGGTTGGTGGCACGGGCGGCGAGCACCACCGGGCGGCCGGCGGCGCGGGCCTCCTCGGTGAGCCCGGTGACATCGACCGCACGGCCGGTGCGCCAGCCGTCCTGCTGCTGCGGCGCGTGCAGCACCTGCCGGCCGTCCAGATGGAGAGTGAAGTCGTCGTCGGCGGTGGCGACCACGGTGGCCCGCCGCACCCGCGTGCCGTCGTCCGGCAGACGCAGTGCCGCACGGAACCAACAGGGCCCCACAGGAGCGTCGGAGGACGTGGCGCCCGGCGACCAGATCCACGAGGCACCGGAGAGGGAGGGCGGCTCCGGCGGCGCGTCGGCGCCGATCCAGCGGGCCTGCCAGTCGGCTTCCGACAACGTTGTCTCCCACCAGCCGGGCTCGCTCCAGCGGGAGGGGCGCCCGGCACTGTCCCAGGCCCGTACCCGCCAGTGGTAGCGGGTACGGGGACGCAGTGCGGGCCCTTCGTAGGGGACACCCACGCTGCGGTCGGACGTCACCTTCCCCGAGTCCCAGACCAGCCTGGCCGCCACCCCGGTGCCAACCGTCAGCTCCCCGGGGGTGAGGGCCACCTGCACCTGGTACGCGCTCTGCCGGGCGCCGTGCCCCGGAGCGGACAACTCCCAGCTGAGGCGGGGGTGTTCGACGTCGGTACCGAGGGCTCGCTCGGCGTACTCGACGGTGGTGCGCTCGATGCGGAGTGCTCCGGTGCGGAGTGCTCCGGTGTGGTCGTCGCCCTCCGGGCCCCGCGCCGGTGGCCCGGCGGCCGTCGCCTGACCGGCGGACAACGCGGTGATTCCGGCACCCGCTCCCGCCGTCGTACCTCTCAGGAAGAGTCTCCGGTTCCATGGTCGGCCCATGCGTGTTCCTCGCTCACTGTGTCGCTGCGGACAACGAAGTTGCGGACAACGAAGCTGTGCTGTGGCGCTTTGGAATGTGCGTTGAATTTTGCGTCTTGAAACGATTCAATCCGCTCTTGCGGTGAAATGCTAGGGGCGCGAGTGGCGCTCAACAAGGTGTGTGACAGCGGAGGTTGGGGAGAGCGGTAGCGCTCCTGTGGAACCAGGACGGCCTCCGAGCACTCTGTCCATGCACCCGACCGCGATCTGCCACCCCGACCTGGCGGGGCCACGCGGAGGGCTACGCCGCGAAGCTGGTTCAGAAACCTCTCTGGAGACCCACCTGATGAAGCTCACCAAGCGTCTCGTCCTCACCACCACAGCTCTCGCCGCCGTGACCGCCGGCACGCTCATGGGCGCGACGGCCGGCCAGGCCGCGACTCCGCAGCCCGCCCGCACCGGCGTCGACGCTCCCCCCGCCCTGAAGGTCCCCGACGGCAACCGGCTCACCGGCGTCTTCTCCGCCGAGGGCGTCCAGACCTACACCTGCACCGACGGCGCCTGGAAGCTGCTGGAGCCCGCCGCCACCCTCTGGGCCAAGAACGACCGCTCCCGTCGCCCTGTCGCCCTCCACTCCCGCGGCCCTGTCTGGGTGTCCACGGTGGACGGCAGCGCCGTCAACGCCGCCGCCGTCGCCAGCTCCCCCAAGGACGGCACCATCCCCGAACTCCTCCTGCAGTCCACCGCCACCCGCGGCACCGGGATATTCGCCGACGTCTCCTACATCCAGCGCCTCGACACCCATGGCGGCGTCGCCCCCACCACCGCCTGCACCGGCACCGACCAGACCAGCGTCCGCTACTCCGCCACCTACACCTTCTACAAGCCCGCCAAGTGATGAGCTGAGGAAAACAGCAGGGGCCTCTGGGCGATGCTGAGGG
This sequence comes from Streptomyces sp. NPDC050211, assembly GCF_040656035.1. NCBI lineage: Bacteria > Bacillati > Actinomycetota > Actinomycetes > Kitasatosporales > Streptomycetaceae > Streptomyces > Streptomyces sp. NPDC050211. The sequence goes on from NZ_JBFALC010000012.1 coordinate 48,652, forward strand.
GCCCCTGCCCTGCTGGATACAGCACCGCCGAGGTCCGTGACGGGTCGCCGGCGCGGTCTCTCCGACGTGTTGTACGTCGACCCCGACCCCGAACACCGGTCGCTCGCCGAGGGGGAGGACAGCGCCCCCGGCTGCCTTGATGCACCTGCCCCGCGCTATCGGCCCACCCTTTCCTCTTTCTCAGCGAGCTGCTCTTCGATCAGATCTGCGGCCCGACGGGTACCGCCCTCGGTGCGCACCTCGGACCACAGCCATGCCGAGCGCGTGGCGACCTGGGGGTCGCCGATGAGTTCCATCAGGACGGTACGCAGCGTCTCCGCCGTGATGTCCGCCGTGTCGATACGGCGGGCGACGCCCAGTTCGACGAGCCGGTCGGCGTAGAGGCGCTGGTCGGGCCCGTTCGGTACCGCGATCATCGGCACGCCGGCGTACAGGCCCTCACTGCTGCTGCGCACACTGGTGTGCGTCACCCATACGTCCGCCTGCTCGAGAATCGCCAACGGCGCCCCCCACGGCCGCACTTCGAAGTTGCGGGGAACCCGCTCGGCGATATCGCCGCCACTGACGGTCTGCAACACCACATGCCACCCCGGGAGATCAGCGAAGGCTGCCACACACTGGTGGTAGATCTCCCGCGGCCCGGGGTGGGCCGAGCCGGCCAGCGACACCAGCAGCACCTTGTGCACACCGGCAGGCCGCAGCCAGCCGCCCTGCTGCTGACCGGCGCCGAAGCACGGGCCGACGAACGTCACCGCGTCGGTGTCGACCCGCTCCACATGCGGCTGCATGGCGCGCGGGATCATGGCCAGCACGCGCTGCGGGCGGCCGGTGAACTCCTCCACGTTGGTCGTCATCGCGCCGCACCGGACCAGCCAGTCAGCGAACCGCGCTCGGTACGCGGGCCCTCCGGGCAGCTGGGCGAATGCCGCGCCGATCTCCTCCTGGGCACCCTCCCAGGCCACATGCGTCGGAGACAGCTGGACGAGGCGGCGGCCTTGCGACTCGGCCAGCGCGCGGCCCGCGTAGGCGCCGACGTCGTAGAGGTACAGGTCAGCGGGATCGTCGTCGTACGCGGCGTGCAGCTGTGGCAGTACGGCCATCGCCTCGTCAAGGAGGAGGGAGGCGGAGGCGATGGGATCCTGCGGCCAGTCACGGCCGGCGACCGGAAGAGTGGACGTGATGCCGACCAGCTCGGCGCCGGTGGGGGTGATCAGCTCGGCGACGGGGGTGGCGGTGGCGTACGTCACCCGATGACCGCGGGCCACCAGCTCACGGATGATCTCCAGGCTTGGCAGCACATGGTCGATCAGAGGCGTGCCGACCATGGCGATATGTGCAGAACGGGGCATAACCGGACTTCCTTGGATAGAGGTCTACGGCAGAGAAACGCCAAGGAGCCCGACGGGGAAACGCAGCCCTCGGAACCGAACCGGCCACACGTCCGCCGGCAACCGAAGGTCGGTCGGCGGCATCGTCGGGCAGACGTCAGTCGACGCGGGAGCAGAGGTCGTCCTTCGTCCCATGCGCCAGGCTCACGGTCCTGTACCCGGCGGAGCTGATGTCGATGGTGTACACCCCGTCGATGATGTAGAGGCCGCGCGGCAGGTTGCCCTTGCCCTCGCCGATGCCGACGAGCACCGGTCCGTGCACGGCCCAGAACTGGGAGCCGTCGGTTCGCTGCTCGACGATGGCCGAGCCGCTCACGTCGGCGTCGTAGAAGGCACCCGTCCCGGTGTTCGTGACCCGTACGACCAGATCGCCCTTGTACGCGACGCGCTTTGCGGCACCGTCGGGGTAGGTGTCCAGCACACGCTTCATCACCTCGTCGATGACGGGCTCGCCGTGAACAGGGAAGTCGCACCGCAGCCCGGCATCCACGTCCCAGGGTGCGGAAGGTGCGGGTTCCCACCCGGTGCCGGTGCCGGCACCGGCGGACGCGGGCTGTGCTCCGAGCAGCACGGCGGCAAGCACCAGCGGTGCGAGACGAACGGTTCGTCGCATGACTCTCTCCCTGGTCAGACGGTTGATGGGAAGGTTCCGCCGAAGAGGCGGTTGCCAGTCTCGCGTCGGTCTCTGACCAAACCCTGACCACCACCGGCACGGACCGCGCACACCCGGCCCGACAGGGCCGAGGCTTGGCCTAGGCTGCCGAGCGCCATGGAGTTCCAGTTGCTCGGTCCGTTCGCCGCCCGCCACGAGGGACGACAGGTGCTGGTGGGCAGCCGCCGCCAGGAGCGGTGCCTGCTGTCGGTGCTGCTGCTGCACGCCGGCCGTGCCGTGACGACCGAGCGCCTCATCGACCTGCTGTGGAACGGCGACGCGCCCGCTTCTGCCCGCGGCACCCTCCACACCTACATAGGTCGACTGCGTGCTGCTCTCAGGCCGTACGGAGTGCCGGTCGAGACCCGGCATGACGGCTACGCCGTCGAGCAGGGCCCCCATACGATCGACGCCCAGGAGTTCACCTTCCTCGTCCGGCAGGCGGCGGATGCCGGTGATCCCGCGGAGCGAGTCCGCCTCTACGACCAGGCCCTCGGGCTGTGGCGGGGCCCGCTGCTCGCCGACGTGGCCGACGACCGGCTGCGCACTCGCCTCGGCGGTTCCCTGGACGAACTGCGCCTTTCCGCCGTGGAGTCGCGAGCGGAGGCACAGCTGATCATGGGTCTTCACGACCGCGTCGTGGCGGATCTGACACCGCTGGTCGAGGAGCATCCAGGGCGGGAACGGCTGGTCGCCGCCCAGATGACCGCTCTCTACCGCGGGGGCCGCCAGGCCGATGCCCTCACGCTGTACCGCGGCACGCATAAGGCGCTGGTAACCGAGTTCGGCATCGAACCGGGCGCAGAACTGCAGACGCTGCACGACCGCATGTTGCGTGGCGACCACCGGCTGGACCGGCCTCCTGGACCCGTGTACGCCGTGCGGGTCGACGACCAATGGCTGCCATGGAGCACGAGCGGACACCCCGCACTGGAGTTCTGCAACACCTACGCGGGCTGGGGCCGGGGCGGGGACCGGCTGCCGGGATCGGAGTGGCTGCGCGGCTACGCCACCCTCGCCGTATGGGCCGGCCATATCGACCTGATCGACGAGCGATCGGTCACCCGCCTCCGTGAACAGGCGCTACGACATCCCGACGAGGCCGCCGCCGCGCTCACCGATGCTCGCCACTTTCGTACGAACCTGTACGCCTGCCTGACCGACCCGGAGGACGCCCGTGCCTTCAAGGTGGTGGCAGGCACGGTGGAGGACGCTGCCAGGCACTCGGTCTTCACCCGTGGCGAGGACGGCCTCGGACACTGGCAGCCCTCACCCTCCGCGGGCTTACGGCTGCCCCTCTTGGCGGTGGCCCGCAGCGCGGGCGAACTGCTCGCGGATCCACGGCACTTCACGGTCCGCAGCTGCCCTAGCGAGGACTGCGGCTGGCTGTTCCTCGACGCGAGCGGGCGGCGCAGATGGTGCAGCTTGGCGACGTGCGGCGCCAAACGGTCCGGAGGCGCTGACCGGAGCGCCCCAAGGCAATAAACAAACCCAGGCCGCTGACCTGGGTTTCATGGATAGCTGGCTCCTTCGGCAGACGCACCTTCAGCCGGGCCCACTCTTCATTCGTTGAGCTTGCGTCGTGAAACCGATCGGTTTACCATTCTGAAAACCGATCGGTTTCTCATTCTCCGGAGAGAGTCATGACTGTTTTGAAGGGCGCGAACGTCTTCGTCACCGGCGGCAGCCGCGGCATCGGCAAGGCGCTGGTGGAAGAGCTGTACGCGCGCGGTGCCGGCAAGGTCTACGCCACCGCCCGCGACCCGCGCACCGTGACGCACCCGGACGCGGTCCCGGTGGCGCTGGAGGTCACCGACCCGGCCTCGGTGGCGGCCGCCGCCGCACAGGCGCAGGACGTGACCGTGCTGATCAACAACGCCGGCGCGTCGGTCGGCGCGTCCTTCCTCGACTCCCCGGTCGACGACGTGCGCCGGGAGTTTGAGGCCAACTTCTACGGCCCGCTCCTGGCCGCCCGGGCCTTCGTGCCGGTCATCGAGCGCAACGGCGGCGGCCACCTCCTCAACGTGCATTCCGTGCTGTCCTGGATCGCGCTCGGCGGCTCCTACAGCGCGTCCAAGGCCGCCCTGTGGTCGCAGACCAACTCCCTGCGCCTCGAACTCCAGCCGCGTGGCATCGCGGTGACCGGACTGCATGTCGGCTACGTCGACACGGACCTCGCGGCCGACGTCGACGCACCCAAGTCCGACCCGCGTGACGTCGCCTCCCTGGCCCTCGACGGCGTCGAGACCGGCGCCCACGAGGTGCTCGCCGACGAGATCTCCCGCCAGGTCAAGGCGGGCCTGGCCGGCGACCTGTCAGGGCTGTACCCCCAGCTCGCCAAGTAGCAGTGAACACCAGTTTTCTGAGACCGGAGAGGGTATTGGCAATGAGTGAGAATGCAGAGAAGAAGAAGTTTTACGCCCTGAATATGTTCGACGTGGTCGACGTGGAGAAATACCTTGCGTATTTCAGCCGCTTGCCCGAAGCGGCTCCGCGGTATGGTGGCCGAATGGTGGCGTTCGGCCGCTTCCGGGACAACGTGGCCGGTGACCTCACGCCACGGCAGGTCCTGTTCCTCGTTGAATGGGAGTCCGAAGAGGCGTTCAACAGCTTCCGGGACGATCCGGAATTGGCCGACCTGCATCCGCTGCGGGAGAGCGGGACGGCGTCCTATATCTGGCAGACGTTCGATGGTTCCGATATGAGTGACCCCGCCGACGTTTCGCTCGACGATGTACTGGCGGTGCTCAAGCCTTAGCCTCGATCATTCGTGAGGGCCCGCCGACGGAGTCGGTGGGCCCTTTCGCTGTCCGGAGGCCTGCGTCAGTCGGCCAGCTGGTTCATCTTGCGGATCTGCTTGTCGAAGACCGCGGCGGGAGCGAGGCGGCGCAGTACGCGTGCGCGTCCGGCCAGGGGGCCGGCGGTGTAGCGCGGCCTCGGCTTCGTGTCGGTCGCTGCCGCCACGATCGCCTTGGCGACGACGGCGGGGGCGTCGCCGCTCCTGACGGCCTGCGCCATGACGCGGTCGACGGTCTGCCGCTGCTTGGCGTACGCGTGCAGGGGGGTGTCGGGCTTCGCGCTGTTGGCCTCGAACCCGGTCCTGGTGTAGGCGGGTTCGACGATGAGTGCCCGGACGCCGTGGTCACGGATCTCATGGTCCAGGGACTCGGTGTAGCCCTCGATCGCGTGCTTGGAGGCGGCGTACGCGGCCATATAGGGCTGGGGCAGGAACCCGAGCACGGACGAGATGTTGATGATGCGCCCGCGTCGCTGAGCGCGCATGTGCGGCAGGACCTCGTTCACCATGCGCATGACCCCGAAGACGTTGGTGTCGAAGACGGACTGGGCCTGCTCGACAGAGGTCTCCTCCGCCGCCCCCATCGAGCCGACGCCGGCGTTGTTGACCAGGACGTCGATCCTCCCGAACCGCTCGCTCACCTCCTGGACCGCCGCGGCGGCCGAGGCGTCACTGGCCACGTCGAGGTCGAGGAAGGTCACACCGCCGAACGGGGTGACGCGAGCGGTGTCACGGCTTGTGCCGACCACATCGAAACCCGCTGCAACCAGGGCGAGCGCGGTTTCCTTCCCGATGCCGGATGACGCACCTGTCACGAGTGCCACCGGCCGATCTGTCGTCATCATGGACTCCCGCGCTCGCTCGAAACCGATCGGTTTCCTCTACCGTAAACCGATCGGTTTCAAGGTGCAAGTGCAAGCGCGAGTGTTCTGGACGGGTGACGCGTCAGCGCACGCCCGCCGCGTCGAGCAGCGTGGTCACCGTGGGTGCGACAAGCCCCGGAAGTTTGTCGGCTCCGATTCCCGCGCGGGCGCTGGCGCCGTCGAAGACCAGGCTGAGCTGCCGGGCCAGTAGATCGGGGTCGCTTGCCTCGCCCTGCTCGGCCTCGGCGCGGAAGAAGGCGGTCAGGTTCGCCTTGACCTGATGGGCGACCTGGCTCGCGGGGTGACTCTGATCCTTGAGCTCGATCTGCACGGCCAGGTACCGGCAGCCTCGGAACTCGGGCGCCCCTGCGTGCGATTCCACCTGCTCGAAGACGTGCAGGATCCGCTCGCGAGGTGACCGGCCGTCGTCCGCCGCGGGCAGGAGAGTTGCCACGTAGGCGGAGGCGCGCTCCTTCAGGCTCACTGCCAGGAGTTCGTCCTTGCTCTCGAACAGCTGGTACATGGAGCGCTTCGACACCCCCGCCGCCTTGCACAGCGCCTCGACGCCGATGCTCACGCCGTCGCGGTAGGTGAGCGTGGCCGCTGCCTCCAGCAGCCGCTCCCTGGGGCTCAGTTTCACTTCGGTGGTCATACCGCGAGGTTAACCCGAAATGGACGAAATGAAAACCGATCGGTTTCTGGGGTCGTAGAGGGGATGACTGCCGCTCATGATGTGCGCGTCTCTCGGTCGGTGGACGCGGAGCGCCTCGCCGGGGGATGCCAGCCGCCGGTGACTTCCTTGACGGGCTTGTGGGGGAAGCGGCGTTGGGCGTACTCCTGCGCGTGGGAGCCCGGCAGGACGTACAGGGTTTCCTTCTTGTCCTGGAGTGGTCGCAGCACGGTGTCCATGAACGTCTTGCGGTCGTCCAGGTACGGGCCCAGAACGTCCTCGCCGGCGGGGCAGACGGCAAGGCAGTAGCCGGACTTGTAGCCGGGGGGCGAGGACAGGCTCTGCCACATCGAGGCGTTCTCGGAGTCGCTGACCCGGGAGCGGTAGTCGGCGGCGTCCTCGCTGTCGGCCACGGTCTGCGCCCAGTCGGTGAACCCGCTCATGAACTCGCGGTAGTTGTGCGTGGTGCAGGCCAGCGCGTCGAAGGCGCCGTCCTTGGCGATGGCGCCGACCGGGCAGGCGGCGACGCACAACTTGCAGTCGATACAGGGGTTGTAGTCCAGCGCCTGCCCGTACTCGCTCACCTCCGCGTCCACCAGGACGGTCACGAGCAGGATGAAGCTGCCGAACTTCGGGTGGATGACATTGCGGTGCAGGCCCATCACGCCGAGCCCGGCGGCCACCGCGACCGTCTTGTGCGCCACCACCCAGATCCGCTCACTGGGGAAGCGGTCCATCTCCTGGGGGAAGCCGACGGACGGATTGAGCGCACGGTAACCGGCGTCCTGGAGGGCCTGGGTGACGCTGCGGGCGGCGTGGTTGGCCTGCTCGTCGGCCTGGTGGAACTCCTGGTTGGCCACGCTGCGGGCGGGGGAGCGGCAGTTGTCGCGGTTCATCCGGACCGCCATCGCGATCAGGGTGCGGGTGCCGGGCAGCGCGGACTGTACGTGCTCGCGCTCACTGGCCAGGTCGGGGTGGTCCAGGCTGACCGCGGCGACGTCGTCCGCCCCGGCCGTCAGGCACAGTTCGCGCAGCCAGGCCGCGTCGATCACCGCCGGCGGGCGCACGACGTCACCGGCCGCGCGCCGGGCGAGTACGGCCTGTACCGACGGGTGGGCGGCCAGCTTCGCCGGAAGCCTGGGATCCGTCGGGGGCCCCTCGGCATCGCGCGCGGCAGTCATCCGTTCTCCTTCGTGACTCGGGTGCGAGACTCGCCACCACGGCGAGAAACCGATCAGTTTCACCACCGTAAACCGATCGGTTTTCTCGCGCAAGCCCAACGCGCAAGCCCAGGCGCCGAGCCTCTCCTTCGGCCTGTCGATCAGCACTCGCCGCAGCTGCTCGTCACGCGATGCGTCAGCGCATGCGTGCCGCATCAAGCAGGGTGGCCACGGTGGGGGCGATGAGCCCGGCCTGTGTGTCGGCTTTGATTCCCGCGCGGGCGCTGGCGCCGTCGAAGACCAGGATCAGCTGTCGGGCCAGCAGGTCCGGGTCGCTCGCCCCGCCCTGTTCGGCCTCGGCGCGGAAGAAGGCTGTCAGGTCCTCCTTGACCCGATGGGCCACCTGGCTCGCGGGGTGGCTCGGGTCCTTGAGCTCGATCTGCACGACGAGGTATCGGCAGCCCTGGAAGTCGGGTTCACCCGCCTGCGCCTCCGCCTGTTCGAAGACGTGCAGGATCCGCTCGCGGGGTGGACGGTTGTCGTCCGCCGCGGGAAGGAGTGCCGCCACATAGGCGGAGGCGCGTTCCTCCAGGCTCGCCGCCAGCAGTTCGCCTTTGCTCTCGAACAGCTTGTACATGGAGCGCTTGGACACCCCCGCCGCCCTGCACAGCGCGTCGACGCCGATGTTGACGCCGTCGCGGTAGGTGAGCGTGGCCGCTGCCTCCAGCAGCCGCTCTCGGGAGCTTGGCATTGCTTCGGTGGTCATATTGCGAGGTTAACTCGATTTCGGCCCATTGGAAACCGATCGGTTTACGATGAGTGCTGACAGGAAGCGGTAGAAGCCGGGCGGCGCTGCTGTGAGCTGCTGTGCCTTCCCCCGGTGGCACCTCCGATGGCCGGCGTGTCCACCGGCCTCGGGAAATTCAGCCCACATCGCGCATGCCCTGCCCACTATCGGCGATGACCGGAGCGCAGGGCATGTCTCGCCACGTGGATTCAGGCTCAGTGGGCGATCACAGGCTCACCCTCCGACGGCGCCAGAGCTGAATTCGGCATCAGGAACGCCGTGAGCACCGCACCGACCACGAAGATGCCGGCGCCCCACGCCAGGGTGGCCGTGTAGCTCTCGACCCCGGCCTGGGCCACGGTCAGCGCGCCGGGCTTGTGCGAGGACAGGTAGTCGGTCGCGGCCGATGAGGCAACGGTGGTCAGCAGTGCCGTACTGATCGAGCCGCCCACCTGCTGGCTGGTGTTGATCAGAGCCGAGGCGACGCCCGCGTCCTCGTGGTGCACGCCTGCGGTCGCACCCTGGAACGCGGTGGTCATCACCGCACCGATACCGAGACCCAAGAGGATCATGCCCGGCATGATGTCGGTGACGTAGCCGCTGTCCAGCGTGAGCTGGGTCAGCAGGGCCATACCGGATGCGGAGACCAGGAAGCCGGCGCTGACCACGATCTTCGGGCCGACCTTGGGCAGCAGCAGTGAAGGAACTGTGGTCGACGCGGCGACGATGCCCCCGACCATCGGCAGGAAGGACAAGCCGGCCTCGATCGGCGAGTAGCCGATGCTGGCCTCCAGGTAGTAGGTCAGGAACAGGAAGATCGAGAACATCCCCATGCCCAGGACGAACACGGCCAGGAACGAACCACCTCGGGTCCGGTCCAGCACGACGCGCAGCGGCAGCAGCGGATGCGCGACCCTGAGCTCCAGCCAGGCGAATACCGCGAGCAGCACCACGCCGCTGATCATGGAGCCGAGGGCGACCGGGTCGGTCCAACTGGTGGATTCAACGTGCGCGAACCCGTAGACGATGCCGAACAGCGCGGCGCTCACCACGACGGCGCCAGGAATGTCGATCTTGGGTCGCTCGGTGACCACGGGCTTGGCCAGCAACAGCAGCGCACCGACCAGCGCGACGCCCGCGAAAATGACGTTCACGTACATCACCCAGCGCCACGACGCCCATTCGGTGAGCATGCCGCCGAGCAGGAGTCCGACCGCGGCGCCCGCACCGGACAACGCACTGAAGATGCCGAAGGCTTTCGGCCTTTCGGCGGGGTCGGTGAAGGTCACGCTGAGCAGTGAGAGCGCCGCGGGCGCGAGCAGCGCGGCGAAGAGGCCCTGGGCCACGCGTGCCGCGACGAGTATCTCGAAGCTGCCGGCCGCGCCGCCGACGACGGATGCGACCGCGAAACCGATCAGGCCGGTCACGAACGTCGTACGTCGGCCGAACAGGTCACCGAGTCGGCCCCCGAGCAGCAGCAGGCTGCCGAACGCCAAGGCGTACCCCGTGATGACCCACTGTCGGCTGCCGTCGCTGAAACCGAGGTCATGTTGCGCTTCGGGCAGCGCGATGTTCACGACGGTCGCATCGAGCGTGACCATGAGCTGCGCCACGCCCAGCACGACGAGCACCCACCAGCGCACGGCATGTGAGCCGCGGCGGCCCGAGTCTGTTTTTCCGGAGGCGGGCGCTCCGCGGTCGAAGGTGGTACTCACTTTTCCCCTTAGTCGCTGGTCATGGGCCGACCATCGGCCGGAAACCGATCTGTTTCCACCTAGGGAAACAGATCGGTTTCCTATGCGCAAGTGAGCGGGTCGCTTGCTCGGCGTCGCGGCACGGCTGTTCTGTCGACGGAGCTGCGGAACGCCCCGGTGGATCCGGGGGCCTGCCGGGCTTGCGGCTTGAAACCGATCGGTTTACTGTGGATGGAAACCGATCGGTTTCTCGCTCCGAAGAGAGTCAGGACCGTTGGCGCTCGCCGACGACATCTCACGGCAGGTCAAGGCGGGCCTCGCCGACGACCTGGCAGCGCTGTACGCCCAGTCGGCGAAGTAACCCCTTCACACCCAAGGAGTCGGCGAGATGCCCAGCCAAGAGTCACGTCCCACGATTCACATTCCGGGGACCACCAGCCACACCATCGCTCCGCGTGCGGGATCTGGCGGCCGCGAGGGAACGCTGCGTTACCTCAAGGCGGGGACCGGCGCTCCCTTGGTTCTGCTGCACACCGTGCGCACCCAGGCCGAGCACTTCCGCCACCTCATCCCGCTGATCGCGGACCGGTACACCGTGTACGCCCTCGACCTGCCGGGGATGGGCTACTCCGAGATCGTGCCCGGTGCGTCGTACGACGAGCCGGCCATGCGCGCGGGCGTCAAGCGGCTCCTCACCGAACTCGACCTCCACGACGTGACGTTGGCCGGGGAGTCCATGGGTGCGGTGCTCGCCCTGACCACCGCGGCTGAGTTGCCGGAGCGGGTACGGCGTGTCGTCGCGGTGAACACGTACGACTTCCGCGGCGGCATCGCCCGTTCGAGCCTTCTCGCTCGTGTGGTGGTCAGCGGTGTCCTCGCGCCCGGCGTGGGCCCCGTGATCGCCGGGGTGGAGCCCAAGCCCGTCCTCAGCAAGATCCTGCAGGGCGGGCTCGGCGACAAGAGCGCACTGCGGGATGACTACGTCGACGAGCTCCTCCAAGTGGGCAGCCGCCCCGGCTACTCGACGGTCGCCCGGGCCGTGTACCAGAGCCTGCCCAGCCTCATCGCCGCCCGCTCGCGCTACCGCGAGGTCAAGGCGCCCGTCCACCTCGTCTACGGGGAGAAGGACTGGTCCCGGCCCTCGGACCGGCAAGCCAACAAGCAACTGCTTCCGGCCGCCGACTTCACCCAGGTCCCCAACGCAGGCCACTTCATCGCCCTGGAACGGCCCGACGTGCTGGCCGACCTGCTGAACGCGGTGGCCTGACCCCCCGGGACCACTGACCTACTGCGCACAGATGTCGACCGGCCCGGCGGCACGGGGCCGTGGCCGGTTCGCCTCCGGGGGCAGTAGGAGCCGTTCACGTACGAGGAGAGCGACGGCCACGACACCTTACGGTGGGCCGTCGCACTCGCCGGCTCCAACGGTTCGGTCAGCATGATCGGGGGCAGCTACTTCGGTAACACCCAGTGGATGGCGGCGCTGTCGAAGCTTCTCCCGCAGGGGTCGTGCAAGCGGCGCTACCCGCAGTGAGGGTGCGGCTGCTACTGCTGCACCACCCGTGAACGCGGGCAGCGAGTCCACGATCCGCCACGATGTCGGCCTGGAACCGTCAGACGGTGTGCCCGCGTGAAGGAGTCCACCCGGCGACCGACGCTCCAGAACCCACGCGACAAGGGCACCGCACCACTGCGGGAACTCACCGAAGGCTGCACGGGTTGCCGCTGGCAGCGAAGCCGAAGGCGTCTCCGGTGTGGATACCGGTCATCTGCCAGTGGAGGACAACCCAGCCGCCGGGAAGCTCCTGCTGGAAAAGGATCCGGTGCTGCGTGTCGGTGAACCCGTCGCGGACCGTGGCGATCGACGCCCGCATGCTGTCGATGCCCGAGGCGGCATCGGCACGGGGTTGTGGTCGATCACATGTGGGGCGAACACCTCGTCCGCCCCGGTGACGTTGCCAGTGTCGTAGAGCTCCAGCTCGCGAGCGGCGACCCGCAAGGCCGTGCTCGTGGCCGTGCGGGCTGATCCAGCTGAAGTTCCGCCCGTCTACAACTTGCCCGTCCTGAAATCCGCGCTGCTCTTGAGGACCGCGGAGTCCATGCTCCAGTTCTCCGGCTGGACCCTCTCCCAGAGGCTTCCCTTGCCGAGTTCCCTTCCCAACTGGTCTTCTCGGCGGAACCACTCCTCCGCGCTTCTGATCCTGTTGGGATGAATTTCGTCGAGCAGGGCGTAGTCCCTGGTGATGATTCCGTGTTTCCAGACATTCCAGAAGCCCGTGAAATTGTCGCGGAAACTCATGGTGCTCTTGTCGTCGGGATCGGCGTTGTATCCGGCAGGGTGATCGGCGATCCCCTTCAGGTCGGGGCCGTTCCAATACGTTTCCAGGTCGGTGTCGATGTACTGCGCCGGATGGCCGGTGACCTTCTCGAATGCCGCCGCCATATCGGCATAGGTCATGTGCTCGATGGCGACTTCGAGGTCCATGCCATTGGCCCGCTCCGGATGGTCGAAGAGCCAGCGGACATAGAATCCGCAGTCTTCGAGAGCCACATGCGGAACGGCTCCCTCGCCGAGCGGTACTCGCCACGTGACGACGCCGTCCTCGATGCTGGGTGTCATGGGCGTGAGCGGTGAGATCACCATCTCGATGTAGGGACCCGAGGTGAAGACCGCCGCTCCCATGCGGTCCCTGTTCTTTTCGTTCTGGAACAGCACCCATTCGGCCATGCGGCCCTTGCCGTCATAGTGGCCGGTGCGGAACCTGGAGTCGTAGCCCGACTTCTTGAGGGCATAGTCGAGGTTTCCGTAGACGAAGAACTTGATTCCTTCTTCGATCGCTATCTCATAACTACGGATGGCCCAGTAGGTCTCGGTCTTCTCGCCGGTGTTGAACCCGTCGATGTTGATGAACGCCCCGTCGCATCCGCGAAATCCTTCACGCAACACGTCCTCGTCGGCGAATGACCCTTCGAGGATGGAGACGTTGCCGAGCGCGAGGAGAGCCTGCGCCCGCGGGGAGGTGGCATCCCGGGTGAGGGCCCGGACGGAGTACTTCTTGTCAGCGACAAGAGCGCGGACGATTGGTATTCCTTGGGCCCCTGTACCGCCGATGACGAAGATGGTGGAGGTGGCATGAGAAGACATGGTCTTTGACTCCGAGGTTGAGTACGCGCGCGATCAGCACGCGCTGGATATGGCGCACTCTGTGGGCCATGAGCACTTCGGAAACCGATCGGTTTCCCACACGGTACACCGATCGGTTTCAGGGCGGCAAGTGCCCCGGGGCGCGGGTCTTCACAGCTGGGCGATGCAGAGGCGCCTGCGAGCTCGCCGGGTTCACCGACCCGGTGCACTGCGGCGAGGGCACGCACCGGGTGGTTCGCCACGACCTTCTCCGCGATCCGCCGCATCTCGGCCTCGGCTGTCGGGTGGCACGAATACCCCAGTCCGTCCACGTCCGCGCCTGAGTCATGATTCCGCACCGTGCCGACGAACCGTGCGATCCCGCCCGCCGCCTCGTCGCCGACGGCCTGGAACACCTCGTCCAGGCAGAGTGGTGTCCGTCGTATCGCGATCAGCCTGATCGGCTGCGGGTGCGCCTGCTCACCGGGGTGTTCGTGGGCTGCCACCGGGTCAACCGCCGATCGCCGACATCGGCCTGTCCGGCTGCACGAACGTCGGGTCGTCCAGGCCCGCGCCCGCCTTCTTGCCCCACATGGCCAGGCGCCAGATGCGGGCGATTTCCTCGTCGGGGGCGTCGGAGCGCAGGGCGGCGCGCAGGTCGGTTTCCTCGCGGGCGAACAAGCAGGTGCGGACCTGGCCGTCGGCGGTCAGGCGGGTGCGGTCGCAGGCCGCGCAGAACGGGCGGGTGACCGAGGCGATGACGCCGACACGGTGCGGGCCGCCGTCGACCAGCCAGCGCTCCGCCGGCGCCGAGCCGCGCTTCTCCGAGCCCTCCTCGGTCAGTGCGAAGCGGGTGCGCAGCGAGGTCAGGATGTCGCCCGCGGTGATCATGCCGTCGCGTTTCCAGCCGTGCTGGGCGTCCAGCGGCATCTGTTCGATGAACCGCAGCTCGTAGTCGTGCTTCACGGCCCAGGCCAAAAGGTCGGGGGCCTCGTCATCGTTCAGGCCCGGCATCAGGACCGAGTTGACCTTGACCGGGGTCAGGCCCGCCGCGCGGGCGGCATGCAGGCCCTCGATGACGTCCTGGTGGCGGTCGCGGCGGGTGAGGGTCTTGAAGACGTCCGGGCGCAGGGTGTCCAGCGAGACGTTCACGCGGTCCAGGCCCGCCGCCTTCAGAGCCGTCGCGGTGCGCCCCAGGCCGATGCCGTTCGTAGTCAGGGACATCTGGGGGCGGGGGTCGAGGGCGGCGACTCGCTCGACGATGCCGACCAGGCCGGGGCGCAGCAACGGCTCGCCGCCAGTGAAACGGACCTCTGTGACGCCGAGGACACGGACCGCGATGCCGACGAGGCGGACGATCTCGTCATCGGTGAGCAGGTCGGGCTTGGCCAGCCACTGCAGGCCCTCCTCCGGCATGCAGTACGTGCAGCGCAGATTGCACCGGTCGGTCAGCGAGACCCTCAGGTCGGTGGCCACCCGGCCGTAGGTGTCGATGAGCACGGGGCCTCTCCTCCATGCATGTCGCGCCGTCATGCGGCCAGGACCGAGGCCGGTGACATCGCGGCCACCGGGACGGAACCGTGGATGGGGCCAGGGACGCGGGACAGGGGCAGGCCGGTGCCGTTGTTGATGTGGGCGATGATCTCGGCGGTGATGGAGATCGCCGTTTCTTCGGGGGTGTGGGCGCCGAGGTCCAGTCCGATCGGCGAGTGCAGGAGCGCGAGGTGCTCTTCGGGAACGCCGGTCTCACGCAGACGTTCCAGGCGGTGTTCGTGGGTGCGCCGGGAGCCCATCGCGCCGATGTAGCCGACCGGGAGGCCGAGGGCGAGGCGCAGCAGGGGGATGTCGAACTTGGCGTCGTGGGTGAGGACGCAGATCGCGGTACGGGCGTCGACTTCCGTGGCCTCCAGGTAGCGGTGGGGCCAGTCGACGACGACCTCGTCGGCGTGCGGGAAGCGGGCGGGAGTGGCGAACACAGGGCGGGCGTCGCAGACGGTGACGTGGTAGCCGAGGAACCGTCCGGCCTGGCTGAGGGCGGCGGCGAAGTCGACGGCGCCGAAGATCAGCATGCGGGGCGGAGCTGCCTCGGTGTGGACCAGGAGTGTCAGCTTCTCCGGGCAGGTGTCGGCATCCCCGCCGACCTCGACGCGGGCGGTCCGGCCCGCTCGCAGCAGCGCGTGGACCTGGGTGACCACCGCCCGGTCCTCCTGTCGGCCGCCCAGGGTCCCGTCGTACGCGCTGCCGCCCCCGAAGACGGACAGGGTGCGGCCGAGGAGGCGCCGCGGCCCGTCCACGACCTGTGCCACGGCGACGGGCACACCGGCCGACACCTGTTCCAGGGCGGTGGTGAGGTGGGGCTGGTCGGTGGGGTCGACCCGCTGGACCAGGACCTCCAGCTCGCCGCCGCAGGTCAGGCCCGCGGCGAAGGCGTCGTCGTCGGAGTAGCCGAACGAGGCCCGTATCGGGGGCTCGCCCGTCTCCAGGACCTGTTGGCACAGCTCGTAGACGGCGCCTTCCACGCATCCTCCGGAGATGCTGCCGACCGCCTCGCCGTCCGTGCCCACGGCCAGCGCGGTGCCGGGTGGCAGGGGTGCGCTGCCGCTGACCCGGATCACGGTGGCGAGGGCGAAGGGGCGGTCCTCGCGGCACCAGCGGTACAGCGTGTCCGCGATGTTCAGCATGAGAGGTGTCCTTCGGTGGGTGGTGGGGAAGCCCGCCGCCGCGCCGGCATTGGGGGGATCGGAGGCACGGCGGCGGGCCGATCAGTGGGACGGCTCTCGCGGCCCCGCCCGGGTGGCGGGAGGGGCCCGTGCCGCCCGGGGTTCAGAGCAGGGCTTCGGCGGTGATGGGCAGGTCGCGGACACGATGGCCGGTGGCGTTGAAGACCGCGTTCGCGATGGCCGGCGCGACCCCGACCTTCACGATCTCGCCGAGGCCCTTGACGCCGATGGGGTCGGAGTGGAGGTCCTCCCCGTCCAGATAGATCGCCTTGAGGTCGGGGATGTCGGCGTTGACGGGGACGAGGTAGTCGGCGAGGTTGGCGTTGACGATCCGGCCGTCGCGGTGGTCGGTGACCGTGTGCTCCAGCAGGGCCTGCCCGACGCCGCCCACCATGGCGCCGAGGGCCTGGCTGTCGGCGAGCTTGGGGCTGATGATCCGCCCGACGTCGTAGACGCCCAGCATGCGCCGCATCCGCACCAGGCCCAGCCGCCGGTCGACAGCCACCTCGGCGAACACCGCGCTGTAGGCGTTCATGGAGTACCGGTCGTCGCCGCTCGGGGTGAAGGTCCCGCGCATCTCCAGGTGCGTACGGCTGTTACGGGCCAGCAGTTGCCGGTAGGTCTCCCCGCGCGCGGGGGTGCCCTTGACGTGCAGTCGGCCGCCGCGGACCACGATGTCGTCGGCGTCGACGCCGTGCAGCGGTGACCGCTCGTCCTCGACGGCGAGTTTGATCGCCTCCTGGCGCAGCTTGTCGCAGCCGTCCTGGACGGCGGAGCCGACGCCGGCCATGGTCTGCGATCCGCCGTGCGGCGGGGCCGCCGGGAAGGCGGAGTCGCCGAGTTCGAAGCGGACCGTGTGCATGGTCAGGCCGAGGGCGTCGGCGGCGAGCTGGGTCATGGAGGTGTAGGTGCCGGGGCCCATGTCGCTGGTCGACGCCTGGACCAGGGCCGTGCCGTCGGCCTCCAGCCTGACCCGTGCCTCGGACCGCATGCGCAGGGTGTCGTAGATACCGCTGGCCATGCCCATGCCGATCAGCCAGTCGCCGTCCCGCCGGGAGCGGGGCCTGGGGTTGCGCCGGTGCCAGCCGAACTCGCGGGCTCCGGTCCGCAGGCACTCGCTCAGGCGCCGGGTGGACCAGGGCAGACCGTTGACAGGGTCCTCCTGCGGTTCGTTGCGCAGCCGCAGCTCGACCGGGTCGATGCCGGTCTCGTGGGCGAGTTCGTCCATGGCCGACTCGATGGCGAAGGCGGCGCTGGACCAGCCGGGGCCCCGCATGAACGTCGGTGTGTTCACGTCCAGCGGCACGGTCCGAAACGCCTGGCGGACGTGGGGCGTGGCGTAGAGCAGCTGCCCCGGGTTCATCACGCCCTCGGCGAAGTGCTCGTACGAGGACGTCTCGGCCCGTATCCGGTGGACCGCCGCGGTCAGGCGTCCGCCTCGGGTGCTGCCCAGGCGCAGCCCGTACTCGTAGGCGGGCCGGTAGCCCACCCCGTAGTACAGCTGCTCGCGGGTCAGGACCAGTTTGACCGGGCGGCGGATCTGGCGGGCGGCGAGGGCCGCGATGGTGGTGTGCGGCCAGGTACGCAGCGCGTTGCCGAACGCGCCGCCGACGAACGGCGAGATGACGCGCACGTTCTCCGCCGACATGCCGAACACGGCGGCGAGTTCGTCCCGCGCGCCCACCACCCACTGGCTCTTGTCCCACACGGTGAGCCTGTCGCCGTCCCAGCGGGCGATGGTGGCGTGCGGCTCCAGCGCGTTGTGGCCTCCAGGGTGACCTCCGCCGACGCCAGTGCGTCTTCGGGGTTGCCGCGCACGTAGTTCTGCGGCGGCAGGGGGTCGTTCTCCCGGACCCCGGGTGCCGTCATGTCGGTCGACGGCTTCTCGGCGTCGTAGGAGACCTTCACCAGGTCCGCGGCGTGCTGGGCGGCCTCCAGTGTGCGGGCGACGACCACGGCGACGGGCTGCCCCAGGAAGCGGTCCTTGTCGTCCTGGAAGACGTGCAGCCGTTCGCCGACGAAGGGGTCCAACCAGGCGCCCGGGTTGTCGCGGTAGGCCAGTGCCGGTTTGTCGAGGTGGCTGATCACGCCCAGGACGCCGGGCTGGGCTTCGGCGGCGCGGGTGTCGATGCCGGTGATCCGTCCGCGGCCGACACTGCTGTCGACGATGACGGCGTGCACGACTCCGTCGATGTCGTGGTCGGCGGCGTACTTGGCCCGGCCGGTCACCTTCAGCCGTCCGTCCACCCGGGACAGCGGCGCTCCGACGGCTGCCTGCGGCTGCGGGCTCACTTGCCACCTCCTACGACGCGCAGTTGGCGCTCGACGGTCCGTTTGAGCAACTCGACCTTGAAACCGTTGTGTTGGAGCGGCCGGGCCCCGTCGGCGGCGTGTTGGGCGGCCGTGGTCCACAGGGCGTCGGACGGCCGCCGCCCGATCAGCTGCCGCTCGACGGCGGTGAGCTTCCAGGGCACGGTGCCCACGCCTCCGGCGGCGACGTACGCGTCCCGGATCACTCCGCCGCGGATGTGCAGCGCGACGGCCGCGGAGGTCAGCGCGAACTCGTAGGACTGCCGGTCGCGCACCTTCAGATAGCCGGACTTGAGCGGACGCGGAAGGGCCGGAAGCTCGACAGCGGTGATCAACTTGCCCCGGCGCAGGGCCTGTTCGCGGTTCGGTGTGCTTCCCGGCTTGAGGTGGAAGTCGGCGAAGGGCACGGTGCGCCCGCCGTCCGGCCCCAGCAGGTGCACGGTCGCTTCCAGGGCGGCGAAGGCCACGGCCACGTCGGAGGGATGCGTGGCCACGCAGGCGTCGGACGTGCCGAGGATCGCGTGGGTGCGGTTGAAGCCTTCGAGCGCCGCGCAACCCGTGCCCGGCTCACGCTTGTTGCAGGCGGCCGTCACATCACGGAAGTACGTGCAGCGGGTGCGCTGCATGATGTTGCCGCCGATGGTCGCCATGTTCCGCAGCTGCGCCGACGCGCTCAGCTCCAGCGCCTGCGAGATCACCGGATACAGAGCGCGCACCCCCCGGTGTGCGGCGGCCTCGGACATCCGGACCAGCGCGCCGATGCGCAGGCCCCCGCGCCGGGTGACCGTGATCTCGCGCAGCGGCAGGGCGCCGATGTCAACCAGGGTTTCGGGGCGTTCGACGGTCTCGCGCATCAGGTCGACCAGGGTGGTGCCGCCGGCGATGTAACGGCCGCCGTCGCGACCGGCGTGGAGGGCTTGCCGGGTGTCGGTGGCCCTGGTGTAGGAGAAGGGATGCATGGGGGCTGTGCCTCATTTCCCGTGCGCGGTCTGCTCGACCGCCCGCACGATCTTCACGTAGCAGCCGCAGCGGCAGATGTTCCCGCTCATGAACTCCCGGATCTCCTCCGGTGAGTCGGTGTGACCCTCGTCGATGCAGCCGACGCCGGACATGATCTGGCCGGAGGTGCAGAAGCCGCACTGGAAGGCGTCCTGGTCGATGAACGCCTGCTGCAGCGGGTGCAGCCGCTCCCCCTTGGCCAGGCCCTCGATGGTGGTGACCTCGGCGCCGTCCAGCCGGACCGCCAGCGTCAGGCAGGAGTTGACCCGCTGTCCGTCGACCAGGACGGTGCAGGCGCCGCAGGCACCGGCGTTGCAGCCCTTCTTCGATCCGGTCAGCCCCAGGTGCTCGCGCAGCAGGTCCAGCAGCGAGGTCCGGTTGTCGACCGTGACGGTGCGGCGCTCGCCGTTGACGGTCAGGGAGACGCGGCTGCTGGACGACGCCTGGGCGGCGTCCGCGGGCTCGGCGCCGAACACGGACGGCCCCGTTATCAGGCCACCCGCCACGACCGCACCGCCGACGGCGGTGGTCGCGATGAACGTGCGCCGGGACGGGGCGGACGCAGATCCCTCGGGGGGAGAAAGAGTTGACTCGGGAGGCTCGGTGGACATGACCACTCTCTCGGTCGACGGGAGATGGGAGACGGATGGCGGACGACTGACGCGTGTGAGCACCCACGCGAGGTGGCGTCGCGGTCTGCCGCATGCCGGCGGTGCCGTTCGGGTCGGCGTCGCGCGACCCGGTTCGCACGCCGCGGTGGACGCGGCGAGTCCTCGGGCCAGGAGGAGTGCGGTGCGGTACGAGATCCACTGTGTGGCACGCGGCGCGATACAACGAGCACAGGTTTTTGGGACGACTCGGGTACGTACCACTGGCGTTGGTACGCCTGGCAGTAGTAGTCAGAGCGCCCGGCTGTCGGCGCTGGTCGTCATGGAGTCATGCGTGGGCATGCGGACGCGGCTGCCGTGCGGTTCGCGTACGGCTCCGAGGACACCGCGAAGTTGAAGGCACTGCTGGGGCACGGGACCGTGGCCTGCGCGGTCGGCTGCCGACCGCCGTAGCCACGGTCCTCGGCGCGCCGGCACTGCTCGCTGTCCGGCAGGGCGCGGCCACCGTACCGGCCGCACCGCCTGTCGCACCCGGCTCCCCGCCGGCGCAGCGCTGTCGGCGCACCACCCGCGGCAAAACCGCGACAGCCGGTGATGTCTAGTCGGTGGAGTCGCGCAGTGCCTCGTTGATGTCACTCAGCGCGCCGGTCAGCCGTGGGTAGTCGTCGCGGGCCACGGGCGTGACGAAGTACCGCTCGACGACATGAGAGTGAACGGCCGCGGCCTGAGGGAACACAGTGCGTCCGTGATCAGTCGGTTCCACCAGGATGCTTCTGCGGTCGTCCGGTGACGGCACACGGCGGACCAGGCCGGCTTCTTCCATGCGGTCGATCAGCCGGGTGATGCCACCGCTGGTGAGGGTGAGGTCCTCGGCGAGCCGGCGCTGGGAGACCTGCTCGCCCGGCTTGCGGCACAGCCTGATCAGGACTTCCAGCATCGTGTGACTGATCCCGCACTCGCGTCGCAGGGCGGTGTCGATCCGCTGCTCCAGGCGGGTCGCGGCTTTGATCAGCAGCCCGAAGTCGTGAACGAGCCCGCTGTTGGCGGCACGGGCGGCCTGGTCGCCCCGCCGGGTCGCGGCATTCACCTGCCCAGGTCCTCCCATCCTTGACGGTTCTGGCGCGCAGTTTACTGCCACATCACCTACTGACGTCTCAATTGCTGAGCAGTCAATTGCTGACTGTTCAGCAAAATCCTATGGTGGACGCCATCCCACCGATCCCATCGGAGAGAGGCGCATCCATGGACCTGCAGCACTGGCTCGGCCGAGCCACCCACGCGATACAGGACTGGGCCGACACCTTCGGCCCTTACCAGCCGCACCCGTCACTCCAGGTCGACGACGACCGCTTCGCCACAGCCTTCGAGGAGTTCACCGGGAGACTGCGGGACAACTACCCGTTCTTCCACCCGCACTACGCAGGGCAGATGCTCAAGCCCCCGCACCCCGCCGCGGTGGTCGGCTACCTCACCGCCATGCTGATCAACCCCAACAACCACGCCCTGGACGGCGGCCCCGCCACGGCCCGGATGGAACGCGAGGCCGTCGCTCAGCTGGCCGCCATGTTCGGCTACGACACCCACCTCGGCCACCTCACCACCAGCGGCACGATCGCCAACCTCGAGGCCCTCTTCGTCGCCCGCGAACTCCACCCAGGTCGAGGTGTCGCGTACAGCGCGGAGGCCCATTACACCCACGGCCGCATGTGCCGTGTGCTGGGGATGGAGGGACACGCGGTCCCCACGGACAACCGGGGACGTATGGATCTCGACGCGCTGGAGGACCTGCTGCGCGGCGGCCGGGTGGGCACGGTCGTGCTGACCGCCGGAACCACCGGGCTGGGGGCCGTCGACCCGATCCACGAGGCCCTGCTCCTCAAAGAGCGCTACGGCGTCCGTATCCACATCGACGCCGCCTACGGCGGCTTCTTCACCCTGCTGGCCGGCGCGGAAGGGCCCGAGGGACTCGCGCCTGAGCCCTGGCAGGCGATTGCCCGGTGCGACTCGATCGTGGTCGACCCGCACAAACACGGGCTCCAGCCCTACGGCTGCGGAGCCGTGCTCTTCCGCGACCCCGAGGTGGGGCGCTTCTACCTCCACGACTCGCCCTACACCTACTTCACCTCCAGCGAGCTCCACCTCGGCGAGATCAGCCTGGAATGCTCACGCGCCGGAGCCTCGGCCGCCGCCCTGTGGCTCACCTTCCAGCTCCTCCCGCCCACCGCCGACGGCCTGGGCCGGGTGCTGGCGGCGGGCCGCCGGGCCGCTTTGAAGTGGGCACAGCTGATCACCACCTCCGACCACCTGGAGCTCTACCAACAGCCGGAACTGGACATCGTCAGCTACTTCCCCGTTGTCGACCCCGTCACCCTGAGCGGCATCGACACGGTCTCCGCCCGCATCCTGGCGGACGGCATGACGAGCCCCGACCCGGTGTTCCTGAGCACCCTGAGAGCCGACCGCGAGGCGTTCACCGCACGCCACCCCAAAATCACCGCGGACGCCGCCGGCGCCCGCATCCTCCGCAGCGTGTTGATGAAACCGGAATCCGAGCACCACGTGGAGCACATCCACCACCAGGTCGAACGGCTCACCCGATCCTGAGGGCGATAACCGCCCGCGCGTCAGGCGAGAGCCGTGTCCACCGGCTCGTATGCCCTGGGAGGGTGCTCCATGGCCCGGTCCTGGCACCTGTCGACGTCAAAGCTCGCGCGGGGCGAGCGGGACGGCTGGACCGCGCACGACGACACCTATGTCGTCGAGCGAACTGCCGCTTTGCATTCACGCCACTTAGAGCACGCGACCCCCAATTGGACTAGACAACAAGTAAAACCCCAGGCCACTGACCTGGGGTTTCATCATGGAGCGGGTGACGAGAATCGAACTCGCGCTCTCAGCTTGGGAAGCTACGGCGCTTGAGGGGGTGCATGGCTGCGGACCTGCAAAGATTCATTGTGCCGCTGTAGTCGTGAGGGTCTGGTAGCACCGCTGTTGACCGTGGTTGTCCCCCCTTACGGGCACGCTATGGGCACGACGCCGTGGCTCGGCGGAATATCGCGTGAGCGCGATGGCGCGGCTGGGATGGCACGGTCACGGTCTCCAGCGCCCCAGCTTGCCGTCCCTGTGGGTGCCGGTGTTGCCGTCCTCCTGCTCGGTATCGGAATGGCGGCTCAGGGCCGTCGTGGTGGAGGGTCGGCCTGAAATCCCCGGCGGTTGTGGCGTACCGCACAGGGGCGTACGGAACTCGCTCCTTGTGTGAGCCGACTCCTCTATCGGTGCGGCCGTAGGGGATCCAGCCGTGATCCCCGTGTCCGAGCCGTCCGACCAAGGTCAGGAGGCCGGTGATGGAAGAACCCCAGCAGTCCTCCACCGAAGCGGGTTTCGCGCTGCGGAGACTGGTGCCGCCGCCCGCTCTCTGCGGTTTCCTTCTCCTGCTCGCCCTGGTCTTCACCGTGTCGTACGCCGCCGGAGCCGCTGTCGGCCCCGTCGCGCCCGACATGCAGCGCTCCGGAACGAGCGGCGACGGCGGTGGCGGCATGGACATGGGCGACATGAACAAGCACGGGAGCGGCGGCTGATGACCACGGAACCGGCCACCTCTGTGGTGACCACCGACCTGACCGTCGGCGGGATGACCTGTGCGGCCTGCGTGCGGCGGGTGGAGAAGAAGCTCGCGAAGCTGGAGGGCGTGACCGCGACGGTCAATCTGGCCACCGGGGGCGCCAGGGTGAGCCATCCGCCGCACGTCAGCCCCGACGAACTCATGGCGACGGTCGAGCAGGCCGGATACACGGCCGCGCTGCCCGAGCCTCCGAAGCCGCAGCGCGAGGAGGGCCAGGGCGGGGAGTCCGATGGCACCCGGCAGGAGCTCGAACGGCTGGTGATCACGGGGCTGCTCGCGGTGCCGGTGGTCGTGCTGTCCATGGTGCCCGACCTGCAGTTCCGCGCCTGGCAGTGGCTGTGCTTCGTGCTGGCCGCGCCGGTCGCGGTGTGGAGCGCGTGGCCGTTCCACGTACGGGCGCTGCGCGGGCTGCGGCACTCGACGGCGACCATGGACACCCTGGTCTCGCTGGGCGTGGCGGCGTCCTTCGCCTGGTCGGTGTACGCGCTCTTCCTCGGGGGTGCGGGCGATCCGGACATGACGATGCCGTTCAGCCTGCTGCCCGAAGCCTCCGACGGCATCGCGCACGTCTACCTCGAAGTGGCCGTCGTCGTACCGCTGTTCGTGCTCACCGGGCGGTTCCTGGAAGCGCGGGCCCGGAACGGCACCGGGGCCGCCCTGCGGTCGCTGGCCCAACTCGCCGCGAAGGAAGTGGCGGTACGCGAGGACGGGGCCGAGCGGCTGGTACCTGTCGAGGAGTTGAGGGTCGGGCAGGTCTTCGTCGTCCGTCCCGGCGAGCGCGTCGCCACCGATGGCGTGGTGGCGGAGGGCAGTTCCGCCGTGGACCTGTCCCTGGTCACGGGGGAGAGCGAGCCGGTCGAGGTCGGACCGGGTTCGGCCGTGGTCGGCGGGGCGGTCAACGTCGGTGGACTGCTGCTCGTACGGGCTACCGCGGTCGGTGCGGACACGCAGCTTGCCCGCATCACCCGGCTGGTGACCGAGGCGCAGGCGGGCAAGGCACGGGCGCAGCGGCTGGCGGACGCGGTGGCGGGGGTGTTCGTACCGGTGGTGCTGGCGATCGCCGTGACCGTGCTCGGGTTCTGGCTGGGCGCCGGGGCCGACGCACAGGCCGCCGTCACCGTGTGCGTGGCCGTCCTGGTGGTGGCCTGCCCGTGTGCGCTGGGGCTGGCCACGCCGACCGCGCTGATGGCCGCCACCGGGCGCGGCGCGCAGCTCGGTGTCCTGGTCCGGGGCCCGCAGGCCCTGGAGGGGCTGCAGCACATCGACACGGTCGTACTCGACAAGACCGGCACCCTCACCTCCGGCCACATGACCGTCGCCCGGGTCACGGCCGTGCCGGACGGGCTCGGGCGCGAGGCGGTGCTGCGGCTGGCCGCTGCGGTGGAGCAGGGCTCGGAGCACCCGCTGGGCCGGGCGATCGTCGCGTACGCCACGGGGGTGTCCCCGCGCGACCGTGTTGGAGCGTCGGGTGATGTCCTGACCGGGCAGGGCACGCTGCCGGAGGTGAGCGGCTTCGCCGCGACCGCGGGGCGTGGCGTGCGCGGCCGGGTCGAGGGGCGGCTGGTCGAAGTCCTCGCGCCGGACGACGAGTTGCCCGCCGTCCTCACCGACGCGCTGCGGGCGGCGGAGGCCGACGTCAACACCCCCGTCCTGGTCCGTGTCGACGGGGTCGCCGAGGCGCTGATCGAGGTCGGGGACGTCGTACGCCCCGGCAGTTACCTGGCCGTGGACCGGCTGCGGCGCCTCGGTGTGCGCCCGGTGCTCGCCACCGGCGACCGGGAGGCACCGGCGCAGGCGGTCGCCGCCGCGCTCGGTATCGAGGAGGTGCACTCCCGCTGCACACCCGAGGACAAGGCCGGCCTCGTACGGGAGTTGAGGGAGCGGGACTGCCGGGTCGCGGTCGTCGGCGACGGCGTCAACGACGCCGCCGCGCTGGCCGGAGCCGATCTCGGCATCGCCATGGGAGGTGGCACGGACGCGGCGATCGGGGCCGCCGACGTGACACTCGTACGTGGTGACATCGAAGCCCTCGGGGACGCGGTCCGGCTCGCCAGGCGCACCCTGGGCACGATCCGCGTCAACCTCCTGTGGGCGTTCGGCTACAACGTGGTGACCGTGCCGCTCGCCATGGTCGGGCTGCTGAACCCGATGCTCGCCGCGGCGGCCATGTCGGTGAGTTCGCTGCTGGTGGTCGGCAACAGCCTGCGGCTGCGGGCCTGGCAGCCGGCGCGGGGCCGGGGCCGTACGCGATGACCGGACAACGGCTGACCGGACAGCGACTGTGGCGGCCGACCCGCCGCCGGCTCACGGACACCCTGATCGCCGCGCTCGCGCCCGTCGCCGCGTGCAGCGTCGCCCTCGGCGGCCTGACCACCTGGGCCGTCCAGGGCAACGCGGGCAGCCCCGCGCGGATCGCGGTCACCCACGGGCTCGTCTTCCTCCCGTTCGGCGACACCCGGGAGACCGCCGCGTTCTTTCGCGTCACCAACTCCGGCGGCGCGGACGACCGGCTGCTGAAGGTCACCTCCTCCGCCACCGGCGGCGACGCCACGCTCAGCCGCCACCGCATGGCCGGGGGGCGGGCGGCGTACGGGCAGACGGTGGACTCCGTCGCCGTTCCGGCCGGCGGCAGGCTCGCCATGTCTCCGTTCGGCACGGATGTGACGGTGCGGGCGAAGGAGACGTGGCGCGAGGGCGACGTCCTGCCGTTCACGCTGCACTTCGCGCGCAGCGGCCGGATCAAGACCGTCGCGGTGGTGGTCCGCCCGGGCACGGTCGGGGCGTGACCGGCGTGACCGGCGGCCTGCCCACGCGGTGGGTCCGGAGGGACGCCGTGCGACGGACGCGACCGAGTGGAGAGCGGGTTCGGGAGAGACCCCGCACCTTCAGTTGTCGGCCGAAACGTGCGCCGAGTTCCGGCCCGTTGGCGTGTTCTGTGTCACCGGTCGGGGATTGAGTGGAGGGCGGGGGCGTTGTCCGTACCCCTTCATGGCGACGGAATCCCGGATGCGAGGATGAGGGCCGTCATGACTGCTGGGCGGTATGCGCGCACGCTACGGGCCGCGATGTTCGCGGCCGTCTGCGTGCTGCTCGCCGCCCTCGGCCACGTCCTGATGTCCGGCGGCACCGTCCCGTGGTGGGCACTGGTGGCCGGACTTGCCGGCACGAGCGGTGTGGGCTGGAGCCTCGCGGGCCGTGAGCGCGGACTCCCGCTGGTCGTCTCCCTGGTCATGGTCACCCAAGGGGTGCTCCACTCGGTCTTCGAACTCGCGCAGTCGACCGCCACGAGCGCAGCCGGACCGGCCACCGCTCCGCCCGGCTCGGAGGGCCCGGGACACGCCACGGCGTCCATGGGCCATGACATGAGCGCCATGCCCACGGGCTCCATGGACATGGGACGCATGGCCACGGACCACGCGGCGCACATGGGGCGCATGGCGACGGATCACGCGGCGCACATGGGCTCCATGGGCCACGACATGGGCGGCATGTCGTCGTTCGGCATGCTGGCCGCCCACACGCTCGCCGCGCTGCTGTGCGGTCTGTGGCTGGCCCATGGGGAGCGTGCCGCGTTCCGTGTCCTGCGGGCCGTCGCCGGCCGGCTGGCCGCACCCCTGCAGCTGCTGTTCGCTGTTGTCGCGCCGCCACGCCGACCGCGTGTCCGGCTGCGCCGCGCCCGCTCGGAACGGGTGCCACGGCGCCTTCTTCCCGTTCACTCGATCACTCCTCGGGGGCCTCCGGCCGGGACCGCTGTCGTCTGAGACAGCCGGTTCCCCGGGGCCACAGCCGGGTGTCGTGTCATCGACGCCCGCGCCTCGGGCTCGGCCGTACGCGTCGTACGGCCGTCTCCCCTTCACTCCCGGACCCATCCGCAAGCGGTGTCACGCGGCCGTCGTGCCTCAGCACGGTCGTGACGGTCCTGCGTGCCGCCGTGCCGGAGGCCGGATGACCCGAGAAGGACATCAGGTGATCACTCCTGTTCTGCCCGCCTCCCGCGACAAACGCAGAGAGGTGGACAAAGACGGTGCGGTGGCGTCGTTCGACGAGTCGACGACCGCCTGGGCTCTCGCCGCCCGCGCCGGCGACCCGGCCGCCGTCGACCGTTTCGTACGGGCCCTGCACCCCGACGTCGTCCGCTATGTCGCGCACCTTTCCTCCGATCCCCAGGCCGCCGACGACCTGGCCCAGGACACGTTCCTGCGGGCACTCGGCAGCCTGCACCGGTTCGAGGGGCGCTCCTCGGCGCGGGCGTGGCTGCTGTCCATAGCGCGCCGCGCGGTGATCGACAGCTACCGGTACGCCGCCGCCCGGCCACGCCTGTGCGTCACGGACGACTGGAGAGTGACGGTCGAACGCGCCCAGCCGATCGGCCTGCCCGGCTTCGAGGACGGTGTCGCGCTGCTCGACCTGCTGGACGCGCTGCCCGGCGAGCGCCGTGAGGCGTTCGTCCTCACCCAGTTGATGGGGCTGCCCTACGCGGAGGCGGCCGAGGCCAGTGGCTGCCCGATCGGAACGGTCCGCTCGCGCGTGTCCCGTGCCCGGGCCACGCTCATCGAGCTGCTGGCCGAGGCCGAGGCGACGGCCGAGCCGACCCCGCTGGCCGCGTGATCGAAGGGCGCCGGCGCCGTCCGTCCGAAGCGCGGGCCGGCGCCCTTCCTCTCGCCGAACAGCTCCGAGCACTCCCATGGATGACAGTCGCGCGCGGGATGAGGCGCGTATGAGCGAGGTCGCAATGAACAGTCCGGACCGTACGAGCGGGCAGCAGCCCCACCTGGTGCGGATCTCGCCCCTCGACTACCGGGAACGCTTCTCCTGACAGGGGCGTTCAGCCAATCCCGGCATGCGGGCGCCGCGCAGGTCATCTCGCACCGGTGGTCACGGGTACCCGGACACCGACCCTCCCGCTGTACCGGAACCACAGGTTGTAGAGCACTTCCCGGCCCGGCTTCAGCGCGGGCGGATCCATGATCAGGACGCCCAGACCGTCCGGGGCCATGCGCACGGTGCCGCCCGCCGGAACGTCGACGGACCACACTTGTTCCGTGAGCCCCGCCCGCTCCCGGTCGCCTCCGGTTCGGCGGATGGCGCTGACTCCCAGCTCCGGCGAGTCCGCGTACAGGAGCGTGTCCCGCGAGACGCCGGTGTTGCGGATCTCGAAGTAGGCGGTGGTGGAGCTCGCGCCCCTGGGGGGAGCGATGATCCGGGCGTCCACGACCGTGATCCGGGGCGGAGGATCGCCGGCCAGGCCGGTCATGGCGTAAGCGGTCAGCAGGATCAGAGCCGCGCAGCACGCGCCGAGGGGAACCGCGGCGGACCGCAGCGCGCTCGTGAACAGACTTCTCGGCGTCAAAGGCGTCAAAGGCGTCAAAGGCGTCGAAGGCATCAAAGGCGTCGAACGGGCCCCACGTGCCGGCCTCATCGGGCGCATCAGGGTCTTCAGGCTCCTCCGCTTCACACCCCAGTAGTCGCGGCGCTCCCTCCCGGGGTTCCGGCAGCGGATGAACCGGCACCCCAGGTGGCGGGAACCCACGCGGAGTTCGCCCCGACTTCTGGAACGGGTGGCAGAGGTCCGCCCGTGCCCGAGTGGATCCTGGAGAGTTTCGATGCGTTCTCGCGTGTGGTGGGGTACGACGGCCGTGGTGCTCGGCGGCCTGCTGGCGGCGGGCTGCGGCAGTGGGGACGGCGGCGGGGACGGCGGCGAGGCGAGCCCCGCTGCCGGGAAGGCCGCCTCCGACGGCTACCCGGTGACCGTCACCGACTGCATGGGAGCCAGGACCACGTTCTCCGAGGCTCCGCGGAAGATCGTCACCAGCAATGCCTCCAGCCTGGAGTTGCTGCTCCGGCTGGGAGCCGGGGACAAGGTGATCGGCACCGGCTTCCCGCCCGGCAAGGGCACGCTGCCCGGCGAGTTGGACGCTCCGGCGCAGAAGGTCAAGGTGCTCGGCCAGACCGTGATCCCCAAGGAGAAGCTTCTCGGCTCCGGCGCCGACCTGTACATCGACACCTTCGCCAACATGAACATGGGCGGCGGAATGGGCGACGCGCCGACCGAGGAGGAGTTCAAGGCCGCCGGGATCAAGCACATCTACCTGAAGTCCACCGCCTGCGCGGCGCAGAGCAAGAGCCCCGTCACCGACCTGACGGCCGTCGAGGAAGACATCACCTCCCTCGGTGCCGTGACCGGCACTTCGGCGAAGGCGAAAGAACTCGTCACGAGCATGAAAGAGAAGGCGGACGCCGTGCGGAAGGTCGTCGGCGGCACGGCCGAGGCCGAGCGGCCGACGTACTTCTTCTTCGACTACGACGCCGGCACCAAGCAGCCCATGGCCGTCTGCAACCGGCAGATCGCCAACGCGGTGATCACCCAGGCCGGGGCCCGCAACGTCTTCGCCGACTGCGACGGCGACTTCAAACCGGTCGGCTGGGAGGAAGTGATCGCCGAGAACCCGGACTGGATCCAGTTGGGCGTACGCAACCGGGGCAGCGGGGCCGCGAACAAGAAGGCGTTCGACGAGGCCCAGAAGTGGCTGGAGACGAACTCCGCCACCAAGGGGCTGAAGGCGGTCAAGGAGGGGCACTTCCTGCGGATCGGCTCCGAGCAGACCACCATCGCCGGGGTCCAGAACGCCGACACAGTCGAGGAGATCGCCAAGGCGCTGTACCCCGGCAAGGTCGACTGACCGTGATCGACGCCCTGCTGAGCCGGAAGGGTACGGACCGAAAGAGCACAGGCCGAAAGGGCACGGATCGAGAACGCGCGGACGCCCGCAGGCAGGTGCGTTCGGTGCCTGCTGGCCCCTTGGCCGCGCTCCTCGCCGTGGCGCTGTTTGCCGCTCTCACGGCGGCGGTCTCCTGGGGCTCGACGTCCATCGCGCCGGGTGAGGTGTGGGGCGTGGTGGGGCGGCGGCTCTCCGGAGAGGCGCCCCGGCCGGGCACGGACGACCTCATCGTGTGGCAACTGCGCGTCCCCCGAGCCCTGCTCGCCGCGCTCGTCGGTGCCGGGCTCGGTCTCGTCGGTACGGCGATGCAGGCTCTCGTGCGCAACCCGCTGGCCGACCCCTACTTCCTGGGCATCTCCAACGGCGCCTCCCTCGGGGCGGTCGCCGCGATCGTGCTCGGCGTCGGGACGGGCGGCGCGCTGGGCCTTGGCCTGTCGGGCGCGGCGTTCGCCGGGGCGCTGGCGACGTTCGCGCTGGTGTGGACGGTGGCCCGGCGCCGCGGGGGATTCGCCCCACTGCGGCTGGTGCTGGCCGGGGTGGCGATCGGCCAGTTCCTGTCCGGCTTCACCAGTTATCTCGTACTCCAGGCCGGGGACGAGCAGCAGACGCACAGCGTGCTGTTCTGGCTCATGGGCAGTCTGAGCGGGGCGAGTTGGCAGCTGCTCGCCGTACCCGCCGTCGCCGTACCCGTCACCCTGGTGTGGCTCCAGGCGCGCGCCCGGGCACTCAACGCCCTGCTCATGGGCGACGAGACGGCGGCCGGGCTCGGCGTCGACGCCACCCGGCTGCGCCGTGAGCTGTTCACCGCGACCAGCCTGCTCACCGGCGTCCTGGTCGCGGTGTCCGGCGCCATCGCCTTCGTCGCGCTGATGGTGCCGCACGCCTGCCGCCTGGTCGTCGGCGGCGACCACCGGCGACTGCTGCCGGTCTCGGCGCTGTTCGGGGCGCTGCTGCTGGTGGTGGTCGACATCGTGTGCCGTACCGCCATGGACACGCAGGAGCTGCCGGTCGGGGTCGTCACCTCGCTGATCGGCGCGCCGGCGCTGCTGTACCTGCTGGACCGGCGCCTGGGAAGCGGCAGTTGAGGCTACGGAGGAGTGGCGATCGAGGAACCGGAGGAGTGGCAGTCGAGGACCTGGGGGGAAGGAAGTTGAGGATCTGGGGGAGTGGCAGTTGAGGATCGACGTCGAGGACCTGCACATCGCCTACGACGGCCGTACGGTCGTGGCCGGCGCCCACCTCATCGCCGCCGAAGGCGAGATCACCGGCCTGGTCGGACCGAACGGCAGCGGCAAGTCCTCGCTCTTGCGGACCGTCTACCGCCACCTGAAACCCGCCGCCGGACGCGTCCTGCTCGACGGCACCGACCTGCGAGAGCTGAGCCCTGTCCAGGCGGCCCGGCGGGTGGCCGCGCTCCCACAGGAGCGGGGCGGCGACTTCGAGCTGACCGTGCGTGAGGTCGTCGCCATGGGACGCACCCCGTACAAGCGGGCCTTCGCCGGGGACGACGCCACCGACCGGGACGTCATCGCGAAGGCGCTCGCCGACACCGGTATGGCGGACCACACCGGGCGCCGCTTCACGGAGCTGTCCGGCGGCGAACGCCAACGCGTCCTGCTGGCCCGTGCCTTCGCCCAGCAGACGGATGTCCTGGTCCTGGACGAGCCCACCAACCACCTGGACATCCGCCACCAGGTGGAACTGCTCGCCCTGCTGCGCGCCCAGCGCCGTACGACGCTGGTGTCGCTGCACGACCTCAACGCCGCCGCGTCCGTGTGCGACCGGCTGCACGTCCTGCACGAGGGAAGCGTGGTCGCGTCCGGCCCGCCCCGCGAGGTGCTCGTCCCCGCCCTGCTGGCCGAGGTGTTCGGCGTACACGCGGCCGTGGTGGAACATCCGCTGACCGGCGATCCCCTGATCGCCTTCGACCACCGGGCCCCGGCGGGGCCCTCGGCCGCCGCCGGGGCCGTGGCGCGGCACGCCTGAGGCGCCGCACCCCTGAACTTCCTTTCTCTCCGCACAAATTCGGCC
Organism: Streptomyces sp. NPDC050211; assembly: GCF_040656035.1. NCBI lineage: Bacteria > Bacillati > Actinomycetota > Actinomycetes > Kitasatosporales > Streptomycetaceae > Streptomyces > Streptomyces sp. NPDC050211. Next base: position 80,796 of record NZ_JBFALC010000012.1, read on the forward strand.
AGCCCCGGGAACTCCCCCGAACGCTCCCCCGACCCCTGGGACGAGGCTGCTGTCCGGCAGCCCACCCGCGAGGGAAGGGGCGGAGAGTGACGGACCACGCTTCCGGTTCGGGGCGGCCCGGTCGCATACCCGCGGTCGAGGACCGCTGGCTCCTGGTGGCCGTGGCGGGCCTGCTGTCGTTCGTGGCGATGCTCGACATGAACATCGTCAACGTGGCGCTCGCGGACATCTCCGAGGGCCTGCACACGACGGCCGCGACGGCCCAGTGGGCCGTGCTGGGCTATCAACTCCCGGTCGTCGCCCTGCTGTTGCCCGTCGGCCGGTGGCTGGACGGGGTGGGTCTGCGTCCCGCGCTGCTGGCCGCGACCGGCGGCTTCACGCTGTGCAGTGCCCTGGCTGCCGCCTCCCCGTGGGCGGCCTGGCTGGTCGGCGCCCGGATGGGGCAGGGCGCGTGTGGTGCGGTGCTGTTCGTGCTGATGCCGGTGCTGGCGATGCGCGCCGTACGGCCTCAGGTGCGCAGCCGGGCGATGAGCGTGCCCGCGACGCTCGGCCCGTTGGGCGCGGTGACCGGTCCGGCGGTGGGCGGGTTGCTGCTGGACCACCTGGGCTGGCGCTCGGTCTTCCTGGTGAAGATCCCGTTCTGTCTGCTGGCGCTGGCCGTGGCCTGGAAGGCGATGCCCCGTGACGGCCGCCTGCGCCCGCCCGACCGGCGGTCCTTGGCCGACATGGCGCTGGTCGCCACCGGCGTGACGGTTCTGCTGCTGTCTCTGACCTTGGCCTCCGATGCCTTCGCGTGGCTGTTGCTCGCGCTCGCCGCCGTACCGCCGCTGTGGTGGTGGCTGCGCGGACCGGGCGGCCGGCCGGTGGCCGGCGTGCTGCGGGAGGCGCGGCTGCTGCGGGCGCACGGCGCCGTGCTGGCGCTGGCGGCCGGGTTCGCCGCCATGCACTACGTCGTCGCCCTGCACCTTCAGCAGGGCGACGGCGTCAGCGCCACCACGACCGGGCTGACCGTGCTCGCCTTCCCGCTCGGCATGGCGCTGGCCGGACCACTCGGCGGACGACTGGCCGATCGGTACGGCCCTCAGCCCGTTGCGGTGGCAGGCGCCATGCTCACCTCCGTCGGACTGCTCCTGCTGATCCCCCTCGGCGACACCTGGTCGCCGCCCGACGTGGCCTGGCGCCTCGCACTGGCCGGGATCGGCATGGGCCTCACCGGCGGCCCGACCCAGACCCTGGTCATGGGCGCCGCCCCACCGGACCGGGCCGCCACCGTCGGCTCGGCCGTACAACTCGCCCGCAGCCTCGGCTTCACACTCGGCCCGGCACTGGCCACCGCCACCTGGGCACTGGCCGGGGCGGACGGCGGCGTACGGGCCTCCCTGATGCTCGCCGCGGTGGCCGCCTGTCTCGCCGTACCCCTGCTGGCCCTGCCCGGCCGACGGCCGACCCCCACCTCCATCCCCGAGAAGACCACCGACGCGGCGACTGCCGCCCCTCACTGACCCAGGAGCCATCGGAATGTGCGGAATCACCGGCTGGGCGTCCTTCCACAGCGACGTCCGCACCCAGGCCCCGGTCATCGAAGCCATGACCGCCACCCTCGCCCCGCGCGGCCCCGACGCCGAAGGCGTCTGGCTGGGCGAGTACGCCGCGATCGGCCACCGCCGCCTGGCTGTCATCGACATCGAGGGCGGCGTCCAGCCGATGACCGACCGGCCCGACCGTCCCGACCGGCCGGCCCTCGTACTCAGCTACAGCGGCGAGGTCTACAACCACCACGAACTACGGGCCGAACTGCGCGCCCGCGGACATGCCTTCCATACGCGCAGCGACACCGAGGTGGTGCTGCGCGCCTACGCCGAGTGGGGTGAGGACGTCGCCGACCACCTGGAGGGCATGTTCGCCTTCGCCGTCTGGGACGACCGAGCCCGGCGGCTGCTGCTGGTCCGCGACCGGCTCGGCGTCAAACCGCTGTTCTGGGCGGCCGTCGACGGCGGCCTGGCCTTCGCCTCCGAACCCAAGGCCCTGTTCGCCCACCCGGAGATACGGCCCAGGGTGGACGCGGACGGACTGCGGGAGGCGTACAGCCTGCTGTTCAACACCGGACCGACCGTGTGGTCCGGGGTGCGGGAGGTCGAGCCCGGCGGCCTGCTCGTCCTCGACCGGTCCGGCATCCGCGAGCGCCGCTACTGGCAGCTGGAGGCCGGTGCCCACGCCGATGACCAGGACGCGACCGTGGAGCGCGTCCGCAGCCTGGTCGGTACGGCCGCCCGCAGCCAGCTGGAGGCCGACGTCCCGCTGTGCAGCCTGCTGTCCGGCGGCATCGACTCCACCGTCCTGACCGCCCTGCTCGCCGACGAACTCCGCCTGCGCCAGGGCCCGGACGCCCGCATCCGCTCGTACGCCGTGGACTACAGCGACCAGGCCGAGCAGTTCGCCGGCGATGTGCTGCGCACCAGCCACGACACCCCGTACGCCGCCGAGGCCGGTGCCTTCATCGGCACGGACCACAGCACGGTCGTCCTCGACCCGCTTGCCCTGCTCGACCCCGAGCACCGCAAGGCGGTGGTCGCGGCGCGGGACTCGCCGATCGGCGTCGGCGACATGGACACCTCCCTCTACCTCCTGTTCGGGGAGATACGCCGGCACTCCGTCGTCGCCCTGTCCGGCGAGGCGGCCGACGAGGTGTTCGGCGGCTACCCCTGGTTCCACAACCCCAAGGCGCTGGCCGCGGCCACCTTTCCCTGGCTGCTGGTCACCGGCGACGAGGCCGCCATGCCGCTCAACCCCGAACTCGGCCTGCGCATCGCCGAGTTCCGCGACGACACCTACCGCAGCGCCCTGGCCGCCGTACCCCACCTCGACGGCGAAACCTCCACCGAGCACCGGCGGCGCGAGATGCAGCACCTGTCCCTGACCCGCTGGCTGCGCCAACTCCTGCACCGCAAGGACCGGTTGAGCATGGCCCAGGGCCTGGAGGTCCGCGTGCCGTATTGCGACCACCGCCTCGTCGAATACGCCTTCAACGCGCCCTGGGCGCTGCAGAGCTTCGACGGCCGCGAGAAGAGCCTGCTGCGCGCCACGGGAGCCGGGCTCGCCCCGGACTCGGTGCTGCACCGGCCCAAGAACCACTACCCGGCCACCCACCACCCCGACTACAACCGCGGCCTGCAGAACATGGCCCGTGACGCGCTGGCCGACGACCGGGTCCGTTCCCTCGCGGACGAGTCCCGCCTCAAGCCCTGCCTCGACACCCCGCCCGACCGGCTGGAGTGGGGCCACCGCCTGCGTCTGGAACGCGTCGTCGACCTCGCCCTGTGGCTGGACCACTACCAGCCCGAACTAGCCCTGTAGACCTGCGACCTGTAGCCCTGTAGAGGAGCCATCCCATGACCGTCCAGGAACCCCTGCCGACCGCGGAGCCGCAGACGCTCCTGCCCGACCCGGTCCCGCTGACGGGTTGCCCGTACAAGGCCGACCCCTACCCGCTGTACGAGCGAATGCGTCAGGCCGGCCCGGTCCACCGCGTGCTGTTCCCCAGCGGCGTACAGGCGTGGCTCGTCACCGGCTACGAAGCCGCCCACGCGGCCCTCAACGACGACCGCCTCGGCAAGAACCACGACCGCGGCAACGACCGCTGGCGCGCCCGCGCCTCGATCATGCCCGAGCCGCAGCACTCGCAGCTCCAGGTCCACCTCCTCCACCAGGACCCGCCCCAGCACACCCACATGCGGCGCTTCGTCACCGACGCCTTCACCCCGCGCCGCACCGAGCAACTCCGCCCCCACTTCCAGGAACTGGCCGACACGCTCGTCGACGCCCTCCCCGAGACCGGCCCCGCCGACCTCGTCACCGGCTTCGCCGCCCACTTCCCCTTCCAGGTCCTCGCCGCGGTCATCGGCCTCCCCGCCGAACTGGCGTCCCGTTTCGACCGCGACTGGGGCAAGGTGGTCCAGCCGGTCGGCCCCACCGACCCCGGACGCCCTGCGTACGAGGCCCGGCTGCACGGCCTGCAGAGCTACATCGCCGACATCGTCGCCCACAAGCGCGAGCACGGGGACGACGACCTGCTCAGCCGCCTCGTCGAGGCCCGTGACCGCCGTGAGCTCTCCCAGGCGGAGCTGGACTCGATGATCTTCCAGCTCCTCGTCGCAGGCCAGGAGCCGGTCACCAACCAGATCACCACCGCCCTGATCGCGCTCTTCCGCCACCCCGACCAACTGGCCCGGCTCCGCGACAACCCGGACCTGCTGCCGCGCGCGGTCGAGGAGTTGCTCCGCCATGACAGCGCCTTCGAGCTGACCACCTGGCGCTTCTTCGACCAGGACAGCGACCTGTACGGCACCGAAGTCCCGGCCGGAGACTCCGTGATCGTCTCCCTGTGCGCGGCCAACCGCGACCCCCGCCGCTTCCCCGACCCCGACACCCTGGACTTCGAGCGATCGCCGAACCCGCACCTGGCCTTCGGCCACGGCATCCACTTCTGCCCGGGCGCCGCCCTCGCCCGCGCCGAACTCCAGATCGCCCTCGGCACCCTGCTCACGCGCCTGCCCGGCCTGCACCTGGCGATCGCAGACGAGGACATCGAGTGGATCCCGGCCGTCCTCGGCCGCGGCACCAACCACCTGCCCGTCGGCTACGACCGACGCCGCTGACGCCTGACATCCGGCTGACAGGGCCCGGTCCCACAACCCGTACCGGCCCGGCCCCGGCCGCCCAGGCTGACCACCCACCTGACCGTCGGCTACGACCGACGCCGCTGACGCCTGACACCTGGCATCCGGCCGACAGGGCCCGGTCCCACAACCCGTACCGGTCCCGGCCGCCCAGGCTGACCACCCACCTGACCACCGTCGGCGCCCGGCGCCCCGCCACGGCGCCATACGGCCATGCCCGCATGCCCTCACGGAGGACCCACATGCCGCAGACGACCGCGCCGGACGCCCACTCCACCAGCATCAGCGCCGCGATCCTGCGCCTGCTCCTGCCGTATCACCGCACCACCGACCACGCGCCCGCCACCGCGGAGGCGTTCCGGCACCAGCGGCGCCGTATCGACGGCTTCGTAGGCGAAGGAGAACCCGTCGTGTTCACCCTGCCCGGCTTCCCCTGCAAGTCCCCGAACCCCGCCAAGGTGCTCGGCCACCTCCCCGACCAGGGTGAGCGACTCTCCCTCACCTTTCTCCAGAGCCTGTGCATGGACATCGAGCAGATCTACGCACCGGGCGCCCGGGTCGTCATCTGCTCCGACGGCCACGTCTTCGGCGACCTCATAGGTGTCCCGGACGACCACATAGACGCCTACTCGGACGAACTCCGCGCGGTCATACGGGCGTTGGATCTGCACCACCTGTCCGTCTTCGACCTGCGCGACGTCCTCGGCGACCTCCCCCACGACACACAACGCGCCCGCGTCCACGACCAGTACGCCCCCACCCTGGAGGCCCTGCGCGCCGAGGTCCGCGCCGACGCCCACACCCTCGCCCTGTACCGGGGCATCACCCGCTTTCTCGTCGACGACACCACCGACTTCACCGGCAGCCGCTCCGCCCTTCAGCGCGAATGCCGTAGACGCGCCTACGGCGTCATCCAGCGCAGCCGCGCCTGGGGCGACCTCATCGCCGAGCACCACCCCCGCGCCATACGCCTGTCCATCCACCCCCAGCCCATCGGCGCCGCCAAGTTCGGCATCCGCCTCCTCGACGCGCCCGACGCCTGGACCACCCCTTGGCACTCAGCAGCCCTACGCGATTCCGACGGCAGCTGGACGCTCATGCCGCGGGCGAGGGCGGAGCGGCTCGGCCGTCTGGTCCACCGGAACGGCAGACCGAGCCACTTCGAGAGGGGCTGACACACGCGCCGCCGTCAACCGACAAGGCCCCGGCGGTCTCTGTACCGGCCGCCGGGGCCGCTTCCTGAGTCGCGGCAGTGCCGCCGCTCCGGTGTGTGACGTGTGTCACGCCACCTCATTGGTTACGTTGAGGTGACTGGTTACTGATGGTGAGTATGGAGGTGCAGCGCAGGGTGAACCCGTAACGGTAAGTCGTATCGCCTCTACGTCAGGGGCGTAAGGAGTGTTGTCATGACCAGCAAGCACGTCGACATCGCGAGTGAGTACTTCCAGGCCGTGCAGAAGGGCGACCTGGCCAAGGTGGGCGAGCTCCTGGCCGAGGAGATCGTGTGGCACCAGCCGGGCGCCAACCGGTTCTCCGGTGAGCACAAGGGGCGCGACGCCGTCTTCGCGATGCTCGGCGGGATGATGGAGGCCAGCCAGGGCTCCTTCGCCATCGACACGGTCCATAACCTCATGGGCAACGGCGACATGGTGGCCGCCTCCATCCACTTCGCCGGCCGGCGCGAGGACGCCTCCATGAGCATGGACGGCGTGGATGTCCTGCGCCTCAAGGACGGCAAGATCGTCGAGATGTGGCTGTTCTCCGGCGACCAGGTTGCCGAGGACGCCTTCTGGGGACAGTAGACCGCCCGCATCCTTCCCAGACGGAAGCCGTCCGGCACTGCGCTACCGTGCCGGACGGCTTGTTGCGTGGGTCACCGGGCGACCGGCGGCGAGATCCCTCACGGTCACTGGCGGGCGTCGTAGCTCTCACGTGCCGCGAGTACTTCGGTGATGTGGTCCTCGGCCCAACTGCCCAATGCGTGAATCGGGGCGTGCAGGGTGCGACCCAGTGCGGTCAGCTCGTATTCGACCCTGGGTGGCACCTCGGCGTACACGTGCCGGGTGACGATTCCGTCCCGTTCCAGGTCCCGGAGGGTCTCGGTGAGGACCTTGGCGCTGATGCCGTCGACGGTGGCGCGCAGGTCGCGGAAGCGCATGCGGTCGGCACTGAGGGCGATGACCACCATGGCCGTCCACTTGTTTGCGACGCGAGCGAGTGAGGTGCGGGACGGGCAGGTCGCCGTCATGACGTCGAAGGCCGGCAGTTGTGGCATGCGTGACATCCCCTCATCGGTTACGTGGAGGCGACTGGTTACCGGTGGTGAGTGTAGGGCCCCAGCAGGCAGCACTCGACTGAGCTCGGCCGAGCCGGTAAATCCTCCACGACAGCGCCGGGAACTACCGGTGGGGCCGAGCCGACCAGTCAGCAGAGAGTTCTCACTGGGAGGTAATCCATGGAACGTCGTACTTTCCTGCAGGCGTCCGCGTTGTCGACCGGGCTGACGGCGGCGGGCGCGCCCCTCGCCTCGGCGGCGTCGCCCTCGGCGGCGTCACCGTTGCGTGTCCAGATTCTGCTCTACGAGGGTGTGGAGGAACTGGATTCCATCGCGCCTTTCGACGTGCTGTCCCTCGCCGCCATGATGGGCGGCGCCATCCGGACGACATTGGTGTCGACCAACAAGCCGACCATGGTCACCGCGTCGAGGGGTCTGCGGATCGAGGTACCGCGCGGCTGGTCACCGCAGGACGCCGATGTGCTGATCGTGCCCGGCGGCATGCGGCACGACCAGCCAGGATCGGGCATGCACCGGCTGCTCGCGGACAAGGCGTTCATCCGGCGCCTCGCCGGCGTCGAAGCGATCATGGTCGGGGTCTGCACGGGCGTGATGGCCTTGTCGGCGGCCGGATTCACGCGCGGCAGGCCGGCCACCACCCACTCGGACACCAGGGCCGCACTCGCCGCACAGGGCGCGAAGGTGGTCAACGCGCGCGTGGTCGATGACGGCGACCTCGTCACGACCGGTGGCATCACCTCCGGCCTGGACGGCGCGGTCTGGCTGGTCGAGCGGTTCCTCGGCGCGAAGTTCGCCAACCAGGTCGAGACCGTATTGGAGTACGAGCGCCGCGGCACGGTCTGGCGTAACTCGTAGCGCAGGTCAGGACGGGATGATCTGCCACTGCTGAAGCGTCTGTGACGCGTACGGCTGCTGCTCGATGTTGGCTCCGTCGGTGGTGCTGCCCTCGTCGACGCCGAGAGAGAGCCCGCTGTAGCGGTTGATGAGGAAGTAGTTTCCGTCACGGTGGGCGTGACGGCCCAGTGCTGCTGGGGGCGCCGGCGTCTGTCCAGATGCCGACGTTGCCGCCGTCCGCGCGGGAGAGATCCGCGACCTCCAGGAGCGTGCCGCTGCCCACGCCCTTGATCTTGTAGTAGCCGTCGCCGGTGCTGGTGAAGGTCCACTTCTGGTTCGCCCGGTTGAGTCACGGCCACTGCAGGACGTTGGTGCCGTTGGCGGTGCCCGCGCCCGCCGCGTCGGCGACCTCGCCGCTGTGCCGGGCGACCAGCCGGTAGACCGTGCCTTCACCGGGCAGCGTGGTGGACACCAGCGCGGGCTTGGCCGTCCGGCCGCCGATGTTGGCGTAGCCGCCGGTGGCCGCGTTGACCTGGATCCGTACGATGCCCACGTTCCGGGCGGGCCACTCGACGGGCCCGGCATTGGCGGTGACGGACCAGAGCGAGGGCCCGGGCGGTGATGACCGCGGTGGAGGCGAGGCTCCCGGCCGCTGCGCATACGACAAGGGCCGGCCAGGCGTAGGTGGTCTGCGCCAGGGTTCCGGAGCGGTTCATCAACAGGCCGAGCAGCGAGGCGAGTTGGGTGAGGAGGAGGATCGGGAGAGTCTGGGGCAGCAACCGCATGGCCGTTCGCCACCATGGTCGCCGTGCGGTGTGCCGAGCCCATCGGGGCGCCCGCAGGACACCGCGGATGCCGAGGCCCGCCGCCAGCAGGGTCAGTACCGCCAGGACCCAGTCGGCCGTCATCGAGAAGGGCTTCGCCACCTCGGGGTTCTTGCCCTGCGCTAGGTCGACCAGGCTCTGCGATATCTGGGCGGCGTCGTCTCCGGCGATCAGGCCGGTATTGGTGACGACCGCGATGCCGATCCTGCTGCCGGGCAGCAGTGTGGCCATGGAGTTGTGGGTCAGGAGTTGGCCGCTGTGCTGGATCTGCTCGGGCCCGCTGCCTTGCTGGTTCCGCCACCAACCCATCGCGTAGTCCGTGTCCTTCGGAGCCTTCGGTGGGGTGTGCGTGAGCTCGATGGTGCGTGCGGTGGCGATACGGCGGCCGTCGGCGGACACGCCCTGGTTGTTCTGGGCGATGAGCCACTGGGAGAGGTCGTCGGCCGTGGTGACGACACCGTGGCCGCCCGCGGTGAACCAGCGGGGGTGCGGACGGGAGAACACCGTGCCGTAGGCGCGGACGTAGCCGCGGGCCCGGTCGGGCATCTCGGTGGTCGTGTCGACGGATGCGGTATGCGTCATGCGCAGCGGATCGAAGAGCTTGGCGGAGAGGTAGTCGGCGAAGGGCTGTCCGCTGACCACCTCGACCAGGCGTGCCGCGACGAAGTAGTTGGGGTTGTGGTAGCGGTGCCGGGTGCCCGGCGCGGTGGCGAGGGGCGCCTCGCGCATCGCGGCGACGGCCTCTTTGAGGGTGTGGGGTTGGGCGCGGGTCAGATCCGGGTAGGCGGAGTCGGCCATACCGGAGGTCTGGGTCAGGACCTGCCGGACGGTGATCTCCTGAGAGCGCCGGTCGGCCAGGGTGAACTCGGGCAGGTAGCGGTGCACGGGCTGGTCCAGGTCGACTTTGCCCGCCTCGACCAGTTGCATGACGGCGAGTGCGGTCATGGACTTCGACAGTGACGCCACGGGCAGGCGCGTCCGCTCCGTCATGTCCTGCCCGGACGCGCTGTGCCCGTACCCCGCGGTGTGGACGACCCGGTCGCCCTTGGTCACGGCGACCACCGCGCCCGGCAGACGGGTCTGCTCCAGGTAGTCGCGTACGAATCGGTCGATCGAGGCCGGATCCAGGGCGGCGGTGGACCGCGGGGCCGAGGAGGCCGGTACGGCGGTGGCCGCGACCGCTATACCGAGCGCGGCCAGCACGGTTCCGAGTCTGCGACGCGTGCCGGGAGGGACGGTGATCAGCTTCATGGAACCCAGTGCACCGGTCCCTCCCCCGCCGGCGCACTGGCACACACACGAGTTCAGAGGTAGTGCACGCACTACTGTCCCAAGATCCCCGGCTCGGTAGGTTCGAGGGATGCGACATCGGACCGCCTGGCAGGCGCTCGGTCAGAACCCGCTGAAGGTGCTCGGCTCCAGCTGGCCCTGGCGGTCCTTCGCCTATCTGCTGTCCGGTGTCGTCTACGGCGCCGTCGCCGGCGCGGTCCTTGTGGTCGCGCTCGTCGCGGGAGTCGTCTCGCTGGTGGTGTTGGTGGGGGTGCCGATCCTGCTCGGTGTGGCACTGTCCGGTGTCGCCGTCACCCGCTTCGAGCGGTGGCGCCTGCGCCTGGTGGACCTCGACCCGGTGCCGGACCCGCACCGGGCCCCCGAACGCCCGGGATTCGCCGGATGGGTGCGAACCCGGCTGCGAGAGCCTGCGACCTGGCGTGAGCTGGGCTTCACTGCGGTGTCGGCGACCGCGCTGTGGTGGATGGACTTCCTCGTCCTCGGCTTCGCCCTCGTCGTCCCCGTGCTGGTGATCATGTCGCCCCTCGATGACCCCGGGGCCTGGCCGTTGGTGATCGTCGGTCTCTGCCTGCTCGCCGCCGCGCCGTACACCATCACTGCCTGGGCCGGCGCCAGGGCGGCCGTCACACGTCTCATGCTGGCGCCGCGCGACAGCGAACTGGGCCGTGAGCTCACCGACGTACGGGCCTCCAGGGTGCGGCTGGTCGATGCCTTCGACGCGGAGCGGCGCCGGATCGAGCGGGACCTTCACGACGGGGCGCAGCAGCGGCTGGTCTCCCTCAATGTGATGCTCGGGCTGGCCGCCCTCGACACCGAGCCGGACTCACCGCTGGCCGGGCAACTCGCCAAGGCACAGGAACAGGTCGGGCTCGCTGTCGACGAACTGCGTGAGCTCAGCCGCGGCGTCCACCCGAAGGCTCTCACCGACCACGGTCTGGCCGCCGCGGTCGAGAACCTGGCGGGGCGGTCCGCTTTGCCCGTCACGGTCGACATCCGCCTGCCACGTCGTCTGCCACTCGCCGTGGAGACCGCGGCGTACTTCGTGATCGCCGAGGCTTTGACCAACGCCGTCAAGCACAGCCAGGCAACCCGAGTCGAGGTGTACGCCCGCTTGCACACCGACCTTCTGGCTCTCTCGATCAGCGACGACGGCATCGGAGGCGCCGCACCGGAGGCGGGTACCGGCCTCATCGGCCTGGCCGACCGCGTCGCCGTGGCGGACGGCAGACTCCGCATCTCCAGCCCTCAGGGCGGGCCTACCCTGATGCACGTGGAGCTGCCATGCCACTGACCGTCGTACTCGCCGAGGACTCCCCGCTGATGCGGGACGGCCTCGTCGGAGTGCTCACCCGCTTCGGCCACCAGGTGCTCGCCGCCGTCGGCGATGCGGACGCCCTGATCGCGGCGGTCCGGGAACACGCTCCAGACATCGTCGTCACCGACGTCCGCATGCCACCGGACAACACCGACGACGGCCTGCGCGCCGCCGTCGCCCTGCGCCACGAGCGCCCCACCTTGCCAGTCCTGGTACTCAGCCAGTACATCGAGCAGTCCTACGCCGCCCATCTGCTCGATCTCGGCAGCGACACCGGGGTCGGCTACCTCCTCAAGGACCGCGTCAGCGCCGTCAGCGAGTTCGTCGACGCGGTCGCCCAGGTCGCCGCGGGCGCGACGGTCGTCGATCCCGAGGTGGTCCGCCAACTCCTCAACCGTCGCCGCGATCCCCTGCAACGCCTTACCCCCCGAGAGCGCGAGGTCCTCGCCCTGATGGCCGAGGGACGCACCAACGCCGCCATCGCCCGCGAGCTGTACGTCACCGAAGCGGCGGTCAACAAGCACGTCAGCAACATCCTTCAGAAACTCGAGCTCCACCTCGACGGCCAGGCACACCGCCGCGTCCTCGCTGTCCTCACCTACCTCCGCGCATGACCGGCGATGGCCTGCCGCGTACCTCGACCATGTGGAGACGGGCCAACGAAAGACCTGGCCGTCCGCTCTTGCGGGCACGCTGTGGGGGTGGGCGCCACCAGCAGCCGGGCCACACGCGCGCGCGACACTTGCGCCGCCCGAACCGCAGTACTCGCAGGCTGATCTGGAGTGTCCGTTGCCACTGCACAAACGGGTATGTCTGTGACTCAGATCGACATCGACGACGACGCCCTGGAACGCGCCATGGCGCTGTCCAGGGTCAGGACCAAGAAGGAGGCGGTCAATCTCGCTCCGCAGTTGTTGGAGACGACTTTCAGGCTGGTGGTGCCCTGCGCGTGCAGGGCGTCGATGAGGGTGGCGGGTACGCCGGACAGCCCGAGTCCGCCGACGGCGAGCAGGCCTTGTGGTGGCATCCGGTCCACATGCACGACGCGGCGCACATGTGGCTACGGGAGACGACGGCCCGGGTCGCCGAGATGATGGCGACCGGTCGGCCCGCGAGCTCCCGTCCGCCGAAATGAAGGTTGGGCTGTGCCGTGCACGCAACCCTCAAATTGGACTAGACAACAAACAAACCCCAGGCCACTGACCTGGGGTTTCATCGTGGAGCGGGTGACGAGAATCGAACTCGCGCTCTCAGCTTGGGAAGCGATGGCGCTTGGGCGGCTCAGGGCTGCTGACCTGCGTCGATGCGGCGTGCCGAAGCGGTTGCGCGGGTCTGGTCGTACCGCTGTTGACCGCGGTTGTCCGCTCTTACGGGCACGCTGTGGGCACGAGCTGCGAGGACCGGCGGGCAGAGCGCGTGGACGAACGCCACCGCGCTTGGCCGGGCTCGTTCGGACGTTGGCTGGGGAGCGCCTTCGTATGTGCACAGGGCTCTCGGAAAAGCCTGTCTCCTGCTTACAGACCGAATGGTGCAGCGGCCTCAGAGCAGTCGGCGTTCGGGCTCGGGCTCACTCGTCGGCCTCCGGGCAGCCACCACTGGAGCGCCAGGCCTGCCGGTCGCGGCGATGCGCCCGAAGTCCCGGTCGCGGTGCAGCAGTCCGTTCCTGCAACCCGGCTGTGGCCGCCACCACGAGGTCGACAACCCTGGTGCCGTCCCCTTCCGGAGGGGTCGGAATTCCGGTCACCGGTAGATCCTCCCGCTTGATTCATCCGATCTTTTTCAGCCACCTCTGGTCCACACCGCAGCGGCGGCGAAAGGGGGAGAAACGGGCTGAGTCGGTCGCGCACCCGCGTGGGACGCGGACCGTGCGTCGGACTGGTACCCGCGTTCCGGGCCGATCTGTACAGGTTCTGAGGCACTATCCAGTGGTGCTCCCTCCGATATCCCGGCTGCCGGTATCCGGATCGGGGATACCGGATGCCGCACCGCAACCGCAGTGGCTGGAAATGTGTCTTTGGGCGCGTGGCCGAAGCTCCGGGGCGGGTGAGTTTCCGGCAGCACGCGCGGCCTTGGGGGGCTGGAATGAACACATGGGCAGTGCCCGGATACACCGAGTCACTGGAGCTCGGATCGGGGGCAAGCGGGCGAGTCGTCCTGGCCGTGCACGAGGAGACCGGCGTTCCGGTCGCGGTGAAGTACCTCAGCGAATCACTGCGCACCCGGCCGGGCTTCGTACGCGAGTTCAGGGCGGAGGCGCGGCTGCTCGGCGGCCTGGAGAGCCCGTACGTCACCGGGTTGTACGAGTACGTCGAGAGTCCGGACGGCGCCGCAATCGTGATGGAGCTGGTGGACGGTGTCTCGCTGCGGACCCTGCTGACCAGGGAGGGCCCGCTCGATCCCGAGGCCGCACTCGTGGTCCTCAAGGGGTCGTTGCTCGGCCTGGCCGATGCACACCGCGTCGGCGTCGTCCACCGCGACTACAAGCCGGCGAACGTCCTGGTCGTGCCGGACGGATCGTCCAAGCTCGTCGACTTCGGGATCGCGGTGGACGCCGGCACCAGCGTCGGCGTGGCGGGAACCCCCTCCTACATGGCCCCGGAGCAGTGGACCGGCGCGCCCGCCTCTCCCGCCGCCGACGTGTACGCGGCCACGGCCACCTTCTTCGAGTGCCTGACGGGCCACAAGCCGTACGCGGGTGACAATCTCGCCGAACTCGCGCTGCAGCATGTCGACGCGCCCGTCCCCGCAGAGGAGGCCCCCGAGGCGGTGCGGGAGCTGGTCCGGCGCGGTCTGGCCAAGGACCCGCGGGAACGGCCCACACACGCCGAGGAGTTCGTCACTGAACTCGAGGCGGTGGCCGGCGCCGCCTACGGGCCCGACTGGGAGGAACGCGGGCGCGGCCGGCTCGCCGCGCTGGTGGCCCTGCTGCCGCTGCTGCTGCCCTCGGCCCGCAGCGCTCCGCGTACCACGACGGACACGGCACGTACGGTCCTGAGCCCGGGCCGCGGCTGGGCGCAGTCGTGGCGTCCCGGCCGGCCGGGGACGCTGGTGGCCGGTGCGGCCGTGCTTCTGGCCGTCGTCCTGTCCTACGGCATCCAGCACACCCTGGGAGCGGATCCGCAACAGGCGGCGCAGGCCCTGGCCACCACCAGTGCCCAGCCCGGCGTGGAGCCGGGAGGGCCCACCGGTCCGACCGCGTCGGCGAACTCGTCCCCGTCGGCCCCGACGTCCACCGTGTCACCCAGCCTGTCGCCCTCGGACCCGGCGACTGCCGGCACCGACGAGCCCTCCGCGTCCGCCACCACGGCTCCGGCCCCGGAGACGAGTACGCCCGGCGGGGCGACCACCGAGGCGACGCCGACGACCGCTTCCCCCACCTCGCCGACTGCTCCCGCCGTCAAGGACGTCGCGGTGTCGGGCTTCCAGCAGACGGGTCCGACAACCGGCACGGCAACGATCGAAATCACCACGGACGGCACCGGGCCGCTCTCCATCACCGTCTCGTGGTTCACGAGCGACACCGGGGGACAGCTCGGCACCCCGGACGGTGCGTCCCAGACGTTCGAGCGCAGCGGTGCCACCCAGTACACGCTCACCGTCGACCACACCTTCCAGGGCGCCGGCTGCTACTGGGCGGTGCAGGCCACGACCACTCCGGCCTCCGCCGACGGCGGCGCCTCGCAGCAGCTTCAGACCAGGCGGTGTGTCATCCGATGAGCGCTCACAACGACCGCACTCCCGCGTCTGCCGAGGACTGGGAACCCACCCAGGTGCTCGGCCCCGCCGACGAACCCCGGATTCTCGACCCGGCCGACGACCACACCTCCACCCTCCACCTCGGCCCCACCGACGAACGCGCCCCGAGCGACGAACCCGGCTCCGCCGAGGCCGAGTACAGCGCCACGGTGCTGGCCAGCCACTGGATCCAGAGGCCCGAGCCGGACACCACCCTCGTCGGGCAGCCCTCCACGGAGATCCTGCCGACGCCGCCCGACCGTTCCGAAGGCACCGTGCTGCGTTTCGGCCCGGGGGTGACAGCCGCCGTCGCGCACCGTACCCACAGGACGCTGCCCGCGGTGCCGCCGCCTCGCGTGCCCCCGCGCCGACGTCTGCGAAGACACGCTCTGCCCGCGCTCGTGCTGATCGCCGTCATCGCCTTCCTAGCCTGGCAGCGCCTCGGGCCTTCCGTCGCGGTGCGTACGGCGGCGGTCACGGCCCGGCCGACGGTTCTGGGATGCGACGACACAGCGGACATAGTCGCCCTCGTCGCCACGAACGGCCGGCCGGGCACGCTCTCCTATCGCTGGACCCGCAGTGACGACACCGCCTCGGGCGTCCTGCGAGAAGTGGTGGTCCGGGGCCAGAGACAGGCACGTCTGCACCTGCTGTGGACCTTCCAGGGCAAGGGCCACTACACGGCACAGGCCGAACTACGGATCCTCTCCCCCACCCACCGCACGGTCACCACCCACCTGACGTACGAATGCCCCTGACGGGCGTCGGCCGGTCGGGCCGTCGTTCAGCGGGGTGGGACGGGGCCCCAGTGGGTCGGGCGGGCGTTGAGCTCGACGCGGTTCTTCTGACCGTCTCCACCGCTGAAGCGATGGGCGTCTCCAGCAGGTCCTGGAGACCGGGCACACGCGCGGTGTCCAGTGGCTTGAGCATGCTGGCAAAGTCGCCCGATGCAGTCGTGGTGACGGAGCAGGTGTCGTCCTGGCCGATGTCCAGGAAGCGCAGGGCGTCCTCAGGCTCTCGCCAGGGCGTGGACTCGATGGCTTGGCGCGTCCAGCGGCCGTAGGCCACGAAGCCGAGGCGCTGGTGTCGGGCACGCGGGTCCGCACAGCGAGGTCGATGGCCGTGATGCCCGGGGCGGTTGCGAAGCCTTCCTTGAGCGTGGCGACGATGTTGGAGCCAATGGACGTCAACCACCAAAGGATGCGGTCGCGCTTGGCGAGGTTCTTCAGCGTCGGGCTTCCGCCGACCGTCCGTCCGGGAGTCTGGGTGGGCATCGAGTCGAGGTCCTGGTGCCACATGACGACGGACGTGACCGAGCCGTCCACGCCGACGGCACAGCCGGCGGCAGGGTTGTCGGAGAAGGCTGGGTTCACCGCCTCGCAGACGGTGTCCTCGTCGTTCGCGAGCAGGGACTGCCACCAGTGCTCTGCCCCGTCCGCCAATCTCTGTCGGACCTCGTGCAGCTGCGAGGTCTCCGCGGCCAGATAGCTGGGCGCGTCCTGTTCTGCCCTACGCCTGGCCGCGGCCCTCTCTGCGCGGGCCAGCCGTCCACCCCCTGAAGGTGGAACGTCTGAGCCTCGGCCAGCGCCCGGGGCAACCCCAGTTGAGGAACGTTCGATATCACGGGTGTATGGGCCGTGGGGAAGGACTCCAGATGAACGCTGGTCGTCTGCTGCTTCAGCTCTCGCAACTGAGCGATGGCGGCATCGCCCTCCGCCTCCTGCTGAGCCCGCTCCGCCTGGCGGCGCACCCGGTCCAGTTGTGCGTCCGACGGGGCGACCGTCCGAGGCCGTGTGGTGCGGCGTGTGCTGGTCCGCCGTCGGCCGCCGCCGAGGGAACTGGAGGCGTAGAAGGGGCCGAGTCCAGTCGACATCCTGGCACCGCCACTGCCCACGCTGAGCCTCGCCGCGCGTGGCCCGACCGAGTTCCGTACCCCGCGCGTGGAGACACGCACACTCATCCCAGGCACACCGACACGGAAGCCGAACCCCCGGACATACCCCTCTCCCCACGAACAGTCTGGCACCGGGACAGGATCGGTGAGGGCAGCTCGGCAGTCCCGGTCACTGTGAACCAACGACAGCGATGGATACATCAATCCAGTACATGGACTAAGCTTGGTACATGTCCATGAAGCGCACCAATGTCTACGCCGACCCCGAAGACCTGGCGATCATCAAGGAGGCCGCCAAACGACGCGGGATAAGCGAGGCCGAGATCATCCGCCAGGGG
Source organism: Streptomyces sp. NPDC050211 (assembly GCF_040656035.1). Classification (NCBI taxonomy): domain Bacteria; kingdom Bacillati; phylum Actinomycetota; class Actinomycetes; order Kitasatosporales; family Streptomycetaceae; genus Streptomyces; species Streptomyces sp. NPDC050211. Next base: position 97,998 of record NZ_JBFALC010000012.1, read on the forward strand.
ATCCACCTCGCGGCGATGGCGAACCGTGTCTGGGATGAGCCGCTGTTCTCACGCACCTTCGAGGGGCCGGGCCGTACGCCATCCAGGGCCGAGGTCCGCGACGCGGTCGCAGACGCCGTGCGACGTGAGGCCGGCTCAGACTCCGGAACCGCCGCGTGATCATCGTCATTGCGGATACCTCCGGCCTCCTGGCCGCCCTCGACTCGGCTCACCCGGAGCACCGGGGGGCGAATGAGGCGATCATGGCGGCCGGACTCCTGATCATGTCGCCGCTTTTGCTGGCCGAACTCGATCACGTTGCCACACGCGAACTCGGGCGGGAGGCCGCCCTCAGCGCGGTCGACGACCTCCGGCGCTGGATGAGCCGGGGGCGCGTCGTCATGCCGGAGATCACGGAGGACCACCTGGGTGCCGCCCAGTCGGTCCGCGTCCGCTACGGCACCCTGGACCTCGATCTCGCCGACGCAGTGAATGTGGCGCTTGCCGCCGACTACGACACCGACGCAATCCTCACCCTCGACCGACGAGACTTCCGGGCCGTTCGACCGTTGGGCCGCCACAAGGCATTCCGGGTCCTGCCCGACGACCTCCCGCTCTGAGAGGGGGATCGTGATGCCGAAGTCCTGACTGTTGGGAGGGACTTCGGCAACTGTCGCCTCCGCGGGTACGTGAAGACTTCATCAACCTTGTCGGGGGACCGGCAAGCTGAGGGCCTCCCGTTCCGAAGGGTTGCGATGCGCACTACGAAGCCCCAGGTGAGCTGCACGTTTCCGAAGGCGGGAGCGTTGAGCGTGCGGCGCCTGTCCGGCACTTGTGCCCTCCGCGTGCCCAATCTTCGGGTGCGACACACGGCAGAAAACGCGGGAGAGACCCGGTCGCGCAAAAGCCCCAGGCCACTGACCTGGGGCTTCAGAAGAGCGGGTGACGAGAATCGAACTCGCGCTCTCAGCTTGGGAAGCGATGGCGCTTGGGCGACCACATGACTGGTGACCTGCGGGGATTCATCGTGTCGGCGTCGCCGCGCGGGCCCGGTCGCACCGCTGTTGACCGTAGTTGTCCGCTCTTATGGGCACGCTGTGGGCACGGTTTCTACGTGCGGCGGGCGGAGCGCCTGAGTGAACGGGCTCTGTGCTTGGCTCGGCCGGTTCGCATGTCCAACTCGGGGAGCGCTTCACCAGTGCACAGCCCTCCGGCGGAGCGTTCGCCCGCCTGGCTCACTTGCGCCCAGCCGAAGACACGCTGTGGGTACGGGGTGTCTCTCGTTCTTGCCCTGCGCGCTCAATAACCGCGTATTCTACGCGCCTTTTCCCGGGTTGTCGTGATTGCATGGTCAACCTCATTTTGTCATCCCATGGCCCGTTCTGTCGCGATATCCGGAGTGGGCCGTATTAGATTATTCATGGAGGGAAGAAGGTGAGAGACCATGCTGAAGTACACGGCTCCGACCGTCATCTGCCTAGGGCGGATCGAGGAACTGACCGGGCAGCTCCGTCGTGGCGTTCCTGACCTCCTCGGTCACGGCAACATTGTGTGACCAGCAACGCCCCGGCCCCTCACCTGCTGGTGCAACTGTCGGTCGGGGAGGGGCCGTCACATCTGACCAGCACCTAGCAGGGGACTTCGTGGGGTGCTCGGGACGTGTCGTACTCGGCACCCCTGGAACCCCTGAGCGCATTCCGCCCGGGGAGTATTTTTCGCTTCAATGGTTGAGTGCTGGATCTCCCGGGATCCCGCCACAACCCGATAACGGAACCCGGGTTCTTTTCTCCGGACCCCTGATATTCCGTCCATCCCTGGAATTCGTCCAGCGAATTGCTGACGTGACGGCCGGTGCACAATACCGTGCCCTCGCCGCCATACTCAGGACGCTCCCGGCGGAACTCTCCGGGTGCGTTGTCACACCGGAGCGGGTCGTTGTCTTCCGCGGGCTCTCCAGCCCCGACCAGATCTTCCACCGCAGGACCGGAACGTGCGTCTCCTGGTCCTCCGACCCGAGAGACCTGCTCGGCGGACGCCTGCCGGACTTCGACCGGGAGAGCCTCTGGCGGAGCTGCCGAGGCGAGGACGTCTTCCTGTATCCGGGGCTCGGGCTGCTGCGACCCGGGCAGTTCACCGCCCTTGGCCCCCGCGCCACCCAGACCGAGACCTACGAGCGTGCCACGCCCCTGGAACTGCCGCGCCGCACCACCCTGCGCGAGTACGCCCGCCTCACCTACGACCTGCTGCTGGAGGAGACCCGCCCCTGCGCCGGCGGCCGGATCGGCATCCTGCTCTCCGGCGGCGTCGACTCGGCCACCGTCCTGGCGGCGCTCGCCGAGCACGACGCCGACGTCACCGCGTACCACATGGGCACGGACGACCCGTCCGCCGACGAGTCCTCGTACGCGCGCCAGGTGTGCCGGCACCTGGCCGTCCCCCTGGTGACCGTCCCGCGCGCCACCGACGACGACTACTTCTCCACCACGTGCGACTTCCCGCACCCCTTCAACCACGTCTGGCCGCGCTCCCTGGAGCGCGTCGCCGACCGGATCGCGGCGGACGGCGTGCGGGTGGTGCTGTCGGGCCTGGAGGGGGACACGCTCTTCGGTCCCCTGCGGTACGGGCTGCACGACATCCTCGCGGGTGACATACCGCTGTACGAGAAGTGGCGGATGCTGCGTGGACTGCTCGGCACCCGCTGGGAGCTGAGCCGCATTCTGCGCAGTGCCCGGCCCTCGTACTCCCTGTACGCCGACCCCGAGGCGCTCGCCGAGGTCGAACTCGGCAGCGACTTCCTCGTCCCGGTGCCCGACGCGGCCCCCGAACCGTACGACCTGGACTTCGCACCCCAGGAACACACCCTGAACCTCGCCCTGTGGCGCCCGCGCGGCATCCACCTCGCCAAACCCCTCGGCGGCCGACCGCTGCGCCGCCTCGCGGCCAGGCTGCCCGACGTCTACCGCCTGATCCCCCACGCGGGGCGCACCATCGACAAACCCGTCCTGCGGCTGGCCGCCGCGCACCGGCTGCCACCCGACATCTGGCGCCACTACGGGCGGAGCTGGCTGGGCTCGCCCGACGAGACCTGGTGCCTGCGCCACCCGGAGGCGCTCGCCCGGATCCTCGGCGCCCCCGACGCCCGGCTGACCGAGCTGGGCGTCGTCGACCCGCGGCGCCTCGACGAGGTGCTGGCGAACCCGGGGGCACTGCGCCGCAACGCCGAGAACCTGCTCTGTTCCGCCATGGTCGAGCTCTTCCTGCGCGACCTCGAAGCACGACTGGGCCGCCGCCCCCGTACGACGACGGCGGCGGACGACCGGAGGTGACCGCCATGCCGCTGCTCCGGCTCACCGAACAGACCGCCTTCGACCCCGCCGACGGCACCGGCGTGCTGCTCGACGGCGCGGAGGGCGCCTACTACGAGCTGAACCCCGTAGCCACCCTCATGCTGCAGGCCGCGCTCCGGTACGACACCACCGAGGAGGCCGTACGACACCTCGGTGAGCGCATCGACGCCACCGACGCCATGCTCCGCGACGGCCTCGCCACGCTCACCGGCCGACTCACCGAGAACCACCTCGCCGAGCCCGGCACCGATTCCACCACGGCGCCATGAAAGACCCCACCGCCGACTGGGAGTTCCTGCTCCACGACCCCGGGCCCCCGCCACCCCGCCCGCCCCGGCGGGCACGGCTGCTCGCCGCCGCCCGCACCGTCCGCGCCGCGCGCCTGCTCCGGCGGCGCGGTTGGCCGGACGCCCAGTGGTATCTGCGCACCCTGCGGCCCGCGAGCCAGGCCCCGTGGGAGCCGACGGAGGCGGTCCGGCTCGCCCGCTCCGAGGTGCTGCCCTGTCTCACCTGGCTGCGGCTGGCCGACCCCGACGCGCTGTGCCTGCCCCGCTCGTACGCGCTCGCCACCTACCTCACCACGCTCGGACTGCCCGCCGAGGTCGTCGTGGGCCGGCAGCGCTCGTCGATCGGCGGACGCTTCGCCTTCCACGCCTGGGCGGAGCTGTACGACGAGGTGCTGGGCGACATCCCGGGACTCAAGGCCGGCTTCGCCGTGCTGCTGCGCGTCGGTTCCGAGGAGGTACGGAGAGTGGAGGCGGGGAGTCCGGTTGCCCCGGGGGGCACCCCATGAGGCGCACGGGCCCGCAGGAGGTCCGGCGTGTCCTGCGCGGCCAGGGCCGCAGCATCTCCCTGGCCGCAGCGCTGGCCGTGGCCGGATCCGCGTTCGCCCTGGCCCAGCCACTGGTGGTCAAGCGGGTCATCGAGGCGGCGAGTGCGGGCACCGCGACGGGCGGTGCCATCGGCCTGCTGGTCGTGCTCTTCCTCGCGCAAGCCGTCGTACAGGCGGTGGCCCGATACGTGCTCACCCGCACCGGAGAAGGCGTCGTACTGGGCCTTCGCCTCGACCTCATCGCCCACCTGCTCCGGCTGCCCATGCGCACGTACGACCGCCGGCGCACCGGCGACCTCATCGCCAGGACGGCCGCCGACAGCACCGCGCTGCGGCTGCTGGTCTCCGAGGGGTTCACGGACGCGGTCACCGGCATCGTCGGGCTCGTCGGCGTCGTGGTCCTGATGGTGTGGCTCGACTGGGTGCTGTTCCTGATCGTGCTGGCCGTGATCGCACTCGGCTCGGTGGCGGTGACGTCGGTGCTGCGCGGGATCGAGCGGGCTTCGCTCCACGCACAGCAGGCAACCGGGGCGATGACCGCCGAACTGGAGCGCGCGCTGAGCGCGATCCGCACCGTGCGCGCCAGCCGCGCCGAGGAACGCGAGACCCTGCGGATAGGGGCCCAGGCCCGGTCGGCGTACGGCCAGAGCGTGCGGGTCGGCGCCCTGGACGCGGTGGTCGCCCCGGCGATCACCCTCACCATCAACGGGTCGTTCCTGCTGGTGTTGCTGATCGGCGGCATTCGGGTCGCCGGCCAGGACGGCTCGGTCGCCGACCTCGCCGCGTTCCTCCTCTACATGCTCTATCTGATGTCCCCGGTCGCCGCGGTCTTCCAGGCGCTGAGCACCATGCGGCAGGGCCTGGGCGCGCTGCGACGCATCAGCGAGGTTCTCGACCTGCCGGGTGAAACGGGACCCGAACCCGAGCGCCGGCCCGCGACGCCGGCACAAGCTGCCTCCGTGGTCCCCGCAGTCCCCGTACTGGAATTCCAGGACGTCCGGTTCCACTACGAGCCGGGCCGCCTGGTGCTCCGAGGAGTCTCCTTCACGGTTCCGCGACGTGGCCACGTCGCCCTGATCGGTAGCTCCGGCGCCGGCAAGTCCACCGTCTTCGCGCTGGCGGAGCGCTTCTACGACCCCGACGCGGGCCGCGTCCTGTTCGAGGGCCGGGACATCCGCACCCTGGGCCCGGCCGAACACCGCGCACGGATCGGCCTCGTGGAGCAGCACGCGCCGGTGCTGTACGGCACACTGCGCGAGAACCTGCTGTACGCCGCCCCCGGCGCGGACCCTGCGGAACTGGACCGAGTGATAGAGCTGGCCCAGCTCTCCGAAGTGGTCGCCCGGTCGCCGTACGGACTGGACACGCCTGCCGGGGAACACGGCATGGCCCTGTCCGGCGGCGAGCGCCAGCGTGTCGCGCTCGCCCGCGCACTGCTCACCCGGCCGGCCCTGCTGCTCCTCGACGAGCCGACGGCCCACCTCGACGCGCTCAACGAGGCCGCCCTGCGCCGCTCGATCCGACGCATCACCCACGAGTGCGCCCTGCTGGTCATCGCCCACCGGTACTCGACGATCCGCGCCGCCGACCTCGTCGTGGTCCTGGACGGCGGCCGGGTCGTCGCCACCGGCACCCACAGCGAACTGCTGCGCAGCAGCGATCACTACCGCTTCCTGGCACGGGCCCAGGAGACGGGGGACGTCCTCTCCGGATAGTGGCCGTTCGGTGCGCCCGTCTGTCGGCTCGTCCAGTCAGGCGGGGGCATGGGCCACGATCGTCCGCTTGTCTTCGCCGCGGCGAGCCCCGGCCGCAGCTCCCCGCTGCCAACTTCACAACGCGACGCACGGGGCCGCGCCGGCATCAGCGCGGCCCCGCGTTGTCAGCGGCCTCGTTCCTGGCCGCGCCCGCTGCTCACAGCCCTCCGGTGTACTCGAAGATGTAGAGCCCGTGGTCGCGGTCGGAGGCGGCGACGTACTCCTTGCCGCCGGACTCGAAGACCTGGGCGCCCCAGAAGTTGTTGCCGCCTTCGTCGATGTAGTGGCCCACCTCGACGATCTCGGCATCGACGATCTTCGCGACGCGCAGCCCGGCCGCGTAGTACGAGAAGTAGAGCAGGTCTGCCCGCTTCTCGGAGACGGCCACCTCGTGGATGGACAGGTCGCCGGAGTCCGTCGCGTAGGCCGGGTCGTGCGCCTCGGGAACGGCGTAGGTGTCCAGCTCGGTGAGCTTGCCACTCTCGTTGCGGTAGAGGTGCGCGTAGCCCCAGCCGTCGAAGTACGACGAGAAGGTCAGCCGGTCGCCCTTGGTGCCGACCGCCACCGGCAGCTGCGCGGGGCCCGTTCCGGCCAGGCAGGCCGCATCGTCGTAGGACTGGCCGAAGATGGCGAAACCCTGGCCGCGCGGTGCGACGCCGAAGGCCGGGATGTCGCCTTCGACGCTCATGCCGAGGGTCTGGTCGCAGGCGTCCGTGCCGGTGCGGTTGAAGACGAGTACGGCGTCGTAGCCGCCGGCCGCGATGACGTTCGCGACCTTCTCGCTGAACGTGCACACTCCGCGCTCGACGACGGCGACGTCCACGGTGTTCGGGTCACCGGCGGGGACCACGGGGTCGCCGACGCAGGCCCGGCCCGCGAAGACGGAGTCGCCGGTGATGGTCTGGCCCTCTTCCAGGCGCGTGGTGTTGCTGCCCTGGCTGGCTGTGATGTCGGTGCCGTCGGTGACGTTGCGGGCGGCGAGCGCGTACGGCCCGAAGTCCTCGTCGGCGCCGATGACGTACTCGTTGTCGAGGATGAACTCGGCCTGGTGGGCGTTGCCTTCGGGCGCCACCTGGAAGCCGCTCTCCAGCGCCTCGGGGTCGTGCGCGGCGAAGTCGGTGTCGCCGAGGTAGTCGACCTTCGTCGGGTCGGTCACGTCGAGGGTGACGTAGCCGGCGTCCCAGTAGGAGGCGAGCATGATCTGCCGGCCGCCGATCTCCTTGACGACCATGTCGTGCAGGAAGATCTCGGTGAGGTTGGCCGGGGCGTCCTGGACGATCTGCGGGAACGCCTCGTCGAGGTCGTATTCCGCGATGACCTTGGCCTTCTTGGGGTTGGTGATGTCGACGATGTCGACGTCCGGGCCCTCTTCGTTGTCGACGATGACGGCGTACGCCTTGCTGCCCGCGTCCCATGCGTAGACGCTGTGGATGTCGTTGGCGTCCTTCTTGCCCTGGCCCATGACCGTGTGGTCGCCGACGCCCTCGGCGAGCGGGGTCGGGTGGGCAGGGTCGCTGACGTCGTAGATGTTCATGCCGCCGAAGCCGGCGGCCTCCTTGCACTTCTCGTTGTTGCTGACCAGCACGTCCCCGTTGACGTACGGGGTGTCGATGTGCAGGGTCTGGATGCCCTCGCCCGGTGCGCTGCCCTCCTTCGCCTGGATGAAGGCAACCTCCTCAGGCGCTGCGGGCTTGCGGATGTCCACCACGTGCACGCCGTTGTACTTGCAGGTCGCGCCGCCCCAGGCGGCAAGGTAGGCGTACCCCTCGAAGACACCGACGTCGGCGATCTTCTCGGGCTCGACGTTCTTCAGGCCGAGTTTGCTGACGAGCCGGACGTTGTCACTTCCGGCGGGGAGATGGCCCTCGTCACCACCGTGCTGGTGGCTGTGGTGATCGTGTGTGGCCCCGGCGTTGTCGATACCGCCGTCGTCGGCGGAGACACCGTCATGTGCGTGGGCGACACCGGCGAAGGCGCCGGCGACGAGGCCCACCGCGGCGAGACAACCCACGACACGTACGCGGGTTCTCGCTCTTCCCATGGCTCTCCTTGGTGTGAGAGTGAAGAAGCGCAGGGGGCAGCGAAGGGGACCTACTCTGTGCGTGGCCTGTGGGGAAAGGGTTGCGGAGCCGCGTTAACGTGATCATATTCAGCGTCGGCTTCGGATGGGGCGTCAGAGATTGCCGCGGTCAAGGATGTTCGGCCTCACGGCAGCGGACCGTGACGGGCGGGCTTGCCGTCGTGACTCCGTCCTCGCGGACCCCGGCAGCGACCCGGCGGGCGGATGCCCGCGTCCAGACACGGCACTCGTCGACGCGGGCCGCCGGCGGCGGAGCGGACCCGGTCGGCGGGCTCCCGGCCTGGAGCCAAATCCGACGCGGGGTTCCGCGTCGCCGTCAACGAGCGACAGCAGGACGATGCTGCCGGTCTCGACTCGACCGTATGCAAGGCTCGCCGGGAAGTGCCGGCCTTGGTAGACGAAGTCGGCGCTGATCCAGACGATCAACGTTCTGGCACGAATCTGGCACGCGACAGCTGACCACCGAAGACAGCAAAAGGCCCGGGTCTATGACCTGGGCCTTCCTCATGGAGCGGGTGACGAGAATCGAACTCGCGCTCTCAGCTTGGGAAGCAACGCCGCTTGGGCGGGCTGCATGGCTCTGACCAGCGCAGATACCTGGTCCTTGGGGCGGTCGTGTAGGTCGGATCGCACCGCTGTTGACCGTGGTTGTCCGTCCCCACGGGCAAGGATGGGGCAGGGCTTCGGTGTAGTCGCGCGGTCGGACTGTCAGGCCCGCGTGGAGAGGAACCGGGCGCGGGCCGGTGCAGGGTGTGCGGACGGCGTTGCGTACGCGATCCTGTGACACCAGTCCGTGGAGTCGGATCCGGTCGTTGATCGGTGGTGTTGTTCTCCCGCGTGGCTGGTCGCGACTGTGGGCGGACAGGTCCCTCAGGATTCGGTGCCGTCTCCGCCGCGCTGCCGTTCGGCGAGCATCTCGATCAGCTCGTCGGCGCTCGCCCGGGTGTGGCGTTCCACCTCGGCCTCGACGGTGGCGGGGTCGCCGCCGAGAATGGCGTCGATCAGCCGTTCGTGGACGTGCAGGGCCCGGTCGGGATCGGAGCGGGTGCTCTCGTCGAGTGTGATGGCGAGGTTGATCTGTGCTTCGACGGTGGGCCAGATCCGCTTCAGCATGGCGTTGTCGGAGGCGTCCCAGATGGTGCGGTGCAGCGCGACGTGGGCCTGGTGGAGGCGGGTGGTGTCCTGGCCGCGGTGTGCGGCGCGGTACTCCTGCCAGGCGGTTTCGAGCATGGTGCGCCGGGAGCCGTCGGGGTCGTCGGCCACGGCCTTCGCCGCGAGGGTCTCCAGGGCGACGCGGACCGCCGCGGTGTCGGTGATGAACTTCTCGTCGATCGCTGTGACGACGACGCCGCGGTACGGCTGCTGATCGAGGAGCCCTTCGTGGATCAGCTGGTAGACGGCTTCGCGCAGGGTCGGGCGGCTGACGCCCATCTGCTGGGCGATGTGAACCTCGCGTAGAGGCTGGCCGGCCTTCAGCTCGCCGGCCATGATGGCCCGACGCAGTTCGTCCACGACAGCGTCCCGGCGCGTCTGGGTGGTGACCTGCCTCGGGCCGGCAGCCTGGGCGGCGTACTCGCTCATGAATTCCCTCCGCAGATTGTCAGACCACATTCTATGGGGGCGGGTACGCGTACCGGCGATGCCGTCGTCCCGTGACGGCATCGCAGGACGGGATCAGAAGCGGATGGCGTCGATGAAGGCCCTGAGGCCCGGGGTACGGGGATTGGTGAAGGCTTCGCTGGGCGGGGCGTCCTCCTTGATCAGGCCGTCCTCGAAGTAGCAGAGGCGGTCGGCGGCCTTGGAGGCGAACGCCATGTCGTGGGTGACGATGGCGCAGGCGATGCCCTCCTCCTGCTTCAGCTTGGTCAGTACGCCCAGAACCTCGGCGGCGACCGGCGGATCGAGTGCGGAGGTGATCTCGTCGCACAGCAGCAGGCGCGGGCGCATCATCAGGGCGCGTGCGATGGCCACACGTTGACGCTCGCCTCCGGACAGCTGGACGCAGCGGCTGCGCAGGTGGTGGGCCATGCCGACGTCGGTGAGAGCCCGCTCGGCGCGGTCCAGCAGCTGTGCCTTGCTCTCGCCCAGGACGAGCCGGGGCGCGACGGTGAGGTTGTCCAGGACGTTCATGTGGGGCCAGAGGGTGTAGCTCTGGAAGATCATTCCGACCTGACCCCGCAGGTCCTTCCAGGCTTCCTGGTACTCGCCGTCCCGCACTACGGTCTGGCCGGCGAGGTGGATGTCTCCGGCGTCCGGCTCCTCCAGCCCGGCAATGACCCGCAGCAGGGTGCTCTTGCCGGAGCCGCTCTTGCCGATGAGCACGGCGATCTCGCCGCTGTCGATCCGGAAGTCGGCCTCTTTGAGGACGGGGCGTCCGTGGAAGGACTTGCTGACGCCGTGCGTGTGCAGGAACGCCGTCTCTTCCGGCCGTGCGTCGGTGGTGGTCCCGCTCATGGAGGTGGTGCCCGTGCTCGGGTCTGCGGGGTTGGTTTCCTGCGTCGTCATCAGGCACCTTCCGGCTGGGACATCTTGGCGGTCGGAGTGGAGGGGGTGTTCGTCACGGCGGGCGGCCGGTAACCGGGCCGCATCCGGCCGAGCGTGCTGCGCAGCCCGGACGAGGGCGGCGGGGCGCCGCGCGAGCCGGCGACGAGCAGGCGCTGTTCTACGTAGCTGGTGAACAGCGTCGCGGGGAAGGCGACGACGAAGTAGTGGATCGCGACCATGGTGAAGATCTCCATGGGGCGGTAGGTCTGGGTGGACAGGATGTTGCCCTGGAACGTCAGGTCTGCCATGCCCAGCGCGGACACCAGGGACGTGTCCTTGAACAGGCTCACGTTGAGCGACAGGATCGAGGGGATCTGCTGGCGGAACGCCTGCGGCACGACGATGTACCGCAGGATGTGGAACCGGCTCAACCGAAGCATCTGGGCCGCTTCGATCTGCTCGGTGGGCACGGACTGCATTCCGGCGCGATAGGTCTCGGCCATGAAGGCCGTCAGATGTGCGGTGAGCGCGAGGATGATCGAGAGCTTCGCCGGGAAGGTCGTGTCGAGGAGTGCCGGCAGGGCGTAGAACACCCACAACAGCTGGATCAGCAGCGGGGTGCAGCGGAACACCTCGATGTAGAACTGTGCGGGCCAGCGGATGACCTCGATCTTCGACATCCGTGCCACGGCGAGCGGGAAGCCGAGGACGGTGCTGGCCAGGATCACGATGGCCGAGATTTCGAGGGTCAGCCACAGGCCGTCCAGCAGGACGGGCAGTGAGGGACCGATGACTCCCAGGTCCGGGGAGTAGGCGAGGTTCATCGCGGTCTGCCTTCGGGAGACGGGAGGCGGCGGTCAGGGCTTGATCTGGAGGTCGCCCAGGTTGTCCACGTCGCGGTAGCCGGCGTCGGCGAAGGAACGGTCGATCTCACCGCTGGCGACGGAGTTGTCGATCGCCACGTTGAGGATCTCCATGGACCGGGAGTCGATGTCGGCGGGAACGCCGTAGGCCACGTGGTTCACCAGGAGCGCCGGGTCGGGGACGACGATGCCCACGGACTTGTCCTTGTTCGCCATGTCGACGGCGGTGGCGAGGTCGGTGAAGACCGCCGCGGCGCGTCCCGCCTTCACGCCGCTCAGCGCGTTCTGGAAGGTGTCCACGCGCAGTTCCTTGGCCTTGGCCCGCTGGAGCGCCGTGTCCGCGGCGGTGCCCTGCGAGGTGGCGATCGCCTTGCCGGAGTCGAGGATCTGCTTGCTGGTCGTGAAGTTGCTGTCCCGCTCGACCAGGAACACGCCGGGGTAGGACCACGAGGGGTTGGTGAAGCGGATCGCCAGGCTGCGCTCGACGGTCTGGTCGAGGTCGGCGGCGACGTCGTACTTGTTCGCCTGCAGGCCCGCGACGATGTTCTGCCAGGTCGTCGCCACCGTCTTGACCTTCACGCCGATGCCGTCGGCGAGGTTCTGCAGCGGAATGAGGTCGGGGCCGGTGCATGTGCCGTCCGACTTCACGACGATGGTCGGCGGCGCGTCGGCACAGCCGATCCGCAGCACGCCCGCCTTCTTGATCTTCTCGATCCAGGTGGCCTCGTTGGAGGAGCCGGACGAGGCGACGGTCTGCGACGAGCCGCTGTCCGAGCCGGATCGTCCGCCGACGTATCCGGCTATGAGGGACAGCAGGAGCAGTCCCAGCACGTAGAAGGTGTATCGGCTCTGCTTGGTGAGGGCCATGGCGTACTCCGGGGCTAGAGAACGGGCGGGAGGGCACACGCGGCGGAGGCGGAGAGGGGGAGGTACGGGGGAGCTCAGGGCCCGCAGAAAGAAGACCGCAGCCACCAGATGCAAATTGTCTGACAACCAGCAAGTTAGGGGGAGGTTAGAGAGACGGCCACGCGCTGTCAATGGCCGCAATCGTGATACTTCGAGCGGTGCCGCTCCGTCGCGCACGCCGCTCGCCGCGGGTTACGTGCTGCCTGCATCAGGGGCTTGAGCTGGGCGGATGTGAGGCGCCGGCGACGGCTACGCGCCCAGCCCTGCGGCGCCGGTCGTGTCCCGCACATGGTCGAGAAAAGCGAGGGTGGCCGGATGCGTGGGCGTACGCGGCCAGGCCATCCGGACCGTCACGGGAGGCGCGTCAGACAGGGGCAGGTAGCGGACGCCGGGGTGCGGATGGCTGTGCTCGGTGGCCTGGGCCGTGACGCCCACCGCGTCACCCGTGGCGATCGCCGTGAGCCATTCGTCGACGTTGGCCACCTCGAACGTGTGCGGCCGCGCCCCCTCGGGCCAGAGGCCGGCCGTGGTTGCGGCGGTGGCGCAGAGCGCAACCGGCCGGTCGGCGAGGTCGGCGAGGCGTACGGCCGAGCGACCGGCGAGCGGATCGTCCTCGGGGACGGCGACCAGGCGCCGTTCCCGGTACAGCGACCGGACCTCCAGTCCGGCTTCCGGGGCGGGCTCGGTGCGCAGGAGCGCGGCGTCGACGTCCCCTCGGCGCAGAGCGGCTTCCGGGTCGTCGCCGCGGTGTACCTGTACGGGAGTGTCGGGATGCTTCTCCCGCCAGGTGCGCAGCAGTGGCACGGTACGGTCGCCGAGGGCCGCCCAGGCGAAACCGATCCGCAGCGGTCGTATCCCCGTCGCGGCTTCTGTCAGTGCGTCGTCCAGCTGATGCAGGATCTGGTGGGCCCGCTCATGCAGCCGCTGTCCCGCATCGGTGAGGGAGAGCGCGCGGGTCGTACGCTCCACGAGGCGCACGCCGACCCGGCTCTCCAGCTGCTCCAGGGTGCGCGAGAGGGCGGGTTGGCTGATGCGGAGCACGGCCGCGGCGCCGGTGATGGTGTCCTCGTCGCCGATCGCGGCGAGCGCCCGCAGGTGCCGGATCTCCACATTCATAACCCTGGAGCATAAGTGCTCCGCGGAAGGCATTTCCCTCGCTCCATGGACCGGACCTAGCGTCGTTGTCATGAAGATTCTCCTCATCGGCGCCACCGGCACGCTCGGCTCGAGCGTCCACAAGGCACTGGCCGTCCGTGGGCACGAGGTCCTCACCGTGGGACGCGGCGGCGGCGACCTGCGCTACGACATCACCGACCCGGCGCAGGTCGCCGAGCTGTACGACCGGGCGGGCCGGGTGGACGCGGTGGTCAGCGCCGCCGGTCACGTGCCGTACAAGCCGGTCACCGAGCTGACGCCCGAGGACTACCTGGCCGCCTTCCGGGGCAAGGTGCTCAGCCAGATCGACCTGGTGAGGCAAGGGGTTCCGCGCATTGCCGAGCGGGGTTCCTTCACCCTGATCACGGGTGTGCTGGCCCGCGAGCCGATCCGCACCGGCAGTGCGGCCTCCATGGCCAACGGGGCGGTGGAGGCGTTCGTGCGTGCCGCCGCCATCGAGATCGCGCCGCAGCGCGTCAACGCGGTCAGCCCCACGGTGTTCACCGAGAGCCTCGACGCCTACGGGGACTTCTTCCCGGGCACGCCCTCGGTCGATCTCGCCGACGTCGCCCAGGCGTACGCCCGCTGCGTCGAGGGCGCCCAGACAGGGCAGGTCTACGCTTTGTAGTGACCGTTTACGCAGTTCAGGGGTCCTCGCGCAAGCGGGGGCCCTTCGTGCTTCCGCGCCGTCACTACGCCGACTTCACGGCAACAACTTCACCGCGACTTATTGACTGCGCCGGGCGTCGAGCCTAGCGTCGCCTCCATCACCGCAGATTGTTTGACAATCTGCATGCACTTCTCTGTCGGAGGTACACGACTCCATGCGGATCATCGTTGTGGGTGCCGGGGCCGTCGGCCTGGCCAGTGCCTACCGGCTGGCCAAGAGCGGCTGCGAGGTGGTGGTCCTGGACGCCCGGCGTGCGGGCTCCGCCGCCACGCACGGCAACGCGGCCAAGATCGCGCTGGCCGAGAGCGGCCCGGTGCCCGCCCCCGGCGTCATCCTGCAGTCGCTGAAATGGATGCTGAAGCCGGACAGCCCCCTGTACGTCAAGCCCTCGCTGGCCCCGTCCTTCGTGAAGTTCATGCTGAGCATGGCCCGGCACTGCACCGCCCGGGACTTCCGCCACGGCCTTCAGACCCAACTGCGCCTGGCCGAGGGCACCATGGACCTCCTCGACGACTGGACCCGGGACGGCATCGACTTCGAGATGCACAAGGCCGGCGTCCTGCTCGCCTTCGAGACCCGTGAGCGGTACGAGGAGCAGTGCGCCTCCCTCGACGTCTTCGATCGCTTCGGCATGGTCCCCGAGCACCTGCACGGCGACGCCGTCCAGGCTCGCGAACCGGCACTCAACAGCCGTACCCGCCACGGCCTCTACTTCCCGGACGACCGGCAGGTCGAGCCCGACTCCCTCACCGCCGGCCTGCTCAAGCGCTGCCAGGAACTGGGCGTGGAGATCCACGAGCACACTCCGGTACGCCACTTCCTGCGCCAGGGCGACACCGTCACCGGCGTACTGACCGACAAGGGCGAGTTCACCGGCGACACCCTGCTCCTGGCGGCCGGTGTCTGGACGGGCCCTATGACCCGCCAACTGGGCGTTCCGCTGCCCATCCGCCCCGGCAAGGGCTACAGCGTCGACTACACCCCAGCGCCCTTGCAACTGCGCACGTCCCTCACCCTGGAGGATGCCCGCGTCGCGGTGACTCCGCTCGGCGGCTTCCTGCGGCTGGCCGGGACGATGGAGTTCGGCGGCCTGGAGGAGAACATCAACCCCCGACGCATCGCCGCCATCAAGAAGGCCGCGGCCGACGCCTTCACCGACTGGGGCAACCCGCCGGGAGAGGCCGCCCCGTGGGCGGGTCTGCGGCCCATGACTCCGGACGGCCTGCCGGTCATCGGGCGACTCGGGTCGCTGCCCAACGTCTACGTCGCCTCGGGCCACGGCATGCTCGGCCTCACCCTGGCCCCCGCCACTGCCGAGACCATCACCGAGGCCATCACCCGGCAGCGCCTCCCCGCCGTCGCCGAGGCGGTCTCCCCGCGCCGCTTCAGCCGCCGGTGATCCTCACCCTCCCCTGCCCCTCTCACTCCAGGAGACCGCACATGAGCGCCCCGCAGTTCACCGGCATCCTCGCCGCCGTCGTCACCCCCCTGACCGCGGACGGCTCCGCTGTAGACGCGGCGGGCGTCCAGCGCCAGGCCGACCACATCATCGGCGGCGGTATCCACGGCCTCGTCCCCGGCGGCAGCACCGGCGAGTTCACGACGCTGACCCTCGGCGAACGCAAGCAGGTCACCGAGCTGTACGTCGAAGCGGCCGCAGGACGAGTCCCGGTCATCGCCGGAACCGGCGCGCTGAGCACGGCCGAGACCGTGGAGCTGAGCGTCCACGCCCAGAAGGCCGGCGCGACGGCCGTCATGATCGTGCCGCCGTTCTACGACGCCCCGTCCTACGAGGAACTCCTCGCCTACTTCGGCGCGGTCTCGGAGGCGATCGACATCCCGATCATGTACTACAACATCCCCTCCGCATCCGGAGTGCACCTCACCCCCGAGCAACTGGCCCAGCTGGCCCGCGAGACCGCGGTGACCTCCTACAAGGACACCGGCGGCGACTTCACCTGGCTCTCCGCCGTCCAGCAGCAGCACGCGCAGGACATCACCACCCTCAACGGCTGGGACACCCTCACCTTCGCCGCCCTCGCGAGCGGGGCGAAGGCCGGAGTGTGGGGCACGGCGAGCGTGATCCCCCGGCTGTGCGCCGACCTGTACGACGCCCTCGCCGTCCGCGGCAACCTGCACGCCGGGCGCGAGCTGTGGGCGAAGATCTTCCCGATCTGCCAGTTCCTGGAGTCCCACAACTACGCCTGCGGCATCAAGACCGGCCTCGACCTCGTCGGCGTCAGCGCCGGCTCCACCCGCCGCCCCGTCCTGCCACTGGCTCCCGAGCACCGCGAGGAGTTCCGCGCCCTGCTCACGGCGGCCGGCGTCGAGACCGCCGACGACCCGGTGGCCGCGTGATGACCACCCAGCACCGCCTTATCCATGCGATCGACGTCCACGCCGAGGGCGAGCCGGGACGCGTACTGATCGGCAGCCATCTGCACGTCCGGGGCGCCACCATGGCCGAACGTCTGCAGTACTGCGAGAAGCACCTCGACGAGCTGCGCCGCCTCCTGCTGCGCGAACCGCGCGGCTACCCTGCCCTGTGCGGCGCCCTCGTACTCCCGCCGGCCGACCCGACCGCCGACTTCGGACTGGTCGTGCTGGAACAGGGCGGCTTCCGTCCCATGTCCGGCTCCAACCTGATCTGTGCCGTCACGGCTCTCGTGGAGACGGGCGCGGTGCCGGTCACCGAGCCGGTCACCGAACTCACCGTGGACACCGCCGTCGGCCTCGTCCGCGTCCGCGCCGAGGTGTCCGGGGGCAAGGCCACCCGGGTCACCTTCGCCAACGTGCCCGCATTCGCCGTAGCCCTCGACCATGTCCTGGACCTTCCCGAATACGGTCGAGTACCGGTCGACATCGTCTTCGGCGGCCAGTTCTACGTCCAGGCACGCGCCGCGGACCTCGGTGTCAGCCTGGAGGCCGGTGCCGCCAAGCAACTCGCCCGTGCAGGGGCCGTACTGCGGACCGCCGCACAACAGCAGATCCCGGTCAGCCACCCGCTCAACCCCGGCATCAACAAGATCTCTCTGGCGATGATCCTCGGCCCCTCCCCGACACCCGGCGCCTCCGCCCGCAACACGGTCGTCCTCCCGAACGGCGAGGTGGACCTGTCCGACCCGACGACCTGGACCGGCACCCTGGACCGCTCCCCGTGCGGCACCGGCACCAGCGGCCGTATGGCCGCCGTGCACGCGCGCGGCGAACTGCCCCTGAACACCCCGTTCATCCACGAGTCGATCCTCGGCACCACCTTCACCGGCAGGCTCCTGTCCGAGACCCGGATCGGCCCCTACGACGCCGTTCTCCCGACGATCAGCGGACGAGGCTGGATCACCGCGTTCAGCCAGTACGTCCTCGACGAAACCGACCCCTTCCCGTACGGCTACACGCTCGGCGACCTGTGGGGCGAGCAGGCAGCCCACCCCGAGACCGACTTGGAGACGTGACCGATGGAGACCACCGGACAGCAGTTCATCGCGGGCAAGCGCCGCTCCGGCACGTCCGGCGAGCAGTACGAGGTGACCAACCCCGCCACCGGCGAGGTCCTGGACACCGACACCCTGGCCGGCCCGGACGACGTGCACGAGGCGGTGGCCGCCGCGCGCGCCGCCTTCGCCGAGTGGTCGCGCAAGACACCCGCCGAACGCTCCGAGGCCATGCTGCGCTGGGCGGACCAACTCCAGGCCCGTAGCGAGGAGTTGGCGCAGGCCGAAAGCCGCAACGCGGGCAAGCCGATCAGACTCACCCGAGGCTTCGACGTCCCAGGCACCATCGACAACGTCCGCTTCTTCGCCGGAGCGGCCCGCAACCTGGAGGGCCGCGCCTCGGCGGAGTACTCAGCCGACCACACCTCCACGATCCGCCGCGAACCCATCGGCGTCATCGGCTCCATCGCCCCCTGGAACTACCCGCTCCAGATGGCGGCGTGGAAGGCGCTGCCCGCCATGGCGGCCGGCAACACGATCGTGCTGAAGCCGTCCGAACTCACGCCGCTCACCTCGGTGTTGTTCGCCGAGGCAGCCCAGGAGGCCGGAATCCCGGACGGCGTCCTCAACATCGTCACCGGCAGTGGCCCCGTCGCGGGCCAAGCCCTGATCACCCACCCCGACGTCGCCATGGTCTCCTTCACCGGCTCCACAGCCGTCGGCCGCCAAGTCGCCGCCCAGGCAGCGGGGTTGGTCAAGCGCGTCCACCTCGAACTCGGCGGCAAGGCCCCCTTCCTCGTCTTCGATGACGCCGACCTGGAGGCCGCCGCCCGCGGAGCCGTCGCCGGAGCCCTCATCAACTCCGGCCAGGACTGCACCGCCGCTACCCGTGCCTACGTCCAACGTCCCCTGTACGAGGCGTTCGTCGAGCGCGTCGCCGCCCTCATGGACGGCGTACGCCTGGGCCCGGTCGACGACCCGGACACGGACATGGGTTCCCTGATCTCCCTCCGCCAGCGCGACCGGGTCGCGGCCATGGTCGAGGCTGCTCGCGAGGGCGGCGCCACGGTCGTGCGCGGAGGGAGGATCCCCGACGGCCCGCTCGGCCGGACCGCCCACTACGAGCCCACCCTCATCACCGACGCCGCGCAGGACTCCGCCATCGTCCAGCAGGAGATCTTCGGCCCGGTCCTGGTCTGCCTCCCCTTCGACACCGACGACGAGGCCATCCACCTCGCCAACGACACCCCGTACGGACTGGCCGCCTCGGCCTGGACCACCAACGTCTTCCGCGCGGGCCGCGCGGGCCGCGAGATCCAGGCGGGCTGCGTCTGGATCAACGACCACATCCCGATCATCAGCGAGATGCCGCACGGCGGCTACAAGGCGTCCGGCTTCGGCAAGGACATGTCGGCCTACTCCTTCGACGAGTACACCAACGTCAAGCACGTCATGACGGAGATCACCGGTACCCGGCACAAGTCCTGGCACGACGTGGTCTTCACCAGCCGCTGACCGCGCGTCACCTCCACGGCGCACGAAAACGCCGTTCACTTGCCGAGGAACAACAGACGGAGCGCCTCGCGCGCGTCAAGGCCGTGAGCGCACTACGCAGCCCCAGGTCGCTGACCTGGGGCTGGAAGAAGAGCGGGTGACGAGAATCGAACTCGCGCTCTCAGCTTGGGAAGGGACGGCGCTTGCGTAGCCGGAGCGCTTCTGACCTGGCCATATGTCTCCCGGACTGGCGGTTGAAGGTGCGGATCCTACCGCTGTTGACCGTGGTTGACCGGTCTTACGGGCACGCTATGGGAACGCCGTCCGATCAGGGTCGCCGGGCGGAGGACGTCATTGCAGGAGCACACGGAGGCTTTCTTCAGGACCGCGTCGCGGCGCTGGGACGACGCGACGCGACCGGGGTTCGACGAGGGGGCCGAGTCAGCAGAGCCGGCGCCGTGTCAGGGGCGGGGGAAGCCCTCGGCGTCGAGGCGGAAGACGAGCTCGGCCTCGTCGCGCTCGGTGGTGTGCAGCTGCCAGTAGAGGGGCGTGATCTGCTCGGGCCTGGCCGCCTCGACGCCGGGGATGACGGAGACGCCGATCGACGAGTCGATGCCGACATGGGCGGCCTGGATGCCGGTGCCGTCCAGCTCCTTGTGCAGGTTCATCGCCCAGTTGCGCAACGCCGCGGCGGCGGCGTTGACGTTGGCGACCCGCGGGTCGGGCCAGATCGAGCCGGCGCCGGTGGTGTAGAGCAGGGTGCCCGCGCCGGCCTCCCGCATCGCCGGCAGCACCGCCCTGGTGGCGGCGATGGCTCCGTAGAGCTGGAAGTTCATCTCGAACTCCACATGAGACGGTTCGGTCTCGGCCGGAGCGGTCAGCGTGGTGACGCCGAACGTCCCCACCGGGGAGTACTCCAGGACATCGATCCCGCCGAACCGTGCGGCGGCGTCCTTGAGCGCCTGGGTGAGCGCGTCGCGGTCGAGCACGTCCGCGGGGAACGCGGCGGCGGTGATGCCCTCGGCGGTGAGCGTGTCGACGAGGCCGTCGAGCTTCTCACGGTTACGGGAGATCAGGGCGACGTCGAAGCCCTGGGAGCCGAAGGTGCGGGCGATGGCCAGGCCCATCTGGGGGCCGACTCCGACGATGGCGATGCTGGTCACAGCGATCCTTTCGTAAAACCTCGTTGGGGGATATCGGTGTGTCGGGCGATGGTGAGAGCTCCTTGCCGCCGGTGCGAGCACCGGGCGCCTCAGGGGGTTCCCCAATTTGGATAGGGCTATCCGTTTCTGAATCGGATAACCCTATCCGGTTCGCGTGGCAATCGTACCACCGAAAATGGATAGGGCAATCCGATTGCTAGACTCGCCGGCATGAACCCTGGCGCCCGGCCCACCGACGACTCCGCCACCCCGCCTCTGCGCAGTGACGCCGAGCGCAACCGGGGGAGGATCATCGCCGCCGGGCGCACGGTGTTCGGGCGTGACGGCCTGAACGCCTCCATGGCCTCCGTGGCCCGCGAGGCAGGAGTGGGGATCGCCACCGTCCTGCGCCACTTCCCCGTGAAGGAGGACCTGGTCGCCGCCGTCTTCCTCGACCGCATGGACGCCTACGCCGACGCGGTCGCCGTCGCCCTCGACGACCCCGACCCCTGGCACGGTTTCACCGGATACATCGAGACCGCCTGCGCGATGCAGGCCGCCGACTACGGCTTCGCCGACGTCCTGACCACGACCTTCCCCACCGCCAAGGCCCTGGAGCAGCGTCGCAACGAGGCGTACGAGGCCATGGTGAGGCTCATCGACCGCGCCAAGGCCACAGGCCGCCTGCGCGAGGACTTCGACCCCTCGGACCTGGTGCTGATCCACATGGCCAACGCAGGCGTCGTCAACGCCTGCGGCGATGCCGCTCCCGACGCCTGGCGACGCGTCGTCGCCCTGATGATCCAGTCCCTCGAGACCCCTGCCCGCGGCCCTCTGCCCGCCTCGCCCGAGCACGACGCCCTCTACAAGGCCATGCTCCGCGCCGGCCCGGCAGGCAGCACCGCACCGAAGCCGGGGAAGAACAGCTGAGCCCCACTCGACGCGGACGCGGAAGTGGGTGGGTGACCCGGTTGGTGGCCGACACGGCCATGCGGCGGGGCTCTCACAAGTCGCCCTCTACCCTGAGCGACTTCTGCACCCCAAGGCCCTGGCAACGAACAAACCCCAGGTCGCTGACCTGGGGTTTCAATCTGGAGCGGGTGACGAGAGCCGTACCTTCTGACAGCGATCGTGTCTGGCCAGGTTCTCCGGGACTGTCCTCTGGCATGAGGTAGTACCTCTGCCGGGAAGGATCACTGATGGGCAGCAATCAATCGCCGCCGACTTGGCCGCTGACCTGGGCGAACGGACGGAACGCGGTCTCGTCGACTTCGCTTGCTTTCACCGTGATTCCCCGTTGTTCCCCCGTCCGGCATGGTTCTTGATCCTGCTCATGACGGGTGCTGCTCCGCCATCCGCTCACGCGATGATGGGCGAGCTGCCGGTGTTATCGGATGGGGCGGTGACGGGAGTGCTGGGACCGGCGCGCGGCGGTGAGGGCCAGCGCGGCCACGAGAACCACGATGCCGACAATCAGCAGGTAGCTCAGCCCTTCCGCTACGACTCCGATGATTCCCAGCACGACGGCGACCAGAACGAGAAGCAGCAAGAGAGCCATGATGCGAACACCTCCCTTGGGTAGCTGAGCACCGGACGGTCAGCGGCGCGCGAGTTGCCGCTCGCCGCCTGCGCCCGTCTGGTAGGTCATGTCGTAGTGCTGGAAGATCGCTTCCTCTGCCTCGGCGGGCAGGATGTCGTCCATGCCGACCGAGGGTGCCTTCTTCACCAGCGCCTTGGCGTAGGAGACCTTGACGTAGTCCGGTCCGAGGGTCGCCTCGTCGAGGGGTACGAAGGCCAGGTGGTGGCGGGTGGGGAGTCCGGTGCGGATCGTGGCCACGGCCGGTTCGTCGGTGGTGGTGTCCACGTAGATCGCTTCGAGTACGCCGATCTTGTGGCCCTTCGGGTCGACGACGCTGCGGTTACGCCACTCGCGGATGTCGGCTGAATGGATCATGGCCTGCCTCCTGAGCCGTTGATCCGGGCCGGTGCGGGCCACCGGGCCGCCCCTGCGGGAAGTCGCCGCCCCGTTGAGGGGCCGATAGGCCCTTGTCCTTCCAGGTTATCGAGGAACCTCTGTGTCGCGCCCTCGCGCGGTGACGGTGCCGAGCGTGGTAGTCGACAGGCATGCCGATGAAGCCTTCCGGTGCCGCGGACCGTCCATCTCGACTCGGACGGCTGCGCCGCGCGATCACCCGTTCACCAGCCGGGCGCGGATGGCGGCGGAGCAGGGATCTCGAGCTGTGGTCGCGTTCGCTGGGCTTCGCGGCGCTGGGGTTGCTCACGCTGGTGCCGCTGCTGATCATTGTCTCCTCTGCCGATCCCGAGCACGGGCGGGGGTTCGCCCAGTGGTTGGGGGAAGGGCTCGGCGTGTCGAGAGCCTCCAGGCGGCAGGTCGAGCAGTTGTTCATCCGGCCTGGCCAGGCACTGCGGACCACGACCGCGTTCGGTATCGCAGCGCTCGCCGTGTTCGGTCTGACCTTCGGGGCGGCGGTGCAGACCGGCTACGAGAAGGTCTGGGACCTGCCGCCGGCCCGCTGGTGGGCGAGGTGGCGGCATGTGGTGTGGCTCGGGATCCTCACCGGGTACCTCTTCGTCTCCGCCACCACCACGCTGCGGCGTGAACCCCTGGCAGGTGTGGCCGTCGCGTCGCTGAGCGCCGTGCTGTTGCTCTGGTGGTCCCAGCGCCTGCTGCTCGGCGGGCGGATCCGCTGGCGAGCCCTGCTGCCCGGCGCCGTGGCCACCGTGATCGGGCTGCTTGGCCTGAGGGTCTTCTCCAGGCTCGTCTTCTCGCCGTTGATCGCATCCAATGCCGTCACCTACGGCCCCGTCGGAACCGTTCTGGTCATCCAGTCCTGGCTGGTCGGCGTGGGAGTCGTAGTCTTCGGTGGGGCGCTGGTCGGCCGACTGCTGCACGAAGAACTCCCGCGCGCGGCACACGCACTGAAACGACGCAGGTGAGCTGCTGCGGGGCAGCTGGTCATTTGGCCTGGGCCGTGATCGCCCTCAGGGGGCGAGTCAGCCATGGCCTGATCGGCTCACTGCACAGGAAGCGCGCTGCCTGTACGACCGGTCGAAGGGCGTGGCGGTCAGAGGATCGTGATGGGGTGGTGCCGGATGGGTCACAGCGGTCATGATCGACCGGCTCCGGCAGAGACCTCTGCTGACCTGCGGGCGGCGACGGTGATACGCCGGCACACCAACTCGTCGGCCGACGCGGCTCGTACACGTCGGACGGCGGAGCGGGTTCGCCGCTGGATGCCTCTCCTCTCGGCCGTGGTCGTTCTTCGTGGAACGGCTGACCAGGCTGGCCCATCTCCGACCGGGCCTTCCGCGCTCTGCTCGCCGACCAGGCCATCCATCGAAGCCAGGACCCGCTCGTCTCTGCTCAGTCAGCGGTGGCGTCGGAACTGCTCACGGCACCGTTGCTGGAGGGCGCGGACGGCGCGGACGGCGCGGACGACTCGGACGACGCCGAGGCGCTGGGACTGGAGCTGGAGCTGGGAGCAGGACTGGTGTCCGGCGCCGTACTCGCGTCCGGCGAGGCAGAGCTGCCCGTCTGCGGCGCCGAACCACTGGACGCACCCGGGGTGGGTGTCCGCCTGTCGGCGGGATCGGGGGTACCGGCCGTGCCACCGCCCACCGAAGTTCCCCTGCCCGGCTCGTTCTTGACCACGGCCGCTACCGGCTTGCCCATGATCAGCTCCACCGCGGTCACCGTGAGCATCGCCAGGGCGAACACCAGGCCCGTCGCCAGGGCGTACTTCTTCCAGCCGATGGACCTCCGGAGGGAGCCACCCCGGTAGGTGGTGACCGACTCGCCCTCGGAGGGCGCGGAGGCCGACGTCGTCCCGCCGTATTCACCACCCGGGCCACCGGGCTCGCCGGGCGGCCTCGTGTGAACAGCCGCAGCGTCCGCCTGTAAACCGAACGCCGCCCGGGCGTCCGCGCGGTGTTCCGCCCGCTCCTCGCCCGGCGTCCTCGGCACTCCTACGGACGGCACCCGGCTGCGAATCCCCTCGCCCGTCCGTCGGAAAGCATGAGAGAAGACCGCTGCGCCGGTGGTCGCGCTGGCACTGATCACGGCGGCCCCGATGATCGTCCCGGTCACCCCCAGCAGGGATGCCAGCACCGCGCCCACCACAGTCGCGAGTGCGCTCGCCACTACCTGCACAAGAGTCAGGTCGAGGACCTTGCGCTTGGGCGCCCGTTCCTCTTCTTCTCTGCGATTCTCCACCAATATCCCTTGATAGTTCTGGAGCCCGGCAGTCGTCGGCGCCGTGACCATCGGTGTGATGGCGGACAGCAAGGACCCAGCCGGGCGACAACTCGCCGACCAGTGCGTGATGGCCGGATGTGTCCCGCTCACGGTGGGGCGGACGCGAGCTTGATGGAGATCCGGGAGCGTTTTGCGGTCCCGTGGAAGCACCCTCCCGCGCGGATGGAGCTGTTCGCACCGGACGAGAAACGGCCGATGCGCGTTGGCCCGGGCACGAGTTGTGCAGTAGCTGTTGAGCGTGCGTCGGCCCAGCCTGCGGAGGATTGGACGAAGCCCCCACAGGCTGGGCGGCAATCAGCCTCCCCACACGAGCGGCAGATCACCGGAACGCGAAGCGCACGGACGTTACCCGGCGAACGCCAGGCCCGGGGGCGGTCGGTTTCCCCAGCGGAAGTGCGGGGCTAAGAGAAGGGTCCGGGCAGGCAGACCGACTCGGTGCGCAGGCCTCGGGCTTCGACCATGGCCTCCCGTATTTCCTCGGTGCCGCTCTGGCCGCGGGCGGCTGTGCGCATGCTGCGATAGCCGGGGACCTGGGCGGCGTGGTGGACGGAGAGGGCGGTGAACCGCTCTTCGAACTGTTCACCGGGGAAGCCGCGGTCCCCCGCCAAGCGGGCGAGGAGCGCGTCTGCCTCGGTGACGGCCTTCTGCGGTGGTCGATGAACTGCTCCTGAATGTGGCCCCATTGAGCTGGGTACTGCGCGCGGGCCTCGGGTGACAGTCGTTGTTCCGTGAGGGAGCCGTGCTGCTTGACGCGCTTCACTGAGTTCCCGTTCTGCGGCCTTGGTGTCGCCGTCGTGGTCGGCGACGGCACGGTCGTACTCGGGTCCGAAGCGGTGCTTCAGGCCGCGACCGCCGCGATGACGATCACGGCGCTGATCACGATGGTGAGCATGGCTTCCATCTCTGGTTCTCGGTTCGTGGGTTGCTCTGCTTCATTGCCGTGCCCGTCACCTCCTGTGGGCTGATTCCGCGTTGGCCTGCCGGGTGGTGTCCACGGGAGGTGGGCATCACCCGGGGTGTTCATGGTCAGCGCCTGAAGGCGTCCTTGGCCTTGTCGCCGGCCTGCTTCAGGTTTCCGGAGACCCGGCCGGTCCTGCCTTCGCGCTGCAGGCGCCTGTTGCGGGTGGTGCGGCCGATGCGTTCGGTGATCCGGCCCTTGAGTTCCTGTGTCTTGTGCTTGATCGTCTGCCTGACGCTCATCGTTGTCCTCCGCTCATTCGCTGGATGGGCTCCCGCGCGCTTGCCGTACAGGCCGCATTTCCGCGGGCGGGGGCGCCTGGTATGGACTACCGGTGACTGCGGCTGTACCGGCGTCCGCCACCGCCGCGCCCGAGCATGGCGAAGCCGACGATCCATACGACCAGCAGTACGGCGGCGACCCACCAAAGGGTCTGCATGGTGAAGCCGAACCCGAACACCACCAGGATCAGCAGAAGGAGAAGAATCCATAACATCGCCGGGCCTCCAGATCGCGGGAATCTCCTGGTTCCGCGGGGTCCGGGCGAAGCGGGAAGGTGGAATGCGTCGCCCGAGTGATCCGGAGCGCATAGCCCTACGCCGTGCTGTCAGTCAACGCCTGGCGACTGCCTGTGTCAACGCAGCGTCGACATAGGGGAGTTCCGGGAGCTGGGCAGGGGACGCTGGGACAAACGGAGCCTCAGCGGGTGCTTCGGCCGGCTCGGCCGGCGGCGTCGGCAGGATGTGGTCCTCCCACCAGGACAGACCCATCACGGTGGCGAGCAGGACGAAGGGGACAGAAGCCGGAACGATCAGCACGTACATGCGTACCGCCTGCGGTGGGATGCGTGCGACGCGGCGGGCAGCAGATGAACGGTGCCCGCATGAGGCGCATCGAGGCTGCGCAGGATCGCGTAGCGACGGCGAGTGCCGGATGGGCCCGTTGGGGGCGCGGCAGGTTCCGGTACTGATGCGCAGGGTGCGCCCCCGAAGGAGCGCGAAAGGTGATCGACGCTGCCGGGGGCTCGGGCGTACCTAGCACGCTAGGCCTGGCCGCACTCCCTGGACAGATGTCAAGTGGCCATCTGCTCCAGGTGCAAGACCGTTGTACGCGGCGCTGTCCGTAATCCCTGCGCAGGGCTAGTCTGTTGGAACAGGCCCCGGCCCCCGGCAGTGATGCCTTGTTCCGCTCCGGGGAGGCCCATCGTGTTCGTTCTCCTTCTCGTCCTGATCTTGGTCTTGTTCGGCCTCGGTTTCCTCAGCCCTCTCTGGTGGGTGGCCGCAGCCGTGCTGGTCTTCGGCGTCACCCGCCACGGCCGCGATCGCGGTGGAGGCTGGATCCGTGGTGACGGCTCCGATCGCAGGGAGTACCGGGACTACGAGAACCGCCGGGAGCGTCAGGACCGCTGGGACCGGCGCTACAGCCGTCAGCACCGGGCGCGCTGGAGGCGCGAGGACCGTCGGGACCGCGAACGCCGCGGGTGACCGATGAACTGGCCTGGCATCCAGAGGTTCCGGGACGGCCGCAGCCACACCGGACGCGTCGAAATCGTAGAGAGGTACGTGCCATGCATCGCACAACCATGCTCCCGGGGGATTGGTGGGATCTGACGGCCGAGACCTCGGTAGAGGACCCGGCGGTTCAGGATGTCGTGGCACTGCGTGCCGAGAACGATCAGCTGCGGCGGGCGTTGGCCGGCCTTGCGGTCATCGATCAGGCCTGCGGCATGGTGATGGTCCTGGCCCCCTGCCGCCGTGGGCCGGCCAGGAACCTGCTGGTGGATATCTCGCGGCAGTGCAACGCCAGACTTCCGGAGGTGGCTGCGGCCCTGGTCGCCGCCTGGGAGGGTGAGCCGCTCTCGCGGCTGATGCAGCGGGCGCTGCGGCACGCGCTGCGGCGGCTTTACGCGCAAGACCGGGAGTGCGACGCACCACCGGCGGGCGCGCCGCCTGGAAGGGGAGGGGCATGATTCACGCAGCCGATGTCCGAGAATGGCGCAACCGCGATGTCGTCGATGCCGAGTCGCACAAGATCGGTGTTCTTGAGGCGGTCTATGTGGACACCACCACCGATGAGCCGGCCATGGCCACGGTACGGACCGGACTGCCCACCCGGCACCGTCTGGTCTTCGTCCCCCTCGAGGATGCGATCGCCGGGCCGGGTTATCTCAAGGTCGGCTATGTCAAAGCACTGGTGAAGCAGGCCCCTTCGATCGGCACCGACGACGTGCTGCCCGCCGAGCAGGAGGAAGCGATCTTCAAGCACTACGGACTGGCCTACAAGCCCGGTGCGGCCGGCGAACGGCAACTGGCACGCCGCTGACCACCAATGGACAGGATGACTGCCCTGTGAGGTACGCACCATGCACCAGGTGACCACGCCCCGTGAAGAACGGCGACTGCTGAGGACCGTTCCTCCGGCGAAGGATGCGGCGTTGCTGGCCGAGGTCGTCGAACTACGCGCCACGAACGAGCAGTTGGAGCGGGCGCTGGCGAGCCGTGCGGTGATCGACCAGGCGCGCGGCATGGTCATGGTCCTGGCACCGTGTTCCAGCGACCGGGCCTGGGACCTGCTGGTGGACGTGTCGCAGCACTGCAACATCAAGCTCCGTGACGTGGCTGCGGCCCTGGTCGCCACGACGAAGGACCAGACGCTCCCGCAACCGATACAGCGGGAGCTGCGCCGAGCACTGCGGCGCCTCCAGCTGGCGAACGGGAGATGACGGCGTACGTGTCCAGCGGACGGCACCGGGAGCTGTGAACTCAACTCTCCGGTGCCTTTGTCCAGGACGGCCGCCGGACGCCCCTGCTGAGTAGCCCGCCTGGTGGAACTCAAACACCGGCCTGGCTCCGCCACTCGCCAGGCCACGGACGATGGAGTCGACGCGGTTTCAACTCTGCCCGTCGACGAACAGACGGCCAGGGGGGACCCCCCCGTCGCTCGCGTCGAGGCCCACGCGGGCGATGGGGCGCAGGCGAGCCGTCAGGGCGGTGAGGAGACCCGACCACTGGCTCTTGAGGTCGCGTGTCCGCGGCCATCACACGCCGTCGAACGTTCCCGTGCGCTTGGCTGTCGTCTCCAGCCGCAGGACCGCGGTGCCGGGAAGCACCGGCTCAGTGCTGGTGTCTGCCAGAAGCCTGACGGGGTGCGTGGCGGGGAGCATGGCGACTCACTTCCCCGCCATCCGGGTCCGGCGCCGTGGCCGGAGCCGTCCGCGTCCCCCGTCGCGGTGGTCGCGGCGATCGCCTGCGCCACTCGTTCCGGCGCGACCGCGGAGCTTCCACGGGGCCGATGGTGCCAACCCCCGGACAGCCGATGGGGAGCGGCCGTAGTGGAAAGCGGCGATGCGCTCGTCGTGCTGGTTGTTGAGCAGGTGGATCAGGAGCACACCCACAGCGACGATCGCCAGGAGCACCAGCGCGGTTACGAAGATGTCCATGACCCTCACACCCCCTTTGCCGGATTCGGCGTCGGCAGAGCGACTGTCGGAATACCGAATACCGGAGCAGTGACTGCCGGGATCCGTGGACGTGAGGTCGGACCGCGCGCCTCATGGCCGCTTTCGGCGTCCCAGACGGCCTCCACGGCCCGGTCGGTCGCCGCCACGGTGCGCAGACGCGCAGCCTCCTCCATCAACCGGCCCGTGGTCGACGTTCGCAGTGGGGCGCCCGCGGCCGACATCAGCCAGGCGGCTGAGACGGGAGTCGCAGTCAATGAGGGAGGTTCCGCCCCCAGATCACAGGCGCGGGCCCACCAGGCGCCATCCAGCGGCGCCGGTGCCGAACCGGAGAGAGCCGGCGACATGCGGAGAGATGGAGAGGAGGACCGGTCTTCGAGTGCCGGCGCGTACGAAACGGTCGCAGTCATGATGCGAACCCTGCTCCGGACCGGTCGGAACCGGCCCGGCGTATCCAATCGCCGAAAACGACACAAGCATGGAGGCCGGTGCGCGAAATACCCTCGGTAACACCAGCCTACTCCCCTAACCCGCCGTACGGACCGTGCCCAGCAGTCGCGCACCTCTCTGCCGCCCCGCCCGCAGGTCGACCGCTCCGAGATGGCGAGTAGATGAACAGACCCGCCGGACCGTTCCAGGGACGCGATCCGTGCAAGTGTGGGAAGTGGACGGCCCGACGCCGAGCACCCGGATACTGATCGGCTGCCGCGGTCGGCCGTCTGTGACAGTGAGGAGCGCGCCATGGGCGCGAACACGGTCGAGGCTGCGTTGCCCGACACCCTTCAGAAGCTCACAGACCACCTGACGGCCTCCTACGCCGACCTGTTGCCGGCCGCGGTCGTGCGGGAGGTGGTGCAGGACTGCTACCAGCCGCTCAGTAACGCTCGTATCGCGAACTACGTGCCGATCCTCGTCGAGCACAACAGCCGCACCAAGCTACGGCAACTCGCCCGTCGCCCCGATCCCACGGCTCCCCTGCGCGAGGAGTCCGACGGGACACGAGGCCACTCCGCCACCACGGCTCTGAAGAGGCTTCGAAGCGCGTTCCGCGGTCGACCAGATGCAATTTCTGGGACTTCGCGAGCGGCGCACACTCCGAGGTGAAGCGTCCGATCCGGGGTACCGACCGGCGATCCCGAGGCCCCGTCCTGCCGGTGCTTGGACTGAATCACCCAGCGCCTCCCGTCACGGCGCGTCAAGTCCCGTACCGCAAACTCGAAGTCCTCGTGGTGGGGCCCATCGAGCTGGGGGAGCTTGTACCGCAGCCTCCGCACGTGTACCCGCTCCCAGCGAGCGCTCACCGCCCACTGGGTGAGCCAGAGACCGCCGGCCCCACCCACGACGACGCAGAGCCTGGCGCCCGCGGCCGCCGCGTCGGCGAGGTTTGCAGTCGTACGAGTTGAACGGTACGCGGCAAGGCCGTGTCCGTCTGCTGCCGCCCGTCGCCGTCAGCGGACAGGGCGCCGCCGGGCGCGCCGGGATACCCGCACGGCGGCCACTGTCACATCGGCCACGAGAACGACGGCAACGAGGACGAACAGGGGGAAGAACGCCACGACTCGGACACCTCCCTCCGACCGTGCCGTCGCTCAGCGGCGTGCGAGCTGTCGTCCGTGCCGATCGATGGAGCCTTCCTCACCAGGTTCCTGGTGTAGGAGATCTTTACGTAGCCCGGGCCCCAGGAGTGCGTCGTCGAGGGGCACGAAGACCAGGCGTCGGAGAGTCGGCGGCCCTGTCCCTCCTGGGCGGGACACCGTTCGATGCGGGCCGCGTCCCTCGGACGGACCCGGCGTGCCCGGAACCGGCTGTGCGGCTGTGACAACGACTCCGGCGCAACCACGCCGGAGTCGCCCTTCCGGGCGGCTGCACGTGAGCGTGAGCCAACCCACAATCCATGCTACTGCGGCTGGTGCGGCTCGCATCCTCGACGGAGAAGCCAGTGCGGTGGATCCGTGACTCGCTCACCTGCGCAGCAGCGGGCCGGCCCGGCCTTTGCTCGACCGTCCGGCACCGAGTGACGCAGGACGCGGCCCCACATGGACGCGGATGTCGTACCGACGTACCGCCGCGATCCGCCTCGCCTCCTGCTCCGGAGACAGATCCCCCCGCTCCTCCACGCCTCGTTCGCGCCGTGTCCGGCCGGTGCGGGCTATTCGGGCCGTTGGGTGCGGTCGTTGTGGGCGAGGCCGTCGGGATGGTCCTCCGTGCGCTCGCCAAGAGGAAGAACCAGTACCCGCAGGGCCGCCTGACCGGGCGTGCGGTGGATCTGCCCTGCTTCCTGCCAGCCCCGGTCCTTGAAGGCGGCACTGGTAGTACGGGCGGACTGATCCACCAAGGTGACGCCGAGTGAGGAGTGATGGTCGGCGAGCAGACTCTCCTGGAGCCGGCGGGCGAGCCCGTGGGCGTGCTGGTGCGGATGGACGAGGGTTTCGAGGATCGCGAAGACGTGCCCGGACGCGGTCAGTTGTTCCAGGTTCTGCGGCATCGGTCCGTCGAACCCCTCCCACCAGGAGCCGTCGCGTGGCACGGGGATCCCTGAGACACAGCCGGTCAAGCCCTCTGCCTCGGCGACCAGCATGTCGAATCCCGGCAGTTGTACGTCGCGCTCCAGCCGGCGCAGGAACTCCTGCCGGCCGCGGAACTCCTCGCCGGGCGGGGTGAGGGACGACTCCACGTACAGATCCGCCAGGTCCTCCCGCAGACCCTCGGCCTGCCAGCGGTTCAGTCGGCGCAGCCGCACCGTGTCCAGGACAGGACGCTCTGAGCCTTCGGGTTCGTGCGGGTGCCGCGGGCTGCTCATGGGGCGCCTCGGTTCAGAAGACCGGGAGATGGAAGACCAGGAGATGTACGGGAGTGCCGTCGTGGCCGATGGGTGGTGCGGCGCCGGGGTCCGGGACGTCTGTACAGCAGCATAGCCCCGGATCAGCACCGCGCCGGGGCCCGTTGGGGGCACGGGGCCACTGGTGCGCAGACAGCTGAACGGTTTGAAAGCGGGCTGTCCGGGAAACCGTCCGCGGTGCTTCAGACCGGAGGCACCCCCGTGGGAGCGGCTCTCGCTGCTCCCCTGTGTGCTGCGGTCTGCCGGCTCCCACGGTGAGTGACGCCACCGATCAGGGAGACACATGCCCATGGCTGCCGAACGCACGCAGAGCCCACGAAGCGCGCACCGCTACGACGACGCACCGGACACCGACGCAGCCTTCCGCCGTATCGCCGCTCTGCCGGACGGTCCGGAGAGGTCCGCGCTGCGCCAGGAGGTGGTGTGCGCCTGGATGCCGATGGCCGTACGGCTGGCCCGGCGCTACCGTCATCGCGGTGAGACCTTCGAAGACCTCAAGCAGGTCGCCCAACTGGGCCTGGTCAAGGCGGTGTCCCGCTTCGACCCGAGTCTCGGCACCGCCTTCCCGAGTTTTGCCATACCGACGATCCTCGGCGAGGTGAAGCGTCACTTCCGTGACGAACTCTGGGTCGTGCACGTGCCACGGCGCGTACAGGAGCTGCGTGGTCAGGTCCGCTCCGCCGACCATGAGCTGAGCACTTCGCTGGGCGGATCGATACCCGCCGTCCACGAGATCGCCGCACACGCCGGACTGACCGAGGCGGACGTATTGCTGGGCCAGGGGGCGCTGGAGAGCTTCACCGCCCTGTCACTGGACGCCCTGCCCGGCGGCTCCGCGGACAGTTACCCGCTGGCCGACACTCTCGGTGGCATGGAGCCCGGATTCGACCGGGTCGTCAACCGTGAGACGCTACGACCCCTGCTGCGGGCCCTGCCCGAACGCGAACGCCAGATCCTGTACATGAGGTTCTTCTGCGAGATGACGCAGGCCCGCATCGGTCTGCAGCTCGGTGTCTCTCAGATGCACGTCTCCCGTCTGATCACCCGCACCTGTGCACGCCTGCACGACCAGGTGATGGCCGATCCCCGCGTTCCGACGAGGACCGCTTGACGACGTCCCGGGTACAGGGGCGGCGCCTGCGAACGGCCCTGTTTCGCTTCGCCTGTATCTGCTCTAGGCTCCACGCAGGGAATACGGGACTGGAATACGGGACTGCGACCGTGTCAGGTACCAAGTTTCCCGAGTTTCCCCACCCAGGCTCCCAGCCCCCGAGTCGGAAGAACGAGGCCCGGCCGGAGCCGCATCGCCGAAGAGCGCGGCTCCAGCCTCCGTCCTCCCGGCATTTTCCAGACGGGGTGTTCCCACCAGTCCCGCCGCCGCGGAGGACAACGCGCGAGGACACGGTGGAGGGGGCTTCCCATCCTCGCGCCACGGACGGCCGCCGCCGCAGGGGCGGCGGCGGCCGTCCGGAACGCGAACCCCGGCGCAGGGATCGCGGTCGGTAGCGTGTCGACTGTGGCGCGGAGTGGGTCAGGA
This sequence comes from Streptomyces sp. NPDC050211, assembly GCF_040656035.1. Taxonomy (NCBI): domain Bacteria; kingdom Bacillati; phylum Actinomycetota; class Actinomycetes; order Kitasatosporales; family Streptomycetaceae; genus Streptomyces; species Streptomyces sp. NPDC050211. Next base: position 131,202 of record NZ_JBFALC010000012.1, read on the forward strand.
CCCCAGGCCGGGGAGGGGTTCGGAGTCGTCGATGAAGGCGCGGGCCAGGTCGGACAGGCGGCGGTTGTGGGCGCGGGCGTATCCGCGCAGCGCGCTGAATGCCTGTTCCATGTCGACGCCCTGACGTTCGGCGAGCTTTCCCTTGGCCTGTTCGATCAGCACCCGGCTGTTCAGCGCCGTCTGCAGCTGTTCGTTGAGGACGGTACTGCGCTGGGCGGTGCGTTGTTGCAGCAGGCTGATGGTGGCGACGTCGGCCAAGGCCTGGGCGATGTGCGGGGCGAGTGGGTCGAAGGGGCCGGGAGCGGTGCGGAAGAGGTTCAGGGCGCCCACGGTCTCGTCCCGCAGGCGCATGGGCAGTGCCTGGACGGCGCCGAAGCCGCTGCGGTGGGCCGCCGTGACGAAGCGCGGCCAGCGGTCGACCTTCCGGGTGAGGTCGGTGACCGCCACGGGTGTGCCGGTGTGGAAGCACTCCAGGCAGGGGCCCTCGTCGTTCTGCAGCTGGAAGAGCTCCAGCAGCCGTACCTGTTCGTCGGAGGCGGCCATCACGCGTAGCTCGCCGTCGCGGTCCGCAAGCAGCACACCTGCGGCACTCGCGTCGAGCAGCCCTACGCAGCGGTCGGTGAGCAGGCGCAGGAAGTCGATCAGGTCGAAGTCGGCAACCAGGTTGTCCGCCAGCTCGACAAAAGTCTTGGCCAGGAGCTGCTGATTCATCGTGTCACCCTCGATGGAGACTATGCCCGCCGGGAAGGGGCGGGAAGCGCGGCACGTTCGTCGGATGGCACCGGTACATCAGGTCTCCTCGTCGGTCCGTCCGGGTTCCGAGTCCGATAAGAAGCGGAGCCGATGGGCCACTACGTCGGCGGCCACGTCGGCGAGCCGGCGTCCCCGCATGAAGGCGTAGGCGCGCAGCCGTACGAAGGCCTCGTCGATGCCGACTTCGAGCTGGACGGTGAGGATGCCGGTGGCCTGGTCGATCTCCGCCCGGTATCCGCCCAGGTCCTCGAAGCCCCGATCTGCCGGTGCGCCCGTCTCGTCGATCCGCGCATCGAGTAGGAGCAGCGTCGCGAGATCGGCGAAGGCCAGCGCGTCGGCCAGCTCCTCGGCGTCCAGCACGGTCGGCACGTCGGCGTACAGGTCCAGGACTCCCGGGCTGATCGCCCCCATCTGCAGGGGCAGCGCGAACACGGCGCGTGCCCCGGCTTCCAGGGCCGCATCCGCGAACACGACCCAGCGGTCCTGCAAGGCACCGGTCAGCAGATCGGGCGTCAGGACGGCCGAGCCATGGGTGAAGGCGTCCACGCAGGGCCCTTCGCCCAGCGTGAGCTGGAGCTCTTCCAGTTGCTCGCTGATGTCGTCGGTGCTGCACAACGGATGGCTCGCCGTGGTCCGGGACATCGCCGACAGCCCGGCCCCGCCGACCGGCAGCGCGGCCACGGCCGCGGTGCACACGTCCACCACACTCACCCGGGCACCTCGTCGGACCGCCTGCTCGGCCACCAGCATCTGAATACGGGTCGACCGCCTGTCAGACCCCACCCGGGCCACCGCCTCCAGGCATCGTGACGAGGCCGTCCATCCTCGCCGTGGTCCGCTCCCCGACGGGAAATGCCAGTGCGCGGAACGTGGTGGGGCCGGCTGGCCTGCGAAGCTCTCCCACCAACGTGGGGCCGAGTGATGCCTGGTGGTCGGTCAGCAGCCGCTCCAGCACACGACGGGCCAGGCCACGTTCCTGCGGGTGCGGCCGGATCATGATGTCACCGAATGCGAAGACGCTGCCGGACAGCGTGAGTTGCTCGATACTGCGCGGCAATGCTCCTTCGAAGCCGAGCCACCAGGAGCCGTCGACGCGTATCGGGAATCCGAAGGCGCATCCCATCAGTCTGTCCACCTGCCATCCGTCGGCTTCTGTGGCTGTCCCCACCCGGGTTCCGCCGTCATCGCGCATCGCCCGAGAGAACAGGAGCAAGCGGGGCAGACCGGTGCGGTGGAGCTGGACGGGGCGTGGTCGGGGTGTCGCCGAGAGGAGGTGGCAGGTGGTCGAACGGAGGTCCGAGGAGCAGGAACCCGCAGTCGGCGAGGTCGAGAATCCGAGCCAGCGTCGTTGGCGGATGGTGCAGTCGCAGGGTCCCGCCGACCACGGTGGTCTGCTGCGCAGCGCGGAGGAATGCGTTGAGTCCGCTGCAGTCGCAGAAGCTGACAGCGGTGAGGTCGACGTCGATCGTGCGGATACCGTCTCGCAGGCACCGCTCCAAGGACACGCGCACCAACGGCGCGGATTCGAAGTCGATCTCACCGGACAGGGTGATCAGCGCCCGTTTCCGTCGGTCATGGCGGTAGACGGTGAGCTGGGGCAGGGGCATGACGCCTCGGTTCGGAAGACCATCCGGCAGCGGCACGGTGAGCCGGAGTTCCGGCCCCCTGGGCGCGCTCCCGGCAGGGGCGTACTTTCGGCGGAGGCAGAGCAGCGGCCGGTCCGACAGCCTGCGCAACAGGACAGAGGACCCACCCGGTTCCCTCCAGGGATGCGCCGGGTGACAGACGAAGAGTCCGCACCCGGCAGCCATCTGTGTTCAGCAACAGCATGCCGCCAGGGTCTGGGACGTCTGCACAGCAGCGTAGTCCTCGCGCTGTGTGGTGGACGGTCCGAAGCTCCCCAATCCCAGGATCTGGACGGTGCAAAGAGCGCGGTGGCTCGCGCATGTCCGAGGCATCGCAACGGCAGTCGGACAGAAAGCATTCCGTGTGTGGCCGTGGGCAGGGGCGCACCGGCGGACAGCCAGGGCGAGTGCGCACCGAGGCCGGCCAGGCAGCGGGACCCTGTGGCGTCGGCCCGGTCTTCGGTGGTGCGGTTCTCGGCTCACTCCAGGAGCACGAGGTGGTCGGCGGCGCCCCCTCGCCATTCGATCAGGAAGAGGGTCGCGTCGTCGGTGGTGCGGCCGCCCCGTTGCTGCTTCAGGGCGTGGGAGAGTGAGCGCACCACCGCTCGTACCCCCTTCTCTGTGTGTTCGATGCGGTTGACCCAGTGGATGAGTTGTTCTTCGCCGAATTGTTCTTCGCCGGCTTCGTGCTCCTCGATCAGGCCGTCGGTGAAGCACAGCACTCGGTCGCCGGGTTGGAGCATCTGCCGGCTGATCTGGGGCTCTTCACCGCCGAAGCCGACTGGCAAGGTGGTCGGGCCTGTCAGTTGCCGGACGACTTGGTGGTTGCGGATCAGCAGCGGTGCGGGGTGGCCTGCGTTGACCCACTGCAGGTGGCCCGTTGCGATGTTCAGACGCATCATCTGCGCGGTGACGAAGTGGTCGGGCCCGAACTGCTCGGCGATGGCCCGGTCCATGAACGTGTAGATCTCGGACAGGCCGATGTCGGCACGTCTGGCGTGCCGGTAGGCCCCGACGGCGACGGTCGCCATCGTGGCGGCGTCCAGGCCATGGCCCATCGCATCGACCATGGCCACGTGCAGGATGTCCTCGTTGAGGGCGTAGTCGACGCTGTCGCCTGCGACGCTGTAGGCAGGCTCCAGGATTCCGGCCACCGCGACCTGCGGGACGGACATCGCCAGCGGCGGCAGCAGGGACCACTGGATCTCCGCGGCCACGCTCATCGGTTCGCGGCGCCGGGCAAGGAAGAACTGGTCGGTGTAGCTGTGCTTGGTGACCAGTATGTCGGCGACCAGGCCGGCGAGTCTGCGCAGCAGCCGCCGGTCGTTGTCATCGAGGGTGTCGAGGGTGAGGGCCATCACGCCCACCTGGTCGCTGCCGTCCAGCAACGGTAGGTACATCCGGACGCCGTCGGACTGCGGCACCTCGGCAGGGGTCGCGTGCAGGAAGGCCGTGCCGGCGGGAGAGTCATCGATCGGCTCAGGCTCGCCGACCATCAGTCGCCGACCCGGCAGCGGCACCAGCACCTGCTGGCCGTAGTCCTGCAGCAGGATCGAGACGTCGCGGCCACCGACCCTGGCCACCTCTTCCGCGATCAGCGGTGCGATCAGCTGCGGCGGCATCTCGTGTGCCCGGTCCAACAGCATCCCCAGCAGCCGCTCACCGAACCCTTCCGACCGGTCCAGCATGCCCTTGTCAGGCTGCCGCTCACCTTCTGCCATAGCCGCACCCCTGCGCCGGCGTCGTCGAAGCTTCGGCCGCCGTGTCCATGCTCACCTCGTACAGCGAGTCCAGTGCCCGCACCGACATGCGCGGTCCGTCTTACGGGCACGGCGGATGCGCTCGACCCGCTCACGTGATCTGTACACACGGGCTCCTGGCACGACCGCGATCAACCCGCACAGAGTGACGCGACCTGCCACGCCGAACAGCCCACTACGCCAGACGCGGCATGTCACACACGGTCGGAACAGATGGCTCTCCGGCCCGTTGTGCACCACATCTCTCCCGGAGCCGTCACAGGAGCAGAAGATCGGAGCCGGTGTCCGCGAGGAGCCGTGCGGTCTGCGGGGACGGGTGGTGCAGCCGCAGGCACGCGTGGGTCTCGGCGGCGTGCCGCGACGCGTCGAGGAAGACGCGCCGGCCGCTGCTGTCGCAGAGGCCGACGGTGGTCAGATCGACGTCAATGGTGGTGATGCCGTCACTCAGGCATCGCTCCAGAACAGCGCGCACCTGGGGCGCGGTAGCCGGGTCGATCTCGCCGGCCAGGGTGATCAGTGCTCGCCTGCCCCGGTCGTGCCGGTAGATGTTCAGCTGCGGAAGAGTCATGACGCCTCGGTTCATGGGCCCCCGGCCGCTCCCCGCACAGTCGATGGCCCGGTGACGGAAAGCGGCTGGTCACCTGTGGTGAGTGGTACGGCTGCGGCGGCGGCGCGGCGGGAAGCGGCCGCGGCCTCCGTCGCGGTGGTCACGTCGTTCGCCGGCGGTCGGTGACTCGGATCGGTCCGGTTCCACCGGGGGCTGCGGCGTGACGCGTCCGCGGCGGCCGGGCAGGGCGGCGGTGTACCGGTGCACGGCGATCCTGTCGGCGTGTTGGAGGTTGAGCCGGTGGATCACGTATGCCGCCACTGCGATGAGGACGATGAAGGCGGCGGCTGTAAGGAAGGTGTTCATGGCGGCCGCCTCACTTACCGACGATCAGGTGACTGGCCCGACCGGGCGCACCGGGCTGCTCCGGGACGACCGTGGACACCGCGGAGGCGCCGCCCTCGTACTCCCATGCCTCGTCCGGGTCCAGTGGCCCGTCGGTCGCGGCGACGCCGTGCCGGGCCTTGTCCGCGGCGATGAGCGCGCTCGCAGTGAGGGGCGGGCCGTCGTGGTCGGACGCGGCGGCCATCAGCCGGGCCGCCGACTCCGCCCCGGTCTCGGGCGGGATGATCAGCAGGTCCCAGCGTCCGGTGCGGTAGGAGAGCAGCAGCAGCTTGTGCGGGTCGATTTCCGGGGTGAACCAGCCGACCTTGACGATGTGGCCGCCCACGGGAACCTGGCGTGGGATGACCGGCCAGTACATCGGATTGACGGCGATGCGGGTGATGCGGCCCCCCAAGGGGTCCAACACGTCGGTCAGCGCGGGCAGTTCGCTCAGCAGATCCCGGGAGCGGGGCCACCAGGCACCGTCCAGGAGTCCGCGCGAGGTGCCGTCGGTCTTCAATGCGAGACGCGCGGCCGGGGCTGCGACGGGCTCGGGGTGCAGGGTGGGGTGCAAGGTCGCCGACATGATGCGGACCCGTCTCCGGGCAGCCTCAGCGGCGGTCCGGGTTTCATCTTTCGCCGAGAACGACCCGGCGTGGAAGCCGGTGTGCGAATTGCCCTCGGTACCGTCCACACTACTCCGTGCTCCGTCGCAGCGCGGACCTGCGGCGGCCTAGAGCTGGAGCAGTCGCTGGGTGATCTCGGTACTGCCTCAGCGCTTGCCGGAGTTCGTCGGACTGTGCGTCGGGGTCCCGGTCCTGGCGGCCGGCGCGAAGAGGACGCCGCCGTTCCGCGAGGGCGTTCACGAGCAGTGCGGTGGCTTCGTCGTAGGCGCTGGACGATCTTGTCCTGTTCGTTCGACGGGAGCAGCGGCTTCGCGCCCGGGGTGCGGTCCGCGGGCTGCTGGGCGCGCGTCTGGTCGTACATCATCGGGGGCCGCTTCCGTTCCGCCGGAAGGCTTCCGTGATCCTGCCCTTCATCGTCTGTGCCTGACGGTCTGTGAAACGGTCAGGGCCGGCCTCGCTGTTGTCCGGTACGTGGGTTCCTGCGGGATCTGGGCGAGGCGGGTGGGCGGATTGCTTCGCCGTGTGTTCCGGGGTGGCATGGCCCTGCGCCGTGCGGCCAGCCCATGTCCGGCGGCGGTCCGTGTCAACGCGACGGCCATGCGATCCGGGCGGCCTCGTTACGGCCGGGGCGGTGACGCGGATGGTCACATCGCCGCCGCCAGTCGGCCGGGCCGTCCGGTGCCCGCGTCGCACGACCAGGAGGTGCCGTCGGCCTGCTCCGCCGTCATGAGGGCGGTCGCGGTCAACTGCGGGCCGGTGCTCGCGCTCGCAGCGGCCATCAGCCTGGCGGCCGAGGGGGCACTGGTCTCCGGGGGAATCACCAGGAGGTCCCAGCGGCCCGCCGTGTGGGACAGCAGCAGAATCTTGTGCGGGTCCAGCTCCGTCGCGAACCAACCGACCTTCAGCGTATGGCCGTTGACGAAGATCCTGGGCGGGATGATCGACCAGTAGCGGGGGTTGACGGCGATCCGGGTGATCCGTCCCCACAGCGGGTCCAGTACGTCGGCCAGCGCGGGGAGTTCATCCGTCAGGTCCCGTGAGCGGGGCCACCAGGCTCCGTCCAGCTCAACCCGTTCCGGGGAGGGGCTCACAGGTTTGAGGGCGAGGCGTGCGGTCGGCGCCCTGAAGGGCACGGCGCGCAGCGCCGGATGGTCGGTGATCGCGGACATCATGCGAACCCGTCCCCGGACCTCTGCGCGTGGGCAGTTGTCCGGTGTCGTTGCTCACCAGGAACGACACCGGTTATCGGGGCCGGTGCGCGAAGTGCTCCCGATTACTTCACGCTACTCCCCGAAGAGGCCGAACGGACCGCTCCCGGAGATCGCCTCACTTCCGGCGGTCGTCCTTGCCCGAGGAGCGGCTGGACTCCAGCCAGGACCGCGCCGGTTCTGCCGCGCGCGTGGTGTCCACGGTGAGCCGGAGGAGCGTCCCTCCCTCGGTGTCCACGGGGTAGCTGCGCTGTTCTGTGGCGGCGAAGCAGCGGCGGAGAACCTCCGCGACCCGGCGGGCGTCCTCGGGTGAGGCGGCGACGATGCGTACGTCGGCGTGTCCGTCCGAGGGTGTTTCCTTGGGCTGCATGACGACCTCGTTGTTCCCCTTGGGCACGGATCTGCGGACTCGATCTTTCACTGTAGTCCGGCGTGACCCGCGGGCTCCGCATGTGACCAGCGAGCTTTCCGGCTGCTGTGGGCCGCAGAGTACCGTGAAACGAGGAAGTCACTCCGTATCTCTCGCGGACAGGCGAGTGTCATGTCCGACTCCGGCTCCCCGCGTGTGACCAGGCTCTTGCCGGACGCCGTCCACCAGGTGGTGAAGCCCGGGACGGCTGTCGTACGGCTGGAGACCACGCACGACCGCCGGGGCGTTCTCGACGGGGCGTGGTGGCCGCGATCACGTGAAATCGCAGCCGAGCTTCCCGCCCTGATCTCCGCACTGACCGAGTACCTCGGGCCGGTCACGCGCGTCGGCCTGGACGGCGGAGCCTGGGACGCGCTGCCAACGCGACTGCTCGTCGACGACCGCGTCGTCCATATCGACTCCTTCCCGGTCGGCGACGACACCGTTCTCGTCACCCGGGGTGATCAGGACCACTTCTCCCTCCTCGTGGTCCCACCGCACGCGACGCCCGAGGCGGCACGCGCCGCGATGGCCAAGGCCGTCCGCTCCGACAACGTCACGCACGCCGAACAGATCCTCATCGACACCGGGACCGGCCGGGCGGCGCCGGGGGTGTGACGGCGGTCAGCCGCGGTCGTCGCCGGTCCGGTCCGGTGCCGGTGGCGGGATGGCGGCGGTGTCGAAGGCGCCCGAGATGATCCGCGTGGCGAGCTCCGACAGGCGCAGGTGATGGGCGCGGGCGTACGACCGGAACGCGGCGAAGGCGTCGTCGACGGAGGTGTTCCAGCGCTCCGCCAGGACGCCCTTGACCTGCTCGATCAGGACGCGACTGGTCAGCGCGGACTCCATCTGGCTGTTCTCGACGTGCGACTGTTCCAGGGTGCGCTGCTGGAGGATCGCGATGGTGGCCACGTCGGCGAGTGCCTGGGCGAGCGCGATGTCGTCGTCGCCGAGGCGCTGCGCGGTGGTCTGGAAGAGGTTGAGCGCGCCGACGACCCGGCTGCGCAGGCGCAGCGGGATGGCGTGCGTGCTCACATACCCCGTTTCGCGAGCGCGGGCGGCGAAGTGGGGCCAGCCCACGGTCGGTTCCGGCCGTGTCAGGTCGATGTTGGTGCGGACGGTGCCGGTGCGGTAGCACTCGACGCACGGGCCTTGGTCGTGCTGGAGCGCGAAGAGTTCCAGCAGGCGGGTGTGCTCGTCGGAGGCGGCGATGATCTGCAGTTCGCCCTGAGCGTCCGCGAGCAGGATCCCGGCCGCCGAAACGTCGAGCAGTTCTACGCAGCGCGTGGACAGCCGCTGGAGCAGGTCGATGACGTCGAAGTCCTCGACGAGGGAGTCTGCGACCTCCACGAAGATCTCGGCCAGACGTCGTTCGCGGGCCATGCTGATCATCCCTTCCCATCGTCGGGCGAATACGGCCCGCTTACATCATTGTTGAAGTCGTCGTCGAAGCGCAGTCTGCGGGCGACGACGTCCGCCGCGATCTCGCCGAGGGGGCGCTCGCTGCTGTACGCGTGGGCGCGCAGGCGCAGCAGGGCCTCCTCCATGGACACGTCCAGCTGGACGCTGATCATTCCCGTGGCCTGGTGCACGACCGCGCGGCGCAGCACCGAGGGAGGTTCCAGGGCCGAGCCGAGCCCGGGAATGTCCGCGTCTCCGTCGCGTCGGTCGCCGTTCAGGAGAGCGCTGGTCAGCACGGCTGTCAGTGCGGTGGCGTCCGTGTACTGCTGCTGGCTCAGCCGCCGCTCGCCGTCGCACAGCAGGGTCAGTACGCCGATCCGGATGGCTCCGATGCCCAGCGGGAAGCAGCACACACCGTGCACGCCCAGCTCGCGCGCGGCCTGCAGTAGCGCGGGCCACCGCTCGGGGCGCACCCGGTCCAGGTCCGGCTCGACGACGGGTGAGCCGAACCGGACCGCGTCCGGCCCCGGCCCCTCGCCCAGCGTGAACTGGAGTTCCTCGAACCGCGCGCTCAGCTCGGGATGGCACCACAGCGGCTCGGCCGACCGCTTGGCACCGACCAGCAGCGACAGCGTGACCCCCTCGGCGCCCAACGCCCGCGCACACGCCTGCGCCGGGTCGTCGGCCTCGCCCCGGTGCAGCGACCGCAGGAACTCGGCCATGCCGTCGCTGATCACCGTTCTCCGCTCCCTGGCGGCCGGGGCACTTCGGGGTGAGACGCCGTCCGACTTGCGCCGTACATTACGTGGCCCGGTCTGCCGCCGCGCGGTCGGCGGGTATGCCGTTCCAGGCATCCTGGGGGCTCGCGTACCGCGGGAAACGCTCCTGCAGACCGCTGGCCCGGAACACGAGACTTGCGCCTGGCCGGTCGTGCACGACCCGCACCCATCCGAGCCGCTCATGACAGTCCTCCCACGCCGCGCACAGCGGGTCCAGGACGCTGCCGTCCATGAACGTCACGCCGAGCAGGTCGACTATGAGGAACAGCCGCCCGCTGCCGTACCGGGCGTCCTCCAGATCACGAGCGAAGGCCGGCGCGGTCGTCACGTCCAACTCGCCGCCGACCGTGACCACACGCAACTCGTCGAACAGTTCGGGATGCGGGCCCATGCGCCCCATCTCCTCCGTCACTGGGGTGGCTTTCGCCTTGCGCAGGGCCTCTGTTGCGCGGAACTGGACAGCACGGAGAGGGCCGGGGTCACGGGCGGGCCGTATGACGAGCGTACTGGCGCGAGGGGACCGGCCGGTCGCCCTTTCTCCAGGTATCCACGAGAGTGGTCGAAAGTGTCGTCTCTGGTCGGTTCCTGACGGGATCGAGGGCGAAGGTGCAAGAGGGTGGTGCGGGCCCAGGTCGGCGCCCGGGAGCCGGATTCCGAACTCGGCTCCCAGGTGGCTCCCAACACGGCAGGAGCCCGACCCGCGATGCGGATCAGGCCATGGCCGAGTAGCCGGGAGGGATCTCAGTAGCGGCGCGCGGGGCGTCCCGGATGGGGTGCTGCTTTCGACGCGAGCGGTGATCCAGCCGTGTTCGGTGAGCCGGTCGAGGATGGGAGAGACAGTGCCAGGGCCGAGATCTGTGTCAGGACAGATCTTCAACCCCCAGGCGCGCTCGGTTCCGCTGCGTCGCACACCCTTTGCTCTTTCGGTCCCCGACGCCGCAGCGGCGTTCCAGACCAGGCATTCTAAGGCCCTTCGGGAGGGGCATTCACCTGGACTTATGGCACGCGGAGGGCACGCCGCCCGCAAATTGGACTGGACAACAAACGACCCCCAGGCCGCTGACCTGGGGGCAAATTCTGGAGCGGGTGACGAGAATCGAACTCGCGCTCTCAGCTTGGGAAGCTGATGTTCTACCATTAAACTACACCCGCGTAAGACGCCGGTCGGGGCCGGTGTCGGAACGCGTGGTCACTTTACCTCATGTCGGGCCCCCGGTGCTGAAGCCGTGGGGCCCGAGGGTTTTTTGAGGGGGGCGATGGGGCTGCGTGGGGCGGGAGTTGGGGCGTACGGTGGAGGGGTGGAACAGGGTCCGGGTGGGTCGGAGTGCCCCCTGGATGGCCGTCCCTTTCATCCCGTAATGTGGCCTCTCGTCGTCCGGCGGGCAGCAGTCGGACGCGGCTCTTGGGGAAGGGACTCTAGGACTTGATGGAGCGCACCGTCGTCCGTTGTGCCGATGGGCACGTGTTCAGCACCGGATCGTTCCCGATGCAGCAGGCCGACCGCCTCGGACCCGGACGGCTCGTCCGATGTCCGCGGTGCGCCCGGCTCCGCAGCGTCGTGCCGGTGACTCTTGAGAAGCGGTAACTCGCGGTAAGCAGTACGGCAGCGCGCGCGGAGTCGTCCGATGGTGGTGGCTCCGCGTGCCTTGCGTATCCTCGGGACGTGCTTCTCTCAGACAAGGACATCCGGGCCGAGATCGACGCCGGACGGGTACGGATCGATCCCTACGACCAGACCATGGTGCAGCCGTCCAGCGTCGATGTGCGGCTGGACCGGTACTTCCGGGTGTTCGAGAACCACCGGTACCCCCACATCGACCCGTCCGTCGAGCAGGCCGATCTGACGCGGCTGGTGGAGCCGGAGGGTGACGAGCCGTTCATCCTCCACCCCGGCGAGTTCGTCCTCGCCTCGACGTACGAGGTCATCACCCTCCCCGATGATCTTGCCTCCCGGCTGGAGGGCAAGAGTTCCCTCGGGCGGCTCGGCCTGGTCACCCACTCCACCGCCGGCTTCATCGACCCCGGCTTCTCCGGACACGTGACGCTGGAGCTGTCCAACCTCGCCACGCTCCCCATCAAGCTCTGGCCCGGCATGAAGATCGGCCAGCTGTGCCTGTTCCGGCTCAGTTCGCCCGCCGAGTTCCCGTACGGCAGCGAGCGGTACGGGTCGAGGTACCAGGGGCAGCGCGGGCCCACCGCCTCGCGGTCCTACCTCAACTTCCACCGCACACAGGTGTGATGGCGGCATGAGCGGCATACGCGAGAACCTGACCTACGAGACCTTCGGCACCGCCGTACGCGAACTCGCGCAGGCCATCGCCGACGACGGGTACCAGCCCGACCTCGTCCTCAGCATCGCCCGCGGCGGCGTCTTCGTGGCCGGCGGCCTCGCCTACGCCCTCGACTGCAAGAACCTCCACCTGGTGAACGTCGAGTTCTATACGGGAGTGGGCACCACCCTCGACATGCCCGTCATGCTCGCCCCCGTTCCCAACGCGATCGACTTCACCGACAAGAAGGTCCTGATCGCCGACGACGTCGCCGACACCGGCAAGACCCTCCGGCTCGTCCGCGACTTCTGCGTCGACCATGTCGCCGAGGTGCGGTCCGCCGTGATCTATGAGAAGTCCCACTCCCTCGTGAAGTGCGAGTACGTGTGGAAGCGCACCGACGAGTGGATCAACTTCCCGTGGAGTGTGCTGCCGCCCGTGCACCGGTCGGGGGAAGCGGTCAAGGCGAACACGGAAGCGCTCTGACCTGCGTGGACTGGACGTACGTACGGTAAAAGTGTGGTGAAGCGTTGGCCAACGCCTTACGCTCCCTCTGATCGATCCGATCCATTCCGATCCGATCGATCCGATCCATCTGATCAAGCAAGAATCCCGTGGGGGGACATTCATGCGCGCACTCACGCGCCTTGCCCTGCTCGGCACCAGCGTCGCGCTGGTCGCCGGTGCTACCGGTGCCACCGCTGCGCAGGCGGCGGACGGCGGCTCGGGCAACATCACGATCGACAAGGTCGTCGTCAACGGCGGCAAGCCGGTCGTGGTCGGCACCACCAACGTCGTGTCCGCCAAGGTCTCGGTGACCGCGTCGGACGACTCGGGCATCAAGGAGACGACGTACATCCACGGCGCCGGTCCGCGTCCGAACTACGCGCAGATCTGGTACGACGACGGTGACATCACGTGCGTCGAGGTGAGCGCCACCACGTCGACCTGCTCGGGCATCCTGACGTTCGACCCGCAGGCGGCGACCGGCTTCGTCAACAACGCGGCGGCGGCCACCTGGGACCTCAGCACGCTGGTCTCCGCGAACGACTACAACTACATCCACCGGGACGCGGCCACCACGTTCAAGGTGCAGCGCAACTCGAAGCTGACGGTCAACGCCTCGCCGGAGCCGGTGAAGAAGGGCAAGACGATCACGGTCACCGGCAAGCTCTCCCGGGCCAACTGGGAGGACAACCTGTACCACGGCTACACGAACCAGCCGGTGAAGCTGCAGTTCCGGAAGAAGGGCAGCACCACCTACACCACGGTGAAGACGATCAAGTCCAACTCGACGGGCAACCTCAAGACGACCGTCACCGCCTCCACCGACGGCTATTTCCGTTACAGCTTCGCGGGTACCGCGACGACTCCGGCGGTCAGCGCGGCCGGTGACTTCGTGGACGTCCAGTAACCGAGGAAGTCGCCGGGTGCGATGAGTTCCGGCCGGGGCGCGAGTCTGTTCTGGTGACCGTCGTACGAGACACCTCGGAGGACACCATGACGAGCACTCCGGACGAACCGGCCACCGCGCTGCCCGGCCGCCCGCCCGTCGTCGACCTGGCCACCTGGCAGGCCGCCCGTGACGAGCTGCTGGTCCGGGAGAAGGCCCACACGCGCGAGGGGGACGCGATCGCGGCGGCCCGTCGCCGGCTGCCGATGGTGGAGTTCGACGGGAGGGTCGAGGTCGTCGGGCCCGACGGGCCGGTTCCGTTCCTGGACCTGTTCGAGGGCCGCGACGAGCTCGTGGTCTACAAGCACATGTGGTACGACGGCGCACCGCACCAGGGGCAGTGCGAGGGCTGCACCACCACGGCCTGGCACATGAAGGACGCCGTCTACCTCAACGCCCGCGGCGTCTCGTTCGCCATCGTGACCACGGGCCGCTGGGACGAGGTGGCCTCCTACGTCGAGTTCATGGGCTACACCCAGCCCTGGTACTCGGTGCGGGGCCTGGACGAGCCGGTCGGCGGAGACATGGGGTACATCACCTGCTTCCTGCGCGACGGTGACCGCGTGTTCCTCACCTACTCCACGACGGGCCGCGGCAACGAGCCGGTCAACGGCTCCCTCGGCCTGCTCGACATGACGCCCTACGGCCGCCGCGAAGGGTGGGAGGACAACCCCGAGGGCTGGCCCAAGGCCCCTGAGGCCGGCGCACCGGTCGGTGGGCATGGCGCCCCGATCTGCTGGTACTGGCGCACGGACGCGGACGGGAAGGCCACCTGGGGTCCGACCGGCCGCCCCGTCCCGCAGTGGACCCGCCCCGGCGCGACCCCGGTGGAGACCCTCGGCCGGCAGGGCCAGCATCACTGACGCGCATGTGTCGACCACGAGAAAGGCTCCCGGCGTGCACCGCCGGGAGCCCTTCTCCGTACCGCTTGGACAGCTAAAACGTACCCAGCTTCACGATCGACAGGATCGCGATCAGCTGGATCGCGGACGCGCCGAGGGCCTTGGGCCACGGGAGGTCGTGGGAGCGCCTGACCATGACGGTGAGGAGGGCGCCGGCCGCTACCCAGGTGGCCCAGCCGAGGAGCTGGACGAAGGGGGCGTCTCCGCCGAGGAACATGGCGACGACGAGGCGGGGGGCGTCGGTGATGGACATGATCAGCATGGAGAGGCCGACCGTGGGCTGCCAGGCGCCGTCGCCGCCGAGCTGGCGGGCCAGGGTGTGGGTGACCACGCCCAGGACGAAGGCGGACAGGACCATCGCCACCGCGGTGGTCAGGACGATCGGGACCGCGTTCGAGAGGGTCGCGTTGATCGCTTCCTCGCGGGCGCCGTCGAAGCCGAAGACCGCCAGCAGGCCGTAGAGGAAGGTCACGATGAGGGCGGGGCCCCACATCGTGTAGTCGCGCATCTGGAGGAAGGTCTGGTTGGGGGCGACGACTATGCCCCTCAGCAGCGCCTTCCAGTGCAGCCGCGGGCCGATGGGGGCGGCCGGCGCGGTCGAGCCCGCGTGGTACGTCCCGCCCTGGTTGTACGGCTCCTCGCCGACCGAGAACGCCTGGGTGTGACCGGGGTTGTTGGCCGCGTACGGGTCCGGCCCGGGGTGGGGTGCGTACCCGCCGCCGTCGCCGAAGTACTCCGGCTCGTCGTAGCCCCCCGCGCCGCCCCGGCCGCCGCCGTGACCGCCATGGCCCTGGCCGCCGTAGCCACCGCCCTGGCCGCCGTTGCCCTGCGGCCACTGCTGTTGCGGGGCGTACGGCTGCTGCGGCGCCGTGGGATTGCCGTACGGCGGACCCTGCGGGGCCTGTCCGTACGGAGGTTGTTGCGGTCGCGCGTGAGGAGCGCCGTTGCTTCGGCCGCGTCCGATCCTGAATCCAGCCACGTCTTCGAACGTACCTGGTTCCTGAGAGTCCCGTGCCGGGCCCGGGGTTTCGGGCCCGGCTTTGCGGCCGAGCTGTGACATCCCCTAAGGGGAAGATGGTGCTGTTCTCGGTGGTCGGTCAGGGTGTCGCCCTAGGGACGGGCTCGGACGTGCTCCTGGACCAGCCGTGTCAGCCGGTGAGAGCGGCGCCGAACGCCCCGTACGTGCGCGAGAGCCCGAACGTGCCCGGGCCGAAGGACTTCGCGCCGGTGGTGGTGATGCCGCTCGCGGAGCCCCGCAGCGCGGTCACCGCGCCGACGCCCTCGTCCTCGAAGCCCGCCGTGATCGTCAGGTCGGCGCGGCCGTCCTTGGTGACGTCGGTCAGCAGGACGTCCGAGCTGAAGTAGTCCGTGGACTCCGCGGTGCCGGGGACGCCGGGGGTGTTCTGGGAGAACGTGCGGGCGCCGGTGCGGGAGACGCCGGAGGCCGAGCCGTTCATCAGGACGACGAGGCCCGTGTCCTCGGCCGCGCCGATGTCCTTGAAGGTGACGCCGATGGCGAGTTCGCCGAAGCCGTCGCCGTTGACGTCGCCGATGGAGAGGGAGCCGCCGAAGGCGTCGCCTGCCTTGTCAGTGCCGGGAACGCCCGTGGAGGACTGGGTGAGTTGGGCCATGGGGGCGTCGCCGTTGATCGGGCCGCCCTGGCTGCCGCGGATGACGACGACCTGGCCGCCGAGGGTGCCGGTGTGGTCGTTCTCCTGCTCGAAGACGTTGCCGATGGCGATCTCGTCGTAGCCGTCCCCGTCGATGTCGCCGAGGGCCAGCGAGGTCCCGCCGTTCAGCGGGCGCGGCTGGGTGACGACGACGCCGGTGGAGGCGCCGAGGTAGGCGGCGCCCTTGGACCAGCTGCCCGACTCGTGCGAGTCGAGCGCGGTGCGGTAGGTGAGCACCAGGTCCGCCTTCTTGTCGCCGTTGGTGTCGCCCGCGTCGATCGCGTCGATGCCGAACACCGCCCTCTCAGGCGTGGTGACCTTCTGCGTGCCGCCGGTGGTGCCGGACTTGGTGAAGCCGCCCTTGACGATGTACGCGTACGAGGCGCTGGTGCCGGAGGCCAGGTCGGCCTTCTTGTCGCCGTTGAAGTCACCGGCGGCCAGTACGGTGCCCCAGCCGTCGGCCCTGGTGGGCGTCGGGTCCTTCACGGACGTACCGTTCTTCAGGCCGCTCGCCGAGCCCCACAGCACGGTGATCGAACCGGCGCCGTTGTTCTCGCCGGGGGCGCCCACCGCGAGGTCCGTGTAACCGTCACTGTTGAGGTCGGCCACGGCGAGCGCCTGGCCGAAGGTGTCCTCGGCCTCGGCGGTGCCGGGGACGCCGGTGGTGTTCTGGTTGACGATGCTGCGCTTGGCGGTGTTGAGGCCGGAGGCGCTGCCGTAGACGACGGCGACATAGCCGGCCATGCCCTTGCCGGCGACCTTCGCGTAGGGGGCGGCGAAGGCGACGTCGCCGTAGCCGTCGCGGTTGAAGTCCGCCTTGTAGGCGCGGGGCGAGGTGGCGGCGCTCGCCGTGGAGGCCGAGAAGGTGAGCAGCCCGCCAGTCAGCGCGGCGGCGGTGACCGTCGCGAGGGCGAGTCTGCGGTGGTGTCTGATCATGGGGGTCTCCTGAGAACTGATGGGAAGCGGCGGTGAGGGGTCGTCCCGGAGCTCACCGCGTCGGACGTCGTGCGCCCCGCGGCTCGGCGTGGAGCGGCTAACCCGCCAGGTCCTCGCCGAACGCCCCGCCCTGGGACGTCGACAGGCCGAGCTTCGTCGGGGAGAAGGAGAAGGAGCCCGTGGCTGCGGCCTGGGGGAGGAACCAGGCCGCTCCCGCGGGGCTGTTCTCGCCGACGCCGATGGCGGTGAGGTCGGCGCGGCCGTCGCGGTTCACGTCGGAGGCCAGCAGCGTGGAGCCGAAGCCGTCGCCCCACTCGTTCGTGCCGGGGATTCCGGCGCTGTCCTGCGTCAGCCGGACCGCCCCCGTCGTGGTCAGGCCGGACGGCGAGCCCTTGAGCAGCGTGATCGAGCCCGCTTCGGAGTCGCCACGTGCGCCGACTGCGAGGTCGCCGTAGCCGTTCTTGTCGAAGTCGCCGATCGCCAGCGCCTGGCCGAACCTGTCGCCGTACGCGGAGGAGTCCGGGACGCCCGCGGTGTTCTGGGTGTACGTGACACGGCGCGTCGCGCTCGGGCCCGAGCCCGTGCCGTAGATCACGTGGATCTTGCCGCCCTTGGAGGCGGACGGCTCGGTGTCGGGCTCGGCCGGGTTGCCGAGGACGATGTCGCCGTAGCCGTCCTTGTTCAGGTCGCCGATCGCCGCCGCCCAGCCCGGGCGCAGGCTTGCCGCCTTGCTGAGGCCGCTCGCGGTGCCCCGGTAGTACACGGCGGTCGCGAGGGGCTGGTCCCCGGTGGGCTTGAGGCCGGTGACCACGAGGTCGGCCTTCGTGTCGCCGCTGACCCGGCCCGCGATCAGCTGGGGCCGGTCGACGCCCGGAGCGTACGACGAGACCGCGCCCGTCGATCCGGACTTGGTGAACGGGCCGCGGACCAGCCGGATCCGGAACGGGGAGGTACCCGAGTCGCTCTGCGCGGAGATCGCGAGGTCCGGCTTTCCGTCGCCGGTGAAGTCGGCGGCGGCGATGCTCAGGCCGAAGTAACTGCCGGGCAACGGCTGCGGGTTCTTCACCGTCGTGGCGCCCTTGAGGCCGGATGCCGAGCCCCAGACCACGACGACCGTGCCCGCGTGCTCGTCGCGGTCGCCCGTCTTCTCGTACTGCGCGCCGACGATCAGGTCGCTGTAGCCGTCGCGGTTGAGGTCGGCGGCGGCGAGCGCGTCGCCGAACATGTCGTCGGTCTCCGCGCCGCCCGGAATACCGGCCGTGTTCTGGCTGATCACCGTCCGCTTGGCCGGGTCCAACCCGCTCGCCGTGCCGTACACGACGGCGACCTGGCCGGCCCACGACTTGCCGCTGACCGTGGCGGCCGGGGCGGCGATCGCGACGTCACGGTAGCCGTCGCCGTTGAAGTCGCCCTGGAGGCCGGAGGGGGCGGCGGAGGCGGGGGTGGTGAGAGCCAGGGGGACGATGCCGGTGACGGCGAGCGCAGCCAGGGCTGTTGTGGTGCGCAGGGGGTGCTTCACGTCGGTTGTGTCTCCGTGTCCGGTGAGTCGGTGAGTCGGTGAGTCGGTGATTCGGTGATTCGGTGATTCGGCGAGTGCGCGGCGTCAGTCCGCCAGCCTCGCCCCGAAGTAAGGGCGGGAGCCCAGGCCGAGTTGGGCGGCCGTGAGCAGCGTCGAGCCCGCGCCCGTCGGACCCGACGCGGTGCCGCGCAGGAGGTGCAGGCGGCCCATCTCGGGGGCGGTGGCGACCAGTTCGGCGCGGTTGTCGCGGTTGTAGTCGCGCAGCAGGACCGAGGTGCCGAGCCAGGCGTCCTCGGTGGGTTCGCCCTCGACTCCGGTGGTGGCGTGGCTGTACTGGCGGGCGTTCTTGCCGGTGAGGCCCGAGGTGCCGCCGCGCAGAACCGTGACGGCGCCCTCGCGGAAGTAGCTTCCGCCGAGCATCTCCATCGAGCTGCCCACGGCGAGGTCCGGGTAGCCGTCGCCGTTCGTGTCCCAGGCCGACACGTCGCCGCCGAAGCCGTCGCCGGACTCCGACACGTCGGGGACGCCGGCCGTGTTCTGGCTGAGGGTCTTGACCGTGGAGCTCGGCCCGGTGGATGTGCCGCGCAGGACGTGCACCACGCCGCCCCTGCCGCCGCGGGGGATGCCGACCGCGAGGTCGCCGTAGCCGTTCTTGTCGAAGTCGGCGATCTGGGCGCTGATGCCGTAGACGTCGGACGACGAGGGCAGGCCGGTCTTCTTGGTGGGTTTGGCGGGGCCGCCCGCGCCGCCCCGGTAGAACCAGACACGGTTGGTCCAGGTGTCCGCGTCGTAGCCGATGACCGCGAAGTCGGCGGTGCCGTCCTTGGTGACCTTGCCGGAGACCACGAGTTCGGGGTTGATGTCCTCGCCGTCGACCGGGTCGAGGTTCGTGGCGGCGCCGCGCCCGCCGGACTTGGTGAATGGGCCGCGCAGATACCAGATGTGTTCGTCGTCGACCGCGACGACGTCCTGCCGGCCGTCGCCGTTGAAGTCCCCGACGGCGAGATCCTTGGCGAAGCCGCAGGTCTTGCAGGCGGGGTTGTGATGCGAACTGCCGCGCGTCAGGCCGGACCTGGAGCCCCACAGGACGGTGAACGTGCCGTGGTAGGAGCCGTCCGCCTCGGCGGGCGCGGTGGCGATGACGTCGCCGTATCCGTCCTTGTCGAGGTCGACTGTGGTGATGTCGGCGCCGAAGGAGTCACCCGTCTCCGCCGTACCCGCGACGTTCGGCGTGTTCTGCGTGACGACGGTGCGCTTGGCGGTGTCGAGCCCCGTCGCCGAGCCCCATACGACCACCACCGCGCCGGCCTCCTTCTTGCCGCCCACGGTCGCGGTGGGGTCACCGAGGGCCAGGTCGCGGTAGCCGTCGCCGTTGAAGTCGTCCGCGTACTTCGCGGCCGCCGCGGCGGCAGGTGGGGCCAGCAGCAGCGGCGGTACGGCGGAGGCGAGGAGCGCGACGGTCAGCAGGCCGGCGGTGCGCTTGCGCAAGAGGTCTCTCCATCGGTCGGGAGCGGGCAGAGGCTCGCGATGGTGTGACACTCGGCGAGGCGTGTGGGTTGCGCGGGAATCGCGTGAACTTTCGGGGTTGCTGTGACGTCAGGGGCCCACAAAGGGCGACTCAGGGGCTCAGAAAGGCCGACGTGGAGAACGTGACGGTCGGGCGGGGCGCGACCAGCCCGTCTCGCCGTCCCGGATAGACCGCGACCGTGTCCTTCGTCTCGCCCTGATACGTCCGTACGGCCAGGTCCGCGCGCCCGTCGCCGTCGAAGTCCGCGGCGGCCAGGACGCGGGTGGTGCCGCGGGCGACGGGCTCGACGGTCACGGTCGGTGCCGTGGACAGTCCGGCCGTACGACCCCGGAACAGCCGTAGCCGCGAGCCGCTGGACACGAGGTCGTCCCTGCCGTCGCCGTCGAAGTCGGCGGCCGTCAGCGTGGAGCCGGGGGTGGGGAGGGTGGCGCGGGTGGGGGTGGGGAGGTCGTAGCGGAGGGCGGTCGCGCCCATCGCGCCGACCGCGGCATCGAGCCGGTCGCCCTTGCCGAAGTCGCCGAGGGCCACGTCGATGCCGTCCGGGAGGGCGGGTCCGGTGCCGGTGGGGCCGGTCGGGCCGCCGAGGACGAGGGCCGAGGTGGCGGTGGATTCCGCCGTACGGACGATCAGGTCGTCGTAGCCGTCGCGGTCGACGTCGGCGGCGGGGCCGGTGGGGAGGTTGCCGGGCGCGGGGATGGGGGTGGTGGCGGCGCTCGGGGCACCCTTGCGGGTGAACGGGCCCGGCAGAAAGCTGAGTTGGCGGTCGGAGGCGTGGACGACCAGGTCCTTCGCCCCGTCGCCGTCGAAGTCGCCGCACACCGGCTGGTCCGGCCAGTCGTTGCCGGCGCGGGCCCGGTCGGGGACGGTGAGGATGACGGCCTTGCCGGTGAGGCCCTCGGGGGAGCCGAAGAGGAGCTGGAGCGGGACCGGGGGGCGGCCCTGGCCGTCGTAGGGCGGGTCGGTGGAGATCACCAGATCGGTGAAGCCGTCCCCGTCGAGATCGCAGGCCGCCTCCGCGTCGAAGAGGGCGGGGAGCTGGCCCTTGACGCGGGCCGCGTTGCGCGCCGGGCTCAGCAACTGCCGGGCGCCCGGGACGAGTCCGCGTGCCGAGCCGTAGACGACGCCGATACCCGCGTCGTCCGCGTGGCTCTGTTTCTTCACCAGGTCGTCGAGGACGAGATCGCCGTGGCCGTCGCCGTTGAAGTCGTCGGGGACGTCGCTGCCCTTGCCGCGGGGGACGGGCAGTTGGGCGGGGACATCATCCTTCGCGACCTTCACGGGGGTGGGCTCCGCGGTGCCGGTGTGCTGGGTCGGCCCGCAGGCGGCGAGAGGGAGAATCCAGGCGACGGTCACTGCCGCCACACACATCGTGCGTCTTCGCACGCGCACCGCTCACCTCGCCGGCCTCTTTGACAACGACTCAGTAATGATGCGCGTGTTCGGGCCGGGAGTTAAGAGGCGTGACGTGTTCAGGACTGATACGGCTGCTGCTGCGGCTGCCCGTACTGCTGACCGCCGCTCACCGCCTGCGCCTGCAGCTGTTCCGCCTGCTCGTTGGTGATCTTCTGCTCCGCACCGCAGAACGTGCACTGCGTCGCGTACTTCGTCGAGAACGGGAACAGCGGCACGAAGAACAGCGTGAACTTCGTGACGCGCTTGCGCAGCGTGTGCGCGGCGGGGTTGCCGCAGTGGCCGCACAGGAGGGTGAGTATCGCGAGTTGGTAGACGTAGCCCTTGGTGCCAAAGATGATCATCCCGCGGCCCTTTCGGATCGGTTGCTTCCCCCAGTGTGAAGGATGAGCCTCAGGAGTCGGCCGTGTGCTCGCCCACTCTGCCGAGCGCCTCGCAGGCGCTCAGGCGCACCTGGGCGTCAGGGTCGAGGGTCAGGGCGCGCAACGCTTCCCTGGCCTCCGCGGTGAGCGCGGAGTGCTCAGCGATCAGGCACCTGGGCACCTCTCGGCGCACTCGCGCCGGGCCAGGGCCAGCAGCCGCTCCCGGGCGTTCTCGGGGAGGCGCAGTCGTGGCTCGGTGCCGAGGACGGCCGAGAAGACGGCCTGTGAGCCGCCTGCGACGGCCCGCTCCAGCGGGGTCGTCCCGTCCGGGAGCGCCCGGTCGGGGTCGGCTCCGGCCTCGACCAGCGCCTCGGCGACGGGGCGTCGTACGCGGCCACCGCGGCGCACAGGACGGGCAGCCCGTCCGGGCCCACGGTGTCGGGGTCCGCGCCCGCTGCCAGCAACTCCCGTACGGCGTCGGCGTCCTTGGCCCGCACCGCGTCCACGAGCCGTCCGCTCGCGATCTTCTCCCCACCCATGGGGAGCAAGCTACGCAAGGGCCCTGCCCCCGCTCACCTGGTTTCCGGGCCCAACGGCGACGCCCCCACCCGATCCCGGGCAGGGGGCGCCAGTTGCGTCGTACGACCGCTGTTATTTCACCGGCTCCCGCTCCGGCGTACTCTCCGCCTCGGCCGAGTCCTCCGGGTCCACCGGGGTCTTCACGGAGTCCAGCAGGAGCTGGGCTACGTCGACGACCTGGATGGACTCCTTCGCCTTGCCGTCGTTCTTCTTGCCGTTCATGGAGTCCGTGAGCATGACGAGGCAGAACGGGCACGCCGTCGACACGATGTCCGGGTTCACCGAGAGCGCCTCGTCGACGCGCTCGTTGTTGATGCGCTTGCCGATACGCTCCTCCATCCACATCCGCGCACCGCCGGCGCCGCAGCAGAAGCCGCGCTCCTTGTGGCGGTGCATTTCCTCGTTGCGGATGCCGGGGACGCTGGCGATGATCTCGCGCGGGGGCGTGTAGATCTTGTTGTGGCGGCCCAGGTAGCAGGGGTCGTGGTAGGTGATGATGCCCTCGACCGGGGTCACCGGGATCAGCTTGCCCGCGTCCACCAGGTGCTGGAGCAGCTGGGTGTGGTGGATGACCTCGTAGTCGCCGCCGATCTGCGGGTACTCGTTGCCAATCGTGTTGAGGCAGTGCGGGCAGGTGGCGACGATCTTCTTGGCCGACTTGGGCTTGCGGGACTCCTCCGTCACCTTGCCGTCGTCGTCCATCTCCTCGCCGAACGCCATGTTCAGCGCCATGACGTTCTCCATGCCGAGCTCCTGGAAGAGCGGCTCGTTGCCCAGGCGGCGGGCGGAGTCACCGGTGCACTTCTCGTCGCCGCCCATGATCGCGAACTTGACGCCCGCGATGTGCAGCAGCTCGGCGAAGGCCTTGGTGGTCTTCTTGGCGCGGTCCTCGAGGGCGCCCGCGCAGCCGACCCAGTACAGGTACTCGACCTCGGACAGGTCCTCGATGTCCTTGCCGACGACCGGGACCTCGAAGTCGACCTCCTTGAGCCACTCCAGGCGCTGCTTCTTCGCCAGGCCCCAGGGGTTGCCCTTCTTCTCCAGGTTCTTGAGCATCGTGCCCGCCTCGGACGGGAACGCGGACTCGATCATCACCTGGTAGCGGCGCATGTCGACGATGTGGTCGATGTGCTCGATGTCAACGGGGCACTGCTCGACACAGGCGCCGCAGGTGGTGCAGGACCACAGCACGTCCGGGTCGATGACGCCGTTCTCCTCGACCGTGCCGATGAGCGGACGCTCGGCCTCCGCCAGCGCCGCCGCCGGGACGTCCTTCAGCTGCTCCTCGGACGCCTTCTCCTCGCCCTCCATCGTCTTACCGCCGCCGGCCAGCAGGTACGGCGCCTTGGCGTGCGCGTGGTCCCGCAGCGACATGATCAGCAGCTTGGGGGAGAGCGGCTTGCCCGTGTTCCAGGCCGGGCACTGCGACTGGCAGCGGCCGCACTCGGTGCAGGTGGAGAAGTCCAGCAGGCCCTTCCAGGAGAACTGCTCGACCTGGGAGACACCGAAGACGTCGTCCTCGCCGGGGTCGGTGAAGTCGATCGGCTTGCCGCCCGACGTCATCGGCAGCAGCTCGCCCAGCGCGGTGTCGCCCTTGGCGTCGCGCTTGAAGTAGATGTTCGGGAAGGCCAGGAAGCGGTGCCAGGCCACGCCCATGTCGGTCTTCAAGGCGACCACGATCATCCAGGTGAAGGAGGTCGAGACCTTCAGGCCGGCGAAGAAGTACGTGAGGTTCTGCAGCGTGGAGAGGTCCATGCCCTCCAGCCACGACACCACCGGGTACGAGATGAAGAACGACGCCTCGTAGCCCTCGACGTGGTGCTGGGCGCCCTCCAGGGCGTGCAGCATGAAGATGCAGATGCCGACGATCAGGATGACCGTCTCGACGAAGTACGCCTGGCCGGTGTTGGAGCCCGCGAAGCGGGACTTGCGGCCCGGCTTGTTCGGCTTGCTGAGCTGCCGGATGACGATCAGCGCCAGGATGCCGACGATCGTCATGGTGCCGATGAACTCGACGAAGACGTTGTACGGCGCCCAGTTCCCGATGATCGGCAGCACCCAGTCGGCCTGGAAGAGCTGCCCGACGGCGTTCACGATCGTCAGCAGCAGCGTGTAGAAGCCGATGGCCACGAACCAGTGCGCGACGCCGACGACGCCCCAGCGGTTCATCCGGGTATGGCCGAGGAACTCCTTGACCACGGTGACGACGCGCTGCACGGGCTCGTCGGTGCGGGTGCCCGCGGGCACGCTCTGGCCGAGCCGCATGAAGTTGAGGATCTGCAGGACAGCGCGGGCAAACAGGGCCACGCCGACCACGATCAGAACCAGCGACACGATGATCGCGGCGAGTTGCATTTCGGGGCTCCTCGGGCCTGCGAGAGGGGCTTCGTCGAGAGGTCTCAAGAGATTACTAAGCGGTAACTTAATCAGTTTCCGAGACTACCCCTATCTTCCGCCGCACTGTAGCCGGGCGTGCGGTGATCTGTGTCGCTGAGGGTTGCCTCAGGAGTCGACCGTGTTATTCATGATAATTAGGGCAATTCATGACTAATTTAAGAGGGTGATCTACGGGATCCTCGCCGCCTCCGCCGCCTTTCTCCTCGCCGCCGTCCTCGCCGCCCTGTTCCGGCTGCCCGCCCAGCGGATCGGGCTGCTCGACCGGCGGTGGCAGCGGCCCGTGCCCGTGGTCGGCGGGGTGGCCGTCGTGGCCGCGACCTGTGCCGTGGCCGGCGCGGGGAACTGGACGCGGTACGCGCCCCTGGGGGACGGGGTCGGCGGGCTGGTCGTGGCCGCCGCCGTCGTCGCCGGGCTCGGGCTGATCGCCGACTTCCGGCGGGTGAAGCTGCGGTTCCTGGTCGGCGGTACGGCGATCGCGGCGGCCTGCGTGGTGCCGTACCGCGAGACGGGGCTCCTCGTCGGCGTGCTCGCCGTCGGCTGGATCGTCTTCGTGGCCGTCGGGTTCCGGGCGCTCGATCACGCGGACGCGCTGGCGGGGACCGTCGGGGTGGTGACCGCCTTCGGGGCCGGGGCCATCGCCGCCGCCGAAGTCATGGACGGTCTCGCGGTGTTGCTGAGCGTGCTGGCCGCCGCGCTGACCGGGTTCCTCATGCACAACTGGCCGCCCGCGCGCGTGGCGCTCGGTTCGTGCGGGTCGCTGTTCACCGGGTTCCTGCTCGCCTCGACGGCCGTGTTCACGCGGGCCGGCGGCGATCCGTTGTCCGACGCGGGCGTGCTGTTCGCCCTCGCCGCCGTCGCCGCCGCCGATGTCGTGCTCGTGATGCTGTCCCGCCGCTTCGCCGGGCGCCCCCTGCTGCGGCGCGGGCCCGACCATCTCGCGCACCGGCTGCGCCGGCTCGGGCTCACCCCGCAGGGGGCGGTGGTCATCCTGGCCCTGTGCGCGTTCGCGGCGGTCGCCGTCGGGGTGCTGGTGCATGTGGGGTGGGTGGGGGAATCCGCGGTGGTGTGGGTGGCCGGCGGTGCCGTGGTGGTCGTGGTGGGGCTGCTCGGGGTGCCGGTGTACGGGCCGCGCCGGTCTGCGTCTCCGCAGGTCACGGGCCAGTTGCGTGTAAGGAACGGATAAGAGTTGAGCCTCACAGACTCAGGTCTGTTGACCGCGGGGAAGGCGTCGTGCACACTTGAGCCTGTTCCACTCAAGTCAGCTGGAGGAATCAACCATGGCACGTGCGGTCGGCATCGACCTGGGCACGACTAACTCCGTCGTCAGCGTTCTGGAGGGCGGTGAGCCCACCGTCATCACCAACGCCGAGGGCGCCAGGACCACGCCGTCCGTCGTCGCCTTCGCCAAGAACGGCGAGGTGCTCGTCGGCGAGGTCGCCAAGCGCCAGGCGGTCACCAACGTAGACCGGACCATCCGCTCGGTGAAGCGGCACATGGGCACGGACTGGAAGATCGAGCTCGACAACAAGCCCTTCAACCCGCAGCAGATCTCCGCGTTCATCCTGCAGAAGCTGAAGCGCGACGCCGAGTCCTACCTGGGCGAGAAGGTGACGGACGCCGTCATCACCGTCCCCGCGTACTTCAACGACTCCGAGCGTCAGGCGACCAAGGAAGCCGGTGAGATCGCCGGTCTCAACGTCCTTCGTATCGTCAACGAGCCGACGGCCGCCGCTCTCGCGTACGGCCTCGACAAGGACGACCAGACGATCCTCGTCTTCGACCTCGGCGGCGGCACCTTCGACGTGTCCCTGCTGGAGATCGGCGACGGCGTCGTCGAGGTGAAGGCCACCAACGGTGACAACCACCTCGGTGGTGACGACTGGGACCAGCGCATCGTCGACTACCTGGTCAAGCAGTTCTCGGCCGGTCACGGCGTGGACCTGGGCAAGGACAAGATGGCCCTCCAGCGCCTCCGCGAGGCCGCCGAGAAGGCCAAGATCGAGCTGTCCTCCTCCACCGAGACCTCGATCAACCTGCCGTACATCACCGCCTCCGCCGAGGGCCCGCTGCACCTGGACGAGAAGCTCACCCGGGCTCAGTTCCAGCAGCTGACGGCCGACCTGCTGGAGCGCTGCAAGACCCCGTTCTTCAACGTGATGAAGGACGCCGGCGTCTCCATCAACGAGATCGACCACGTCGTCCTCGTCGGTGGCTCCACCCGTATGCCCGCCGTCGCCGAGCTGGTGCGCGAGCTGACCGGCGGCAAGGACGCCAACAAGGGCGTCAACCCGGACGAGGTCGTCGCCATCGGCGCCGCCCTGCAGGCCGGTGTCCTCAAGGGTGAGGTCAAGGACGTCCTGCTCCTCGACGTGACCCCGCTGTCCCTCGGTATCGAGACCAAGGGCGGCATCATGACCAAGCTGATCGAGCGCAACACCACGATCCCGACGAAGCGCTCCGAGATCTTCACCACGGCCGAGGACAACCAGCCGTCGGTGCAGATCCAGGTCTACCAGGGCGAGCGCGAGATCGCGGCGTACAACAAGAAGCTCGGGATGTTCGAGCTCACGGGCCTGCCCCCGGCCCCGCGCGGTGTCCCGCAGATCGAGGTCGCCTTCGACATCGACGCCAACGGCATCATGCACGTCACGGCCAAGGACCTCGGCACCGGCAAGGAGCAGAAGATGACCGTCACCGGCGGCTCCTCGCTGCCGAAGGACGAGGTCGACCGCATGCGCCAGGAGGCCGAGAAGTACGCGGAGGAGGACCACGCCCGCCGCGAGGCCGCCGAGTCCCGCAACCAGGGCGAGCAGCTCGTCTACCAGACGGAGAAGTTCCTCAAGGACAACGAGGACAAGGTCCCCGGCGAGATCAAGACCGAGGTCGAGGCCTCCGTCGAGGAGCTGAAGGAAGCCCTCAAGGGCGAGGACACCGCCGTCATCCGCACGGCCACCGAGAAGGTCGCGGCCGTCTCGCAGAAGCTCGGCCAGGCCATGTACGCCGACGCCCAGGCCGGGCAGGCCGCGGGCGGTCCCGAGGGTGCCACCGCCGGCGGCGCCAAGGCGGACGACGACGTCGTGGACGCCGAGATCGTGGACGACGAGCGCAAGGACGGTGCGGCGTGACCGAGGAGACCCCGGGCTTCGAAGAGAAGCCCGACGTCCCCTCCGGCGCGACCCCCGACGACGCCGAGCCGCAGGCCGCTCCCGAAGAGGGAGCGGCCCCGGCCGGGGACGTGAACGCAGAAGCGGGCCTGCTGGCCCAGCTGGACCAGGCGCGTACGGCGCTCGGTGAGCGCACGGCGGACCTCCAGCGGCTCCAGGCAGAGTTCGCGAACTACCGCCGCCGGGTCGAGCGCGACCGGATCGCGGTCAAGGAGATCGCCATCGCGAACCTCCTGACCGAGCTCCTGCCCGTGCTCGACGACATCGGCCGCGCCCGCGACCACGGCGAGTTCGTCGGCGGATTCAAGTCCGTCGGGGAGTCGCTGGAGACCGTCGCGGCGAAGATGGGACTGCAGCAGTTCGGCAAGGAGGGCGAGCCCTTCGACCCGACGATCCACGAGGCGCTGATGCACTCCTACGCGCCGGACGTCACCGAGACGACCTGCGTCGCGATCCTCCAGCCGGGGTATCGCATCGGCGAGCGCACCATCCGCCCCGCGCGGGTGGCGGTCGCCGAACCGCAGCCGGGCGCCCAGACAGTCAAGGCCGAAGAGGCCGAGGCCGGCGACGACAAGGAGAACGGTGGCCCGGACGAGGGCTGACGTTGAACTGACGACGAGAGAGGAGGGACGTCGAGGATGAGCACCAAGGACTTCATCGAGAAGGACTACTACAAGGTCCTCGGCGTCCCCAAGGACGCCACCGAGGCCGAGATCAAGAAGGCGTACCGGAAGCTCGCCCGCGAGTACCACCCGGACGCCAACAAGGGCAACGCCAAGGCCGAGGAGCGCTTCAAGGAGATCTCCGAGGCGAACGACATCCTCGGCGACCCCAAGAAGCGCAAGGAATACGACGAGGCGCGCACCCTCTTCGGCAACGGCGGATTCCGCCCGGGGCCGGGCGCGGGTGGCGGCAACTTCAACTTCGACCTGGGCGACCTCTTCGGAGGCGCCCCCCAGGGCGGGGGTTCCGGAAGCTTCGGCGGCGGCATCGGTGATGTCTTCGGGGGCCTGTTCAACCGGGGCGGCGCCACCACGCGCACCCAGCCGCGACGCGGCCAGGACATCGAGTCCGAGGTCACCCTCAGCTTCACCGAGGCGATCGAGGGCGCGACGGTCCCGCTGCGGATGTCCTCGCAGTCACCCTGCAAGGCCTGCTCGGGCACCGGCGACGCGAACGGCAACCCGCGGGTCTGCCCGACCTGCGTGGGCACCGGCCAGGTGGCCCGGGGTTCGGGCGGCGGCTTCTCGCTCACCGACCCCTGCCCGGACTGCAAGGGCCGCGGCCTGATCGCGGAGAACCCCTGCGAGGTCTGCAAGGGCAGCGGCCGCGCCAAGTCGTCGCGCACCATGCAGGTCCGTATCCCCGCCGGGGTGTCGGACGGCCAGCGCATCCGCCTGCGCGGCAAGGGCGCCCCCGGTGAACGGGGCGGCCCGGCAGGCGACTTGTACGTGGTCGTCCATGTCGACGCCCACCCGGTGTTCGGCCGCAAGGACGACAACCTCACCGTCACCGTCCCGGTGACGTTCACCGAGGCGGCGCTGGGCGGAGAGGTCCGGGTCCCGACGCTGGGCGGCCCTCCCGTCACCCTGAAGCTGCCGCCCGGCACGCCCAACGGCCGCACCATGCGGGCGCGGGGCAAGGGCGCGGTCCGCAAGGACGGCACCCGCGGTGACCTGTTGGTCACCGTGGAGGTGAGTGTTCCGAAGGACCTGACGGGGAAGGCTCGTGACGCGCTAGAGGCGTACCGCGAGGCGACCGCGGGTGAGGATCCGCGGGCGGAGCTGTTCCAGGCCGCGAAGGGAGCTTGATGGAGATGGACGGCCGTCGACGCAACCCGTATGAACTGACCGAGGAGACCCCGGTCTACGTCATCTCGGTGGCGGCCCAGCTGTCCGGCCTGCACCCGCAGACGCTGCGTCAGTACGACCGCCTGGGCCTGGTCTCCCCGGACCGCACCGCCGGCCGGGGCCGCCGCTACTCGGCCCGCGACATCGAACTGCTCCGCACCGTGCAGCAGTTGTCGCAGGACGAGGGCATCAACCTCGCCGGCATCAAGCGCATCATCGAACTGGAGAACCAGGTCGCCGCCCTGCAGTCCCGCGTCGCGGAACTCCAGGCGGCCCTGGACGGCGCTGCGGCGGCGATGCAGCAGCGCGAGGCGGCGGTGCACGCGTCGTACCGCCGCGATCTGGTGCCGTACCAGGAGGTACAGCAGACGAGCGCGCTGGTGGTGTGGCGCCCGAAGAAGGCCAAGGACTAGGACTGGGACCAGGAGTAGGACTGGGACTGGGCAGACTCACGCATCAGGGGCCCGGAGGTTCGTCCTCCGGGCCCCTTCGCTGTCCTGTCACCGTGTGGCTCAGGCGCCCGGTGTGGTGATCGCGTAGTCGCCCGCGGGTACGGACTCCGTGCCGTCGGCGGCGACGGCGGTCACCCAGTAGAAGGACGTGGTGCCGCGCTTCGCGCCCGTGTCGATGAAGGACCTGTCGCCACTGGTGAGGTCGGCGAGCTTCTCGTACGCCGACGTGGCCGGGTTCCAGCGGTACACGCGGTAGCCTCTGGCCGCCTCGGGGGCGGATTCGCCGAGCCCGGTCCAGGTCAGGGAGTTGCCCCCGTCGCCCTCCGGTGCCACCGCCTCCAGCTCCAGCGGGGAGCCCTCCGGCGTCGCCACGCTGGGAGTGACGTCGAGTTCCGTCTCCACCACGATGTTGGCCTCGCCGGTCCACTTCCAGCTGGAGAGCCAGTTGTCGTCGTACGCGTCCACGAAGAAGCAGGCCTCCTCGCCGTCCGGCAGGGTCGCGTACTCGTAGGACGTGGTGTCGGCGAACAGCCACTCCACCTCGTGCACGGAGCAGACCTTCTCCTCCTCGTCGCCCACGAGTTCACCCCGGTAGACGAGGTACCGCCCGAGGTCGGGCGCCGGGTTCGGGTCCCAGCTCAGCGTGAATCCGTACCCGGTCGGCGTGGCCTTCAGCCCGGTCACCGCGGGCGGCGGGGTCCGGTCATAGCGGGTCGCCTCGACGGCGGCGGAGCGGACGGACTCGTTGCCCGCCGCGTCCAGAGCGGTCACCCGATAGCTGTAGGAGCTGCCCTCGACCGCCGAAGTGTCCAGATACGAGGCCGTGTTGGCATCACCGACCCTGACGTACGAGGTGCTCCCGCTCGGCGCCCGGTACACCCGGTACGACAGCGCTCCGGTGACCGCGCTCCACGTGAGCCGCAGCCCGTCCGTCACGGACGTGGCCTCCACATCGGTGGGCACGGCGGGGACGGTGCGGTCGGCGGTGACGACAGCTATGTCCGCCGTACCGACCGACTCGTTGCCCGCCCTGTCGTGGGCGCGGACCTCGTAGTAGTAGGTGTCGCCGGTCACCGGGAGGGTCGCGTCGGTGTACGTGGTGGAAGTGGTCGTCTTGAGCGGAGTGCTGCCGAAGGACGCGCCCTTGAGGCGGCGGTAGACCTTGTACCCCGCGAGGTCCATCTCCTTGTTCTTGGACCAGGTGAGCTTGGCCTGGCCGGTGGTCTGGTCGTACGAGACGGAAGTCCCCGTCGGGGTGAGGGGCTTGACCTTGTCGACGGTCGCGGATGTGCGGGGTGTGTAGGCGAACTTGACGCTCGCGGCGCCGGTCCAGTTGACGTAGTCGACGCGGACGCTGTGCTTGCCGGACGGGATCGTGACGTTGACGGTCTTGGAGACGGTCGTGGAGGTGTTCCTCCACAGGTCGATCTTGCGGACACCGTCGACGTACACGCGGATGCCGTCCAGGGCGGAGGCGTTGAGGGCGAAGGGCCCTCCGGAGCCGAAGTCACGGGTGACGGTCCAGCGGACGCCGAAGTTGTTGCTCGGTAGTCCAGTGGCGGGGGCGCCGGTGCCCCAGTTCTGGTCGATCACGCTGTCGCAGTCGGTTTTCTTCGGGGTGCCCGAGAAGGTGGTGTTCGCGTAGAACTGCCGCTTGTAGACGGGGGAGGCGCAGGTCGTCGCGGCGGTGGCGGGGGCTGCGGTGGCGGTGAGCAGGCCGCCCGCGGTGGCGAGCACGACGGCGGTCGCGGCCGCGGAAGTCGTGCGTCTGACTGGGTTCATTCGGTCCTCGGGTCGTGATCAGGACAGCGGGGAGGGAACTGTCCTGATCACGACCCGCGAGGAACGACGTTGGTTGTACGTGACCTCAGTCCTGACTCGTGCTCCTGGAGTTGGCGCGGCTGTACCAAGTAAGTCGTACTCGGCCGCTGGGGCTTCGCCTGCTGGGGGAGGAGGCTGAGTCGCTGGTGCAGCGGGAGTTGCCGTCCCTGTCCACGGCGACGACGTAGGCATGATGTCGTCCCACCAGCCGCCGCGAACGCTGCCGGTTCAGAGCCAGGAGTCCCAGATGCCGTATGCCTCCTGCTCCACTACCTCTTCGTGGCCCGTGGCGTCGATGTAAACGGCGCGGTAGTAGTAGAGACCGAGCCGGTCCTCGTTCACCGTCTCGTCCAGGTAGAACTGCGGGGCGTCGACCTTGCCCGTGGCGAGCGTGGTCCAGGAGCCGGTGGCCGGGTCCCAGCGTTCCCAGCGGTAGTCCGTGTAGTCGCCGCACGGCATGTCGTAGATGGTGACGCCGCAGCGGACGTACAGCTCCGGGTACTGGTCCTCGGTGATGGTCGTTCCCGTCCAGCCCGGCGGCAGGGTGTCCGGCAGCGTGACGGCGACCTCGGCGTAGTGGAAGGTCTCGGGCTCCGGGTCCATGTACACGCGGTCTGTGGCGGCCACGCGGTAGACGTGTTCCTTGCCGTCGGGCAGCGTCGGGCAGAGGATCTCGGTGTCGGCCAGGGAGTCGCCGGTCCAGCAGTTCTCCTTCCAGACCGTCGCCCCGGTCTCCGGGTCGGTGGTGCCCTGCCAGACGTGGTAGCCGATGACGTCGTCGTCGGCCGGCGGGTTCCAGGTGAGCCGGACGCCGAGCGGGATGATCTCGGCCGTCAGATCGGTCACCGCGGCGGGGCGCTGGGTGTCGTCGGTGGTGGCAGTGAGCGGCGCGCTCGGCTGGGAGCGGTGCCCGAATCGGTCGACCACGACGATCCGGTACTCGTACGTGGTTTCGGAGGCGCCGGTGCCGTCCAGGCAGTGCGAGTGGATGACCTGTGCGGCCGTCGCGTAGGAGGGGTCGTACGCGTCCGTCGAGCTGTACGTGTAGCTGTACGGCGCCTCCAGCGGACCCTCGCCGGTGATCTGCGGCGAGCACTGCGTCACGGTCGTGCTCTGCCCGGTCGCCGGGTCCGTACGGACGATCTCGTACGTCGGGAGGTGCTGCTCGTCGGCGGCCCAGGGGTCGGCGCTGCGCCACGCCGTGTTCACGCCCTTCTGCCAGACCTGCCTGGTGTAGAGGCGGTACGGGGCGATCGCCTCGGGCCGGTCCGCCATCTTCAGGGTGACCTCGGCCGGCCCGGAGGCGTTGCCCTTGGCGTCCAGCGCGCGGACCGCGTACCGGTACTCGTCCGCCAGGGCCAGCTTCTGCCGCGGCACCACGTCGGTCGCCGTGGTGGTGACGGTGTCGATGGCGCTCAGATAGGCGCCGGTCGCGGGGTTGTACTGGAGCACCTCGTACTTCGCCGCGTCGGCGTCGGGCGTCCACACCAGATGCGGTACGCCCGCCTCGTACGCGACACGGAGGTCCGCGGGGGCCGTCGGCGGGACCGTGTCCCAGAGGGTGATCGTCGTGGCGGCGGAGTACGCGGACCAGTTACCGGCCGCGTCCCGGGCCCGACCGCGGTACGTGACCTCGCTGCCGTCGGCGGGCTGACCGGCGTCGCAGAAGAAACCCTTCGTGCCCTCGTGCACGGTGATCCACTCACCGGTGGCCGCGTTCTTGCGCTGCGCCTGGTACCAGGCGATGTCGGCCTTGTTCTCGGCCGTCGTGATGAGCTGCGGCCCCGCCAGCTTGTCGTTCGTCGAGCAGACGTCCTGCTCGACGAACGGCGCGGCGGGCGGCGTCTTGTCGACGGTCGTGACGCCCTGGTCCGCCGTACCGGCCGACTCGTTGCCCGTCTTGTCGTACGCGCGGACCTCGTAGTAGAAGGTCTGTCCGGTCGCGGGCGGCGCATCGGTGTACGTCGTCGCCGTGGTCGCGGTCAGCCTCGTCCAGCTGCTGCTCCCCTTGAGACGTCGGTAGACGCGGTATCCGGCGAGGTCCATCTCCTTGTTCCTGGACCAGGTCAGCTTGGCCTTACGCGTGGTGTTGTCGTACGAGACCGAAGTCCCCGTCGGGGTCAGCGGCTTGACCTTGTCGATGGTCGCCGAAGTCCTCGGGAGGTAGCTGAACTTGACACTCGCGCTGCCGGTCCAGTTGACGTAGTCGACGCGGATCGAGTGCTTGCCGGACGGGATCGTGACGTTGACGGTCTTGGAGACGGTCGTGGAGGTGTTCTTCCACAGGTCGATCTTGCGGACGCCGTCGACGTAGACACGGATGCCGTCCAGGCCGGAGGCCTTGAGGGCGAACGGGCCGCCGGAGCCGAAGTCACGCGTGACGGTCCAGCGGACGCCGAAGTAGTTGCTCGGCAGGCCGGTGGTCGGGGCGCCGGACCACGTCTGGTCGATGGCGCTGTCGCAGTCCGTCTTCTTCGGGGTGCCCGAGAAGGTGGTGTTCGCGAAGAACTGCCGCTTGAAGACGGGGGAGGTGCAGCTCACGGCCGCGGTGGCCGGGGCCGCGGTCGCGGCGAGGAGGCCGCCCGCGGTGGTGAGCACGACGGCGATCGCGGTGACCGCCGTCGTGCGTCTGGCGTGGTTCATCGGGTCCTTCGGGGAGTTCAGGTTCCGGGAGTGGCCGAGACCTCGGGGGACAGTGCGGACTCCAGGCCGGCCTGGTTGAGCGTGGCGACGGCGTAGTAGTACGTCGTGCCGTTGGTCAGGCCGGTGTCGGTGTGGCGGTAGTCGGCGGTGTTGTAGGTCGCCTCGGCGTTCTCCTTGGTGACGCCGGGGCTGGTCGAGCGGTACACGCGGTAGCCGGTGACCGGGGACTGGCCATCGGCGGACACCACGATGACCCAGGTCAGCCGGACCTGCCCGTCGCCGGGCACCACCTCGTACACCTCTGTGGCTCCGGGCGGCCCGTGCTCGACCTCGCCCCCGCCCGCGGGAGGCAGCACGGAGTTCGAGGGGGCCGAGCGGATGCCGTATGTGGAGGTGGCGACCACCGCGTAGTAGTAGGTCCGGTCGTCGGCGGTCGCCGTCATCTCGTACGACCTGGCGGTGGTCGAGGCGTACATGTTCGAGGCGTTGGTCGTGTCCACCGGCGTCGTGCGGGAGCGGTACACCGTGTAGCCGGACACGGGAACCGCGCCGCTCTGGTTCCAGACCAGGCTGATCCGGTCGCTGCCGGCGTCCGCAAGGATGCTGAGGGCCGGAGCCCCGGGCGCGCTGCTCGGACCGACCGTCCTGGTGCCGGGGACGCGGGCCCCGGCGTGGGACTCGTTGCCGGCCGCGTCCACGGCCGTCACAACGTAGATGTAAGTTTCCCCCGCCACGCCGGTGGTGTCCCGGTAGGTGACCGTCTGCGTCGTGCCGACGAGGGTGCCGTAGGACTGGGACGACGTGGAACGGTAGACGCGGTAGGCGGCGGCGTCGCTGCCGATGCTCTGCCAGGTGAGCGTCACTCCGTCCTCGTCCTCCGCGACGACGTCGACCCCCTGCGGCACCGCCGGCGCCACCGTGTCCCGGGTCGCCCACACGACAGCGGAGAACACCGAGATGTTGCCGGCCTCGTCCAGCGCCCGCACCTTGTAGGCGAAGGGCACGTCGGCCGTCGCGTCCTTGTCCTCGTACGCCGCCGAACCGGTCACCGCGATGCGGGTGAATGGGCCATCGGCGTTCGACGCGCGGTACACCTCGTACGAGGTGGCGCCCGAAACAGCCTGCCAGGAAAGGGAGTTGGCCGCCTTGGTCGACTTCGCCACGAGATTCTTCGGTGCGCCGGGGGCCGTGCTGTCGACGGTGGTGACCGGCTTGTCGGCGGTGCCCGTCGAGACGTTGCCCGCCTTGTCGACCGCGCGGACCTCGTAGTAGTAGGTGTCACCGGTCGGGGGCGGGGTGTTCGTGTACGACGTCGAAGTGGTCGTCGCGAGCGGCGTGCCGGGGTACGAACTCCCCTTCAGGCGACGGTAGACGCGGTAGCCCGCGAGGTCCATCTCCTTGTTCTTCGCCCAGGTGAGCTTGGCCTTGCCCGTGGCCTGGTCGTACGAGACCGAAGTCCCCGTCGGGGTGAGCGGCTTGACCTTGTCGACGGTCGCGGATGTGCGGGGTGTGTAGGCGAACTTGACGCTCGCGCTGCCGGTCCAGTTGACGTAGTCGACGCGGATGCTGTGCTTGCCGGACGGGATGGTGAGGTTGACGGTCTTGGAGACGGTGGTGGAGGTGTTCTTCCACAGGTCGATCTTGCGGACGCCGTCGACGTAGACGCGGATGCCGTCCAGGGCGGAGGCGTTGAGCGCGAACGGCCCGCCGGAGCCGAAGTCCCTCGTCACCGTCCAGCGGACGCCGAAGTTGTTGCTCGGCAGGCTAGTGGCGGGAGCGCCGGACCACTTCTGGTCGATCGTGGTGTCGCAGTCCGTCTTCTTCGGGGTGCCCGAAAAGGTGGTGTTCGCGAAGAACTGCCGTTTGAAGACGGGGGAGGTGCAGCTGACGGCCGCGGAGGCGGGGGTGGTGGCGATGGTGGAGAGCAGGCCGCCTGCGGTGGCGAGCGCGACGGCGGTCGCGGTCGTCGCGCGTCTGGCTGAGTTCATTCGGTCCTCTAGTCGGGATCAGAACGACGGAAAAAAGCTGCCGTGATCACGACTCGCGAGGAATGAAGTTGGTTGTACGGATCTCAACCTCTGCTGGGGGGCGCATCAAATGGAGGGTCCGTAACGGGGGTTTGGAGGCGAATCTTCCAGCTCTTCACAGGTGAAGCGGAGGGTGATGTTGTCATCTCGTTAAGTAGTTCCGCTTGACGCAGGCGGGCGCGGACGCGTTGGCTTTTCAGTCACCTGGGTCGCAATGCTGCGCCCACGTCCGGAAGACACCAGAAGTGAGCCCCTTCATGCGTCGTACCGCCATAGCTGTGGCCGCGTCCACGATGACCCTGTCGCTCGCCTCCTGTGGCGTGCTCAACGCATCAGGCGAGGCCAGTGACGCGAGCCCGACCAAGGGCAACGACATCACCGTGGGGCTGCTGCTGCCCGAGCGGGCGAACTCCCGCTACGAGAACTTCGACTACCCGATCATCAAGAAGAAGGTCGAGTCCCTCACCCGGAAGCAGGGCAAGGTCGACTACGACAACGCCGACGCGAGCGCCGAGAAGCAGGCGACCCAGCTGCAGCAGATGATCGACGACGGGGTCGATGTGATCCTGCTGGACGCGGTCGACTCGCACGCCATCGCGGACGGTGTGAAGAAGGCCAAGGATGCCGGTATCCCGGTCATCGCCTACGACCGGCTGGCCGAGGGCCCGATCGACGCGTACATCTCCTTCGACAACTCGCTGGTCGGCGAGGTCCAGGGCCGCACCCTCGTCGAGGCGCTGGGCAACGGCGAGGACGCCTCGAAGAAGATCGTCATGATGAACGGCTCGCCCACCGACCCGAACGCCAAGCAGTTCAAGGCGGGCGCGCTCGACGAGCTGACCGGCAAGGTGGACATCAAGAAGTCCTTCGACACCAAGGACTGGGACCCGAAGAACGCCGAGGCCAATATGGCGCAGGCCATCGAGGCGATCGGCGTGAACAACATCGCCGGTGTCTACTCCGCCAACGACGGCATGGCCGGCGGCATCATCGACGCCCTGAAGGCCGCGGGCGTCACCGACATGCCGCCGATCACCGGCCAGGACGCCGAGCTGGCCGCCGTGCAGCGGATCATCAGCGGCGAGCAGTACATGAGCGTCTACAAGTCGTACCCGCAGGAGGCCGAGGCCGCGGCGGAGATGGCTGTCGCCAAGGTCCAGGGCAAGGACATCCAGTTCGACGCCCTCACCCGTGACAAGGTCGACAGCCCGACGACCAAGGACATCCCCGCTCAGCTCGTCCCTGTCGTCGCCCTGACGAGGAAGAACATCAAGGAAACGGTCATCGCCGACGACATCTACCAGCTGTCGGACATCTGCACGAGCAAGCTCAAGAGCGCGTGCGAAGAGCTCAAGCTGGGTTGATCCCGGGCGGAGGGCCGGAGTGCCCGGCCCTCCCGTCGGCTCATCCCACCCGGGTGAACTCCACCGTCACCTCCGGTGGGCCGCCCGCCACGCCCCGGTAGATGCCCTTGTGCGGCGTCACGTCGTCGTAGTCGCGGCCCCGGCCCACCACCACGTGGGACTCGTCGGGCCTGGTGCGGTTCGTCGGGTCGTAGCCGCACCAGTCGCCTGCCCAGTACTCGACCCAGGCGTGGCTCTGTCCCTCCACGGGGCGGTGCAGTTCGGCCTCGCGCTCGGGGTGGAGGTAGCCGGAGACGTAGCGGGTGGGCAGGCCGATGGCGCGGAGGAGGGCGATGGTGACGTGGGCGATGTCCTGGCAGACGCCGGCGCCCTGCTCCCAGGCCTCGGCGGCCGATGTGGTCACGCCGGTGGCGCCGGGGATGTAGGAGACGTGGTCGGCGACCAGCCCGGACACCGCGATCGCCGTCCCGTGCGGGTCCAGGCCGGCGGAAACCTCCCTCGCCCGCTCCACCAGCTCCGCCGGGACGGTCGTACGACTGGTTGCGTTCGCGAATTCGAGGAGGCGGGAGTTGGCGGTGCGCGCCGCTATCCCGGTCCAGTCGGGGGCGTCGGGCAGGGGGGCCGTCGGGGTCGTCTCGACGAGGCTCGACGCCGTGATCGTGACGTCGGCATGCGGGTCCATGAGGTCGAAGCCGGTCACCTGGGTGCCCCAGTAGTCCCAGTACGACCAGGTCGCCGTCGCCGGGGCGATGCTGACCCGGGCGTCCAGGGTGGTCTGGCCGGGCAGCGTCAGCGGGGTCATGCGGACCTCGTTGTGGGACGAGGCGGCCGGCTGGGCGTACGAGACCTTGGTGATGTGCTTGATGCGGAGGCGGCGGGTCATGCTCACGCTCCTTCCTGGGCCCACTCGACGGGCCCCTGGTACGGGAAGAACCGCTCCGCCACCGCTTCGGCGGAGGCCATGCAGGACTGCCGCAAGTCGGTCAGCAACAGGGGTAGTTGCTCTTCCAGGGTGTGGGAGTCCAGATACTCCAGGCGGGTGCGTATCCGCCCGATCGGCCGGCGCGCCGGGTCCTGGCGGGGGCGGCCCAGC
The DNA here is from genome assembly GCF_040656035.1 of Streptomyces sp. NPDC050211. Classification (NCBI taxonomy): domain Bacteria; kingdom Bacillati; phylum Actinomycetota; class Actinomycetes; order Kitasatosporales; family Streptomycetaceae; genus Streptomyces; species Streptomyces sp. NPDC050211. The sequence goes on from NZ_JBFALC010000012.1 coordinate 170,134, forward strand.
GCCGTGAGGCACTCCTCGGCCGTGGTCAGCGCGTGCAGCGCCGAGCGCGGGAAGGCCCGGTCCAGGAGCAGGAACTCGGCGACCCGCGGGCTGTCGCCGAAACCGGTGTGCACGCGCGCGTACGCCTCGTCCGCGCCGCTCGCGCTCAGCAGCGTCGTCCAGTCCGGGGCGTGGGCGGCGTCCAGCACACGCACGGACAGCAGCCGTACGGTCATGTCCACCCGCTCCAGGCTCCGGCCCAGCACGACGAAACGCCAGCTGTCGTCCCGGCTCATGGTGGAGTCGGCGAGCCCGAAGAAGAGGGCGGCCCGGCTGCGGACCAGCTCCAGATAGGCGTACGGGCCGGTACGGCGGGCCGCGCGCCGCTGTTCGGCGAGCGCGTGCCAGGTCGCGTTGAGGCACTCCCACATCTCGGAGGAGACCGCCTCACGGGCGCTGCGCGCGTTCAGCCGGGCCGCGCCCAGCGCGCCCTCGATGGAGCAGGTCGAGTGGGCGTCGAACGCGAGCTGGTCGAGGACCTGCTGCATGTCGACGCGCTCATCGCCCGCGTCGACGCCGAGGATCGCGTACAGCGACCGGCAGGCCGCGTCCTCGTCGCGCCAGGGGTCCTCCAGCATGCGGTGCAGATACGCGTCGAGGATGCGCCCGGTGGCGTCCGCCCGCTCGACATAGCGGCCGGTCCAGGTCAGCGCCTCGGCTATCCGGGACAGGATCACGTCGTTCACTGCTGCGCCCCTTCCTGTACGACGGTGGGGGAGCCGTCGGGTCCGAGCTGGCGGGGTGCGACCTCCGGGAGGCCGCCGGCGGGCGCCGGGGCGGGCCCTTCGGCGGGGCCCTCGGCCAGCACCCACGTGTCCTTGGAGCCGCCGCCCTGGCTGGAGTTGACGATCAGGTTGCCCTCCTGGAGGGCGACCCGGGTGAGGCCGCCGGGGAGCACCCAGATGTCGTTGCCGTCGTTGACGGCGAAGGGGCGGAGGTCGATGTGGCGCGGCGCCATCCGCTCGCCCGCCAGGGTGGGGGAGGTGGACAGGGCGACCGGACGCTGGGCGATCCAGCCGCGGGGGTCGGCGGCGACGGCCTTCCGGGTCCGCTCCAGGGTCTCGGCGTCGGCCTTCGGCCCGATGACGATGCCCTGCCCGCCCGCCCCGTCGACCGGCTTCACGACCAGCTGGTCGATCTGGTCGAGGACGGCCTCCAACTGCCCTGGTTCATCGGGCCGGTAGGACTCCACATTGGGGAGAATCGGTTCCTCACCGAGGTAGTAACGGATGAGATCCGGGACGTACGTGTACAGCAGCTTGTCGTCCGCGATCCCATTCCCCACGGCATTCGCGAGTGTGACATTGCCCGCCATGGCGGCGCTCAGGATGCCGGGGCAGCCGATCACCGAATCGGGCCGGAAGTGCAGCGGATCGAGGAAGTCGTCGTCGAGCCGCCGGTATACGACATGGACGGGCACCTCACCACGCGTGGTCCGCATCCAGACCCGGTTGTTCCGGCAGACCAGGTCGTGCCCCTCGACCAGCTGCACACCCATCAGCCGGGCGAGCAGCGCGTGCTCGAAGTAGGCGGCGTTGCTGGGCCCCGGGGTGAGGACGACGACGCGGGGGTCGACCGTGCCGCCGGGTGCCGCGACCCGCAGCGCGGCGAGCAGCCGCTGCGCGTACCCGTCCACCGGCAGCACATGCTGCTCCGTGAAGAGCGAGGGGAAGATCCTGGTCATCGCCCTGCGGTTCTCGATGACGTACGACACCCCGCTCGGGACCCGCACATTGTCCTCGAGCACCCGGAAGTCCCCGGCCTCGTCCCGTACGAGGTCGATGCCGGCGACATGGATGCGGACCCCGCCGGGTGGTTCGACCCCGTGGGCCGCCCGGTGGAAATGAGCGGAGTTGAGCAGCAGCCGCCAGGGCACGACGCCGTCCTCAAAGGCGCGGCAGTGCCCGTAGGCATCGGAGAGGTAGGCCTCCAGAGCGCGCACGCGCTGGGCCACCCCGCGCTGGATGAGATCCCATTCCAGAGCGTCGAGGATCCTGGGCACGAGATCCAGCGGCCAGGGCCGTTCCTCGCCCGCGAAGGCGTAGGTCACCCCACGGTCGGTGAACGCCCGGGCCATCTGGTCCGCCCGGAACCGCAGCTCACTCGGCTCGATCGGCTGCAGAGCCGCCAGCACCGGCTCATAGGCGGTCCTGACCTCACCCGGCCGCACAAACATCTCGTCCCACGCATCGGCCAACGCGTATGCGTCAAATATGTCCGCCATGACTGGACGTTAAGCGCGGTACGTAACACGGCGATCACCCGGTGATTTCGGGCAGCTCACGCGGCGCTCGGGATTCCCCGCGCCGAAGCCGCCCCGGGCGTACGCCACGCCACCATCACCTTGTTGCAATTCAACGGACGGAGGCGCGGAGATAGCCGGGCAAAGAGGCCGAATATCACCGCCACGCGAGGAGGAGGCGTGTTGCGGAGCAGGTCCGGTCCGTTCATAGTTGCGCTGCAAAGAGGCTGAACCGGGGGTGGGATGGGCGATGGCCGGGCACGGGACGGACGAGCATCCACACGGTGCTGACCGACTGTGCGAGGCCGGGGATCGCGTGTATTCCCGGGCCGTACGGCGGGGCCGCGTGCGGCGTCAGGACGCGGAGCCGGTGCCGTGCCTGCTCGAACTCGCCCTGCTGCATCCGGACCCCGACGACATGGACTGGCTGGTCCCCACCTCCCCGCAGGAGGTCATGACCCGGCTGCTGCGCGGGGTGTACGACGAGGTCAGCGCGAGCCAGCGGCGGGTCGGGTCGGTTGTGGCGGCCGTGGAGCGGTTCGCCGGACTCGGCCCGCGCCTTTCGTCTGTATCCGCCGAGGGCACCTCGATCCGGGTCCTCGACGGTCTCTCCCGCATCCAGGCCGCCATGGACGAGGCGACCGAGGCGTGCACGTCGGAAGTGCTGACCGTGCAGCCGGGCGGCATCCGCCCCGAACACGAACTGACGGAGGGCCTCCATCGCGCCCTGGCCCTGCGCGGCCGGGGCGTGCGTATGCGGGACCTGTACACCCACGTCGCCCGGCACGGCCAGGGCCTGCTCAACTACCTGGAGCTGATGGGCGACGCGGTGGAGGCCAGGACCCTGGACGAGGTCATCGACCGGCTGATCCTCTTCGACCGCACGGTGGCTTTCATCCCGGCGAACGCGGACCGCACGCTGGCGCTGGAGCTGCGTCATCCGGCGCTCGTCGGCTACCTGGTGACCGTCTTCGAACGCCTGTGGCGACTGGCGATTCCGCTGACGGCTCCCCTCCCGGACACCGGGATCGAAGGCATCTCACACCGGGAGCAGTCCATCGCCGCGCTGCTCGCCGAGGGCCACCAGGACGCGGTGATCGCGGAGCGGCTGGGGATCAGCGTCCGCACATGCCGTGCCCACATCGCCCGACTCTCGGAGACCCTGGGCGCGGCCAGCCGCACCCAACTGGGCGTCCGTATCGCCCAGGTGGGGCTCGACGGCCCGCCCCGCTCCCTCACGCTTCCCGGTCAAGAATCCCCGACTGTCCGATGAGATAGCCCAGTTGGGCACGGCTCTCACTGCCGAGGGTGGCCGCGAGTTTGGCGATGTGTACGCGGGCGGTGCGGATGTTCAGACCGAGGCGCTGGGCTATGACGGCGTCGGTGTGGCCTTCGATGAGGAGGCTTGCGATGGCGCGCTGGCGGGGGGTGATGCCGTCGAGGGTGGGGCGTTCGACGGCTTCGGGGTACATGGGGGTGGCCAGGCGCCAGAGGCGATCGAAGGTGGTGGCGAGGTAGCCGACGATCGCGGGGTGGCGGATCTCCAGAGCCACGGTGCCGTCGGGGTCGGCGGGGATGAAGGCGACGGTGCGGTCGACCATGATCATGCGGTCGGTGATCTCGTCGAGCGTGCGGGCCTCGGCATCTCCCCTGAGCTGCTCGTAGCGGGCCAGGACGAGGGGCATCTGGCGCTGCGTGTGCTGGTAGAGGGTACGGATGCGGCCGCCGCGGTCGAGCAGGGCCTGATCGCGGGCGAAGGCCACGGACTGGGCCGTCTCACCGCGTCGGTCGGAGTAGTGCGTGTTGGGCTGGACGCAGAGGACTTCGCGGGTCGCGTCGGCCATGGCCTGGCTGATGGCTCGGTTGATCTGCTCCGTACCGCTGAGGGCTGTGATGGTCGGGGTGTCCGTCGCTGCCGTATGGCGGCCCTTGACCCGCATCAACGGTTGGAACGTGGCTGCCAGCCGCTCCTCGATACGTCGCTCGTCGGCGATGCGGTCCTCGACGACGCGCAGCAGACGATGGAGGGCAAAGGCCGGCGCGTTGGGGAGCAGCCATCGCAGGTCCCCGGCGTCCGGCTGCAGCAGTCCGAAATCGATGAGACAGGGCGTCGCTGCCACGGCCCCGGCACGCACGCGCCCCTCGCGCAGGGCGTGGGCGTACAGCTCCAGGCCCGCGTCGCACATCTCCTCCGCTCCGTGTGGGTGCGCCTCTGTCACGTGTGGCTGTCTCCTCGCTGTGCCTATTGGTCCTGCTTGAGGATCCCCGACTGAGCTATGAGATAGCCGAGTTGGGCACGGCTGCCACTGCCGAGGGCGTTGGCCAGTTTGGCTATGTGGGCCCGGCAGGTGCGTACGTTCATGCCGAGGCGGCGGGCGATGGCCTCGTCGACGTGGCCCTCGACCAGGAGTTTGGCGATGGAGTGCTGGATGTCGGTGATGCCGTCGGAGGCCGCCTCGTACGGGGTGCCGGCACTCAGGGGGACGGATCGGTCCCACAGGTACTCGAAGAGCTTGATCAGATAGCGGATGATGCCGGGGTGGCGCAGCTCCAGGGCAACCTGTTGATCGTCCCGGGCGGGGATGAAGGCCACCGTCTCGTCACAGATGATCAGGCGTTCCACCAGCTCGTCGATGGTGCGGTACTCCGCCTTGCCGTCGGAGAGCCGAGCCGCGTAGGCCAGTTGCTCGGGGTTGTACCGGGCCGTGTGCTGGTAAAGGGTGCGGATCCGCACCCCGCGCTCGATCAGCGGCTTGTCGCGCTCCAGCCCCTGCTCCAGGCTGCGCTCGGACATGCGGTCGCTCGGCTGGACCGTGAGCATCTCGGTCTGGCACTGGGTCGTGGCCATGTTGAGCGCGGCGTTGATCCGCTCGCCGCCTTCCAGCACCGTGATCGAGTCACTGGTCGCGACCACCTGGGTACTCAAGGCCATGTAGGGCTGAAAGATGGTTGACAGTTCGACCGCCAGCCGCCTGCGCTCGGCTATCTCGTGTTCCAGGGGATTGAGCTGCCGGGACAGGGCGATCACGGGGGGTACCGGGAGCAACCAGTTCGGGTCGTCGGGATCGGGATGGAGCAGGGCGAATTCCACCAGGCAAGGGGCGGGCTCCACATCTGTCCGAGCGATGCGTCCGGTACGCAGAGCGGCGGCATACAGGCGGCTGCCCTCCTCGCACCACTCGGTCATTGAATGGGGATGTGTCGCCTTTGTCTCATTCGTCACCAAATCTCCACCCCCCAGGGTCCTGAACATGCAGGAACATGATGCATCGATTGTGTGGTCATGACGTGCCTGAATGAGCCATCGTCTTACCTGACGGGGGAAAAGGGGACCTTCAAGTGAGGACGAAGCCGACTATGCGTAACAGAATGCTTCGATCGCTGCTTGTCGCCGCCTTCTCCACCGTTGTGGCCCTCGGTGCGCTGAGTGGCTTCTCCGATGTGAAGGACGATGCTCGGGCGAACAGCAGCTGGCCGAACGTGGCCGTTAACGCCGAAGCCGGCAACACGAACGCCACGACAGATGGAGCCGGGAGCTGACGTGACCACCCCACCCGACGACCGCTCCTTCCGCCGTGAAATGGCGACCGCCTACCGCTCCGGCTGGCACTTCATCGACCTCGCCACCGCCATCCCCCACAGCGGTGACTCGCTGATGGTGACCGTCTTCGGTGAGCCGGTCGTCGTCACGCGGGACGAGGACGACGACGTCCGGGCGTACCGGTGTCTGCGGCGTCCTCGGGGGGCGCCGCAGCCGGTGAGGTGTGCCATCCGATACGGAATGATCTTTGTGAACCTCGACCAGCGTGACCACCAGCTGGCCGAACCCGAGGCCCCGGCCGCCCCACAGGCCGTCCCAGCCACCCCCCGCAGTGCCTGACGCGATTCCCCCGTCGTAACAGATCGCTCAGGTGCTTCCCCCCGCAGCGGCGTCACCGTGACCTGAACACGGTGACGCCGCTGCAGTTTTGCGGGATATTTCGGGACATCGATGCGGTCGGTCTGTGGCTGGAAAACACTGCGATCACCCGAGTCGGCCGAGCCGGCCGAGTCCCGGGAATGTATGTCCACGACGCCTGAACTCAGCCGCCGAACCTCCCGTACACCCCCTTGAGTGGAATAGACTCAACTTTGTGTACGTTGCTCACGTCAGTGTGGACGGCTGACGCCTAGGAGGAGAACGGATACGTGGACGCCGAGCTGACCAACCGGAGCCGGGACGCCATCAACGCGGCCAGTAACCGGGCCGTACAAGAGGGACACCCCGATCTCACCCCGGCGCACCTGCTGCTCGCACTGCTCGCGGGCCAGGAGAACGAGAACATCACCGACCTGCTCGCCGCCGTCGACGCCGACCAGGCCGCCGTACGGGCCGGCGCGGAGAAGATCCTCGCCGGGCTGCCCAGCGTGACCGGGTCCACCGTCGCGCCGCCGCAGCCCAGTCGTGAGCTGCTGGCCGTGATCGCGGACGCGCAGGCCAAGGCCAAGGAGCTGGGGGACGAGTACCTGTCCACCGAGCATCTTCTCATCGGTATCGCCGCGAAGGGGGGTCAGGCCGGCGACGTACTCTCCCAGCAGGGCGCCAGTGCGAAGAAGCTGCTGGAGGCGTTCCAGAAGAGCAGGGGAGGGCGACGGGTGACCACACCCGACCCCGAGGGCCAGTACAAGGCGCTCGAGAAGTTCGGCACCGACTTCACCGCGGCGGCGCGGGAAGGCAAGCTCGACCCGGTCATCGGGCGGGACCAGGAGATCCGGCGGGTGGTGCAGGTGCTGTCCCGCCGGACCAAGAACAACCCCGTGCTCATCGGTGAGCCCGGCGTCGGCAAGACCGCCGTCGTCGAAGGGCTCGCCCAGCGGATCATCAAGGGTGACGTGCCCGAGTCCCTCAAGAACAAGCGGCTCGTCGCACTCGACATCAGCGCCATGGTGGCCGGGGCGAAGTACCGCGGTGAGTTCGAGGAGCGGCTGAAGACCGTCCTCGCGGAGATCAAGGACTCCGACGGACAGATCATCACCTTCATCGACGAGCTGCACACCGTCGTGGGCGCCGGCGCCGGCGGGGACTCCTCGATGGACGCCGGCAACATGCTCAAGCCCATGCTCGCCCGCGGTGAGCTGCGCATGGTCGGTGCCACGACCCTCGACGAGTACCGCGAGCGGATCGAGAAGGACCCGGCGCTGGAGCGCCGCTTCCAGCAGGTGCTGGTCGCCGAGCCGAGCGTCGAGGACACCATCGCGATCCTGCGCGGGCTCAAGGGGCGGTACGAGGCCCACCACAAGGTCGTGATCGCGGACAGCGCGCTGGTCGCGGCCGCGACGCTCTCCGACCGGTACATCACCTCCCGCTTCCTCCCCGACAAGGCCATCGACCTGGTCGACGAGGCGGCCTCCCGCCTCCGCATGGAGATCGACTCCTCGCCCCTGGAGATCGACGAACTCCAGCGTGCCGTCGACCGGTTGAAGATGGAGGAGCTCGCGCTGGTCAAGGAGACCGACCCGGCCTCGCGCGAACGGCTGGAGCGGCTGCGGCGCGATCTCGCCGACAAGGAGGAGGAACTGCGGGGCCTGACCGCCCGCTGGGAGAAGGAGAAGCAGTCCCTCAACCGCGTCGGCGAGCTGAAGGAGAAGCTCGACGAACTGCGCGGGCAGGCCGAACGGGCCCAGCGCGACGGCGACTTCGACACCGCCTCCAAGCTGCTGTACGGCGAGATCCCCACCCTGGAACGGGACTTGGAGGCCGCCTCGCAGGCCGAGGAGGAAGCCTCCAAGGACACCATGGTCAAGGAGGAGGTCGGTGCCGACGACATCGCCGACACCGTCGCCGCCTGGACCGGCATCCCCGCTGGGCGCCTCATGGAGGGCGAGACGCAGAAACTCCTGCGTATGGAGGAGGAGTTGGGCAAGCGCCTCATCGGCCAGCAGGAGGCCGTGCGGGCGGTGTCCGACGCCGTCCGGCGCAGCCGGGCGGGCATCGCCGACCCGGACCGCCCCACCGGCTCCTTCCTCTTCCTCGGCCCGACCGGCGTCGGCAAGACCGAACTCGCCAAGGCGCTGGCCGACTTCCTCTTCGACGACGAGCGGGCCATGGTCCGGATCGACATGTCGGAGTACAGCGAGAAGCACAGCGTGGCCCGGCTCGTCGGCGCCCCGCCCGGCTACGTCGGCTACGAAGAGGGCGGCCAGCTGACGGAGGCGGTGCGGCGGCGGCCGTACAGCGTCATCCTCCTGGACGAGGTCGAGAAGGCGCACTCGGAGGTCTTCGACATCCTGCTCCAAGTGCTGGACGACGGACGCCTCACGGATGGACAGGGACGGACGGTCGACTTCCGCAACACGATCCTGATCCTCACCTCGAACCTGGGCAGCCAGTTCCTGGTCGACCCCATCACCAGCGAGGCGGAGAAGAAGGAGCAGGTGCTCGAGGTGGTCCGCGCCTCTTTCAAGCCGGAGTTCCTGAACCGTCTCGACGACCTGGTCGTCTTCTCGGCACTGACCAAGACCGAACTGGAACGCATCGCCAGGCTCCAGATCGACCGCCTCACCAAGCGACTCGCCGAGCGCCGCCTCACCCTCGAGGTGACCGACGAGGCCCTGACCTGGCTGGCGGACGAGGGCATGGACCCGGCCTACGGCGCCCGCCCGCTGCGCCGCCTCGTCCAGACCGCCATCGGCGACCGGCTCGCCAAGGAGATCCTTGCGGGCGAGGTCAAGGACGGCGACACGGTGCGGGTGGATTCCTTCGGGGACGGGCTGATCGTCGGCCCGGTGACCGGCAAGACCCTGTGAGGGGGCGCGGGGGGCTCCCGGAAGGGGCCCTCCGTGTCACCCAGCCACCACCCACACCGCGAGCAGCGTGAGGACGCCTGCCACGAGCGCCGCCGGCAGCCCCAGGATGAGGGAGACCACCCACCACCTGGTCCGACCCACCGCCTCGCCACTCTGTGTCATCGCCATGAGCCCCACCCTTCGTGCAGCGGACGTCCCCTACCGGACAGATCCTGTCAGCTGACGGCTGACACTTCCTGTCGGGGTTGCCAACCGGGTCCCCCAGTGGGGGAGGATGGCGGAATCCGTACGAAGGGAAATTCACGGTGACCATCGACCCGTCCTCGATTCCGAACTTCGGGGGCCAGCCCGAGCCGCAGCCCCAAGGACCGGCGGGCCCCGTCGTCCCGGATCAGGACCTCGTTAAGCAGCTCCTCGACCAGATGGAGCTGAAGCACCTCGTGGACGAGGAGGGTGACCTCGTCGCACCGTGGGAGCAGTTCCGTACGTACTTCATGTTCCGCGGCGAGGGTGACCAGCAGGTCTTCTCGGTGCGGACGTTCTACGACCGGCCCCACCAGATCGACGAGAAGCCGCAGCTGCTGGAGTCCATCGACGACTGGAACCGGCGGACCCTGTGGCCCAAGGTGTACAGCCACACCCATGACGACGGCACCGTCCGCCTGATCGGCGAGGCCCAGATGCTGATCGGCACGGGCGTGAGCCTGGAGCACTTCGTCTCGTCCACGGTCAGCTGGGTGCGGGCCGCGATCGAGTTCGACAAGTGGCTCGTGGAGCAGCTCGGCCTCGAGCAGGAGGTCAACGAAGCGGAGAAGCCCGAGGACGACGAGTAAGTCAAGTCCTGGTCTTCAGCGGAGCCCGGCCAGGGCATGGGCCATTGCGGCCGCATGCCGGGGTCGGGCTTTCGCCGTCCACAGCCTGTGGAAAACTCTGCTGATCTCAGCCGGTCAGCGCCTTCAGCCGCTTCACCGCCTCCTCCAGCACGTCCGTCTGCTTGCAGAACGCGAACCGTACGAAGGGTGCGCCCGCCTCCCGGTGGTCGTAGAAGACGGCGTTCGGGATGGCGACCACCCCTGCGCGTTCGGGCAGCGCGCGGCAGAAGGCGAAGCCGTCGCTCTCGCCGAGGGGGCGGATGTCGGTGGTGATGAAGTAGGTGCCGGCGGGCTTGAACACCTCGAAGCCGCTCTCCGCGAGCCCCGCCGCCAGCAGGTCCCGCTTGACCAGCATGTCCTCCCGGAAGGCCGTGAAGTACGTGTCCGGGAGGTTCAGCGCCTCGGCGACCGCGTACTGGAACGGCCCTGAGGAGACGTACGTCAGGAACTGCTTCGCCGAGCGCACCGCCGTGACCAGCTCCGGCGTCGAGGTCACCCAGGCGACACCTCGTTCGTACACTCATTCACATGTCGCGCAACAAGCCCACCAGGGGCAACACCAGCACCGCCATCCCCGGTGAGCCGGCGGCGATCTACTGCCGCATATCCCAGGCGGACGATGACGACCAGACCGGCGTCGACCGCCAGGAGCGCATCTGCCGTGAGATCGCTGAACGGCGTGGCTTCGTCATCGATCCCGCCCACGTCTTCGTGGACAACAGCCGATCCGCCTGGAGCCGCAAACGGAAGCGTCCCGGCTGGGATCGCCTGCTGGAAGACGCCCGGAATCGCGGCTTCCGGCACATCATCGCCTACCACCCCGACCGGCTCATGCGGCAGCCCCGGGACTTGGAGGAGCTGCTCCAGGTCTCCGACGACCACGCCATCACGCTCCACGGTGAGGCGAACCGGCGGGACCTCTCCGACCCCGACGACCGCTTCATCCTCCGCATCGAGGTCGCCCACGCCTGCCGCTCCTCGGACGACACCTCGCGGCGGCTGAAGTCTGCGATGCAGGACCGGGCGCGGGAGGGGAAGCCGCAGGGCGGCGTGCGGCGGTTCGGCTACACCAAGGACGGGATGACGATCGTCGAGGAGGAGGCCGAGATCGTCCGGGAGGTGTTCGATCGCTATCTGAAGGGCGAGGGCGCGGCGCCCATCGCGAAGGACCTGCACAGCCGGGGCATCCGCACTGCCAGCGGCAAGGCATGGAACAGCGGCACCGTCCGTGCCCTGCTCGACTCCCGACACGTTGCCGGAATCCGCATGCACCAGGGCGAGGAGGCTGGCCCCGGAACCTGGCCCGCGATCATTGACGCGGGCGTGTGGGCGGAGGTGCGGACGCGGCGCGAGTACCGGTCGGCGGTGCACCGGGAGGCGCTTAGCAAGCCGGCGCAGCGGTACTACCTGCTGCGGGGGCTGGTGATGTGCGGGCGGTGCGGGACGCTGATGTCCGGCAATGCCAAGGGCACCGGGCCGGTCTACCAGTGCAACCGCAGGGGCCGGAACGACGAGAAGAAGTGCACCCGGTCGATCATGGCTCAGACGCTGGAGGACTTCGTCGTCGACGCCGCTGTCGAACTGCTCGGCAAGCTGCGGGTGGACGGTCGGCTCGCCAGCAGCAACCTCTCCGAGAGCGTGACCGAGGAGCTGGAGGACGACCAGCGGCAGCTCGGCGAGCTGAACCAGATGTGGACCGAGAAGGAGATCTCCACGGCGGAGTACCGCAAGATGCGCAAGGAGATCACCGATCGGATCGCCAAGGCGCAGCGCAAGGTCGTCGTGCGGCCGATGGTGCTCCTCGACGGCCTCACGGGCGCGGGCGCGCGGGCTGCCTGGAACGCCGAGGACATGACGGACGAGCGGCGCAACGCGGTGCTGAGGTTCCTGTTCTCCGGGGTGGTCATCGACGAGCCGAAGAAGTTCGGCCGGTACATGGACTGGGACCGGATCGGCATCGAGCAGAACCCGCTGTAGCGGGTTGGCGGCCCAGCCCTCGCGAAGTCCCGCTGGGGGCTCGGGGAGGCAGGGCGTGGGTCGAACGACGTCCTCAGGCGCAGCGTCGCCGCCTTCGTGTCGTGTCCGCCCGCTTCTCAGTCCTGCCCAAGTGCGGGTAGGGGAAGAGTAGTTGGTGCTCGGGATCGAGAGCGGCTCACGGTGTCGAGCCTGCGCGCAGCCAGGCAACATAGCCGATGATCGCCGGTTAGCGAAACCGGGGATTCTCCGGATCATTTGACGTCACTCACCGCCTGCCCGCTCGCTCCGCGTCCGGCAGGTGGATCGCCGCCCCGTATGCCCTGAGGACGTCTATGCCCCAACGACAGCCACAGCCACAGCTCGCCGAGATCCAGTCCGATCTTGGCATCGCCCCCGAGTGCGACTCCGGCCGCCGCCAGAAGCCGGATGAGGCCAGGGAGGCCGCTCTCCGGCGCGTGTGCGACGGGTTCACCGCGACGATCAGCCCGCGGAGCGCGGCTCGGCTCGCGGACCTGCTCTCCGCCGCGAGCTATGCCCAGGCGGCATGACCATGCCCGCTTCGGCAGCCTGGGATTCGGCTCTTCCGCTCCGGAAATGCGGCACAGGACGCGTTCGCCCTGAGCTGTTCGTTTTCTCGGCGTAGTGCTGGACTTGTGCCTGGTGGGTGTGGCTGTGTTGGTCGTGCGCCCGGGACGCTGGTTCCGGAGCCGCGAATCCCCGACACGCCATCGCGGGGGCCAAGGTGCCCCTTGCACACGCCTGCGCGCAGCGGTGCTGGCCACCGCAGCCGCGCCAAGAACTCCAAGTCGCGCCCCCTTCTCGCGCGCCGCCCCAAGAAGACCCCCGGCGCAGCCTTCCGCCTCGACATAGGAGCCGCCTCCAGATGAGCCTTGACGCCCGCGAATGGGTGTGGGACCACAGCCGCAGCAAGGGCACCGCCCGTATGGTCCTCGCCCTGATCGCCGACCGGTGCCCCGACCGGCGCTGCATCGCGTACGCGTCCGTGCCCACCCTCATGAAACGCGCCAACGCCTCCCGTACGGCCGTGCGTGACGCCCTGGCCAAGCTGATCGCCGACGGGGAGCTGGCCGCGCTCATCGGCCGCAAAGGGCCGCGCGGAGAGACGTACTACCACCTGCCCGACGCGGCCCGATTCCTGGCCGAACAGGTCGCCGAGGGGGATCAGGATCTGACCCTCCTGGGGGATCGGGTTCCGACCCTGGAGGGACCGGAATCCGACCCTGTCGACGCCTTCGACGGAGGGTCGGAATGTGATCCCCCGGTGCGGAATCCGACCCCTGGGGGGTTCAGATTCCGGCCCGGTGGGGGTGCGGATTCCGACCCCCAGAACAGAAGAGAACCGAAGGTGAACGGTAAGAGCAGCAGCTCTGCCCCGCTCATCTCCGCCACCGAGTGGCAGATCGACGACGACGCCCGGGCCTGGCTCCAGCACCACGGCCACCTCGACCGGCTCGGCGAGCAGGCCCTCCACGCCGCCGACGAGAAATGGCGCACCTACCGGGCTCCATGGGCGCCCCGTACCGCCGCCGCGTGGGCCGCCGACTGGCGCGCGTGGATCGCCCGCGAACACCCCCCCACCCCCGAACGCCCGCGTCTACGCGCCTTGCCCGGTGGCAACGCCCCTGCCCCAGCCATCGGCATGAGCCGCTCCGAGGCGCACATGGCCGCCCTGCTCGCCGCCCTCGACGAACCGAACGAAACGGAGTGACCACCCTGCAACGACGCGAAGTCGCCGCCGTCCTCGCTTACATCGGCCGCCTCGACCCCCGCGCCATCCGCACCGGCACGAACGATGTTCGTGACCAACTCGTCCAATGGCACGAGCTGCTCGGCGACGTGCCGCTCGCGACGGAACACGGCTGGGATGTCCGCGAGGCGCTACGAGCACACGTCCTGGACTCCCCGTACCCGATGCTGCCCGTGGACATCGCCCGCAAGTGGCGCGCGTACCGGCGCGACCGCCTCGACCGACACACCGACCCCACCCCGTACGCCGATCCGGACGACTCGGTGTCCTGGCGTGCCGAGTTGCTCCGCACGCGGCACGCTGTCGCCGCCGGAAGGGCCGAGCCCTCGACGCACCGGCAGATCACCAGTGATGCCCCGCACCCGGACATCGAATCCCGCCTCGCCGCCATCGGAACGTGCATCCCGCCGACCATCCGCGCCGAACTGGCCCCCTACCGGCCGGCCCGGGCCGCACGCGAGGCAGCTGTTGCCGCGGGACAGCCCGACGCCCTCAGCGTTCCGTGCCAGTGGTGCCACGCCGCCCAGGGCGAGCCCTGCCGCTACCGGCGCGTCGGTCTCGACGGCCGCGCTCGGGGCAACGCGCCTCGGGCGACGCCCCACCCAACCCGCGTGGAGCTCGCCGCGGCGGAGCGCGCCCGGGAAGAAGCGGCGTGACCCACACTGACTCCCTGCTGCGGACGCGCAGATCACACGCCGGGACCTGCCTGCACGGACCCCGACACCTGTCTGAACCTCGTCACCGGCAGCCTGGCCGGCTGGCCAGGGCCGACGGCGTCGTCGGAGGAGCCGAGGGCTGGCCGCAGACCCGCCACTACGCCTCAGTACGCCACCTCACCGCCGTCGGTTGACCCCGCTCTCGGCCCGCGTAGCCGATCACGCGCGGGGCCCCTAAGGAGGCCCGCGCGTACGCCCCTCCGTGAATGCTCCTCATTCCCTCGCCTTCCCCCTGGAGACCGTCTGCATGGCCCTCGGCAACACCGCACACACAAGCGCCGACGGCGGCATCATGCCGCCCCTGCCTCACTGGACCACCCCGTCGGTTGCCAGCGCCCTCCTGGTCCTTGTCGTCGTCCTGCTCGTTGGACGGCTGCTGCGTCGACGCGCCCAGAAGCCCGGTGCCGGGCGGCGACGTGGCAGCGCCGCCATCCCGGTCGCGGCTGTCGCGGCCATCGGCTGTACCGCCTACAGCGCGGACACCAGCTGGCGGTTCGCCGCCGACTACCTAGACATGGGCGGCACCGTCGAGCGCGCCGCGATGTTCGCCGTCGCCGAGCTTGCCCTGTTCGCTGCCGCGCTGATGGGCCGGATGAACCTCAACGGCCCGAAGCAAGCGCCCGGGGTGCCCGGCACGCTCACCTGGGTGATCACCGGCGTGCAGATCGTGCCCGCCTACGCCGAGTCCGGGCTGGTCGGCGGCACTGTGCGGGCCTTCGTCGGCCCGGTCCTGGCGGCGGTGCTGTGGCACCTGGCCATGGGCATCGAACTACGCAACCGCAGCCCGCACGCCGACTCCCGCAGCCTGACCGCCGTCCTCGCCCGGCAGGCGCGCGAGCGGCTGCTGGCTCGCCTGGGCGTCGCCGACCGGGACGCGGACGCCGCCCGGATCATCCGCGAGCGCGCCCTCGACCAAGCCGTCACTCTGATCCTCCGGGCAGAGTCCATGGCACCCGACAAGCGCGCCAAGCGGCGCGGCCGGCGCCTCACCCACCGTCTGCACCAGGCCCTGGAGCAGGCCGACGTCGACCGCGACGAGCGCCAGGACCAGCTACTGCTGCGCAAGCTCGCCACCCGCCAACAGGCGCTCGCCTTGGCCGCCGTTCCGCTGCCTCGGCGTTGGCCCGGCCTCACCCCGGACACGACGGGTACCTCCACGACCACCCGCCCGCGGGCCACAGCGGCAAAGCGGGCAGAGAATCCGGGCTGCCCGCCCGAGACCGATGCGGGCGATGACGCCGCACACCGGGCTGCCCGCCCGGAGCCCGAAGCCCGCCCGCACCGGCCCGCCCGCACTTCCACGAGCCCGGACCTGAAACCGAGCGAGGAACCGCCGGACGCCAATCCGGGGGAGGTCGCGCGGGCGAAGCCGAATCGACCGGGCAACAAGCCGCGGGCGACACCCGCTCTTCTCACCGAGTACGCCCATCGCATCTTCCGTGAAACCGGGCGTCTCTCCCGCGACCTGCTGGAGGAAGCCGTGCGCGAGGACGGTTACAGCGTCGCCAGCGACACCGCCGGAGAAGTCGTCCGCACCGTCAAGGCCGAGCTGAAGGCCGCTCGCGCCAGCCACCCCCAGTGACCCGTTCGCACCCAGCACCGGAGGAGAGCCGCTCAATGCACGACCCCCACCATGAACTCCTCACTACCCAGGAGGAGATGGTCACCACTCCCGTCACACACGCAGCAAGTTGTCGGATAAGGAGTCCTTATCCGGCCCCCGCCCTGGAGGGGGCGGAGGCGTCCGGCGCCGAGGCAGCACCGGAGTCGGCCGGCCCGGGGGAGCCGACCGGGACAGGGGGAGCCGAGCCCTCGTCGAGCGTGTCGCAGCAGCCTGCGCCGCGTCGCCGTCTGCGTGACAAGCAGCTGCGCGAGCACCGAGTCCATCCCCGTTATAACGACGATGAGTTCGCCCTCGTCCAGAACGCAGCCGCCCTGAGCAGCATGGCCCTTGGCGGCTATGTGGCAGAGTGCTCGCTCGCCGCCGCCCGCAGCGACGACCCCACCGCGGCGGTTGCCGACTACCGCGCCATGGTCAAGGCGCTGATGGCTGCCAACGGACAGCTCGGCATGGTCGGCAGCAACCTCAACCAGCTCACCTGGCACCTCCACAAGGACGGTGCCTGGCCCCACCCCGACATCGTCCAACGGCTCCTGGCGCGCGTCGAGGCATCCATCGCCGAGCTGGACACCGCCATCGCGCAGGTCACCGAGGGGCGGTGAGTGGGTGATACCCAAGATCATTCTGAGTGCTGGCCCGTATGCCACGCGCCGCACGATCGGCTACCTCTTCGGCAAGGGCCGGGCCAACGAACACATCGACCCCCACCTGGTGGCCTCCTGGAACGGCTTCGCCCCCGACCCCGGCCGCAGCCCCCACCGCGATCCGAAGGACGCGATGGCTCAGCTCGTCGCACAACTCGACCAGCCCGTGAAGATGCTGGGCGACAAGGCACCCAAGGACACCGTGTGGCACTGCCCCGTCCGCGCCGCCCCCGAGGACCCGATCCTCACCGACGCCCAGTGGGCCGACATCGCCCGCCGGATCGTGGCCGCCGCCGGCATCGCCCCCGACGGGGACGAGCACGCCTGCCGCTGGGTGGCCGTCCGCCATGCCGACGACCACATCCACATCGCCGCCACCCTGGTACGCCAGGACGGCCGCCGACCCGAGCGCGGCTATGACCAGCGCGCCGTCCAACGCGAGGCCCGCAAGATCGAAATCGACTACGGGCTCAGGCAGTTGACGCAGGGAGATGGCACCGGTGCCAAGCGCCCCACCAGCAAGGAACACTTCAAGGCCAAGCGTCTGGGCCAGGACGCCGCCACCCGCGACGTGCTGCGTCTGCGGGTTCGCCGCGCGGTCGCCGCCGCGGCCGACGAGGCCGAGTTCTTCGCTCTGCTGCAGGCAACCGACGTGATCGTGCGCCTCAAGCTCGGCCCCTCCGGCGACGCGCTCGGCTGCAACTTCGCCCTGCCCGGAGACACCAACGACAAGGGCGAGCCGGTGTTCTACGCGGGCTCCACCCTCTCTCCCGATCTGTCCCTGCCCAAGATCCGCAAGGGCCTCCCCGCCACCAGCTCCGAACCAGCCACCACCTGGCCGGGCAACCCGTGGCACCAGGCCACCGCCGCCACTGAACGCATCCCCCGCCACCTCGCCCACGACGACGCCCCCGCCGCCCAGGGTCAACTCGTCGCGCTCGGTGTGACGCTGGACCTGTTGCCAGCCGCCGCTCCGGCCGCGATGAAGGCTGAACTCGAACGAGCCGCAGCCGCCTTCGAGCGCGCCACCCGCTCCCGCATCACCGCCGACCTCGCCAGCACCCGCGCCCTGCGCCGCAGCGTCCAGGCGATCTGGCGCGATCGCCCACAGGACAGTGACGGCACGGGGTTGGCGATGCTCCTCGACGCCGTCCTCACCGCCGTGGCCTTCGCCGTGCACTGGCACCGCACCCACCACCACGCCCAGCAGGAAGCAGCTGCCGAACAGGCACTCGTCCATCTGCAGATCGCGTGCGGGCAGGTCGCCGAGCCGGTCCTGGCGGGCCTCGCACAACGCGCCCCCAGTGACCAGATCAAGCGCCGCTTCGCCCATCACCTCCAGGAGGCGGTGCCGGAGCACGCCGAGCGCATCCTCACCGACGCCTCCTGGGAAGCGCTCGCCACCGTGCTCGCCGAGGCGGAGGCCGCCGGACACAACGCGGCCACCGTCCTGGACCAGGCCCTCGGTCAGCGCACGCTCGACGACGCCCACAGCCCCGCCCGCGCGCTGACCTGGCGCATACGGCGCCTCGGCGAGCGTCACGCCCCCAGCCCCCGCGCCCAGGCAGCCGTGGCCCGCAGCACCGCACAACGCCCCGGTATCCCAGCAGCCCACCCCACGGCCGGCGTTCCGCTCCAGCAGCGGCCTCCAGGACGGCGGCGCTGATCCACAGGCGCGCGGACTGTAGCCGACGATCCCCGGTTACCGAAACCGGGGATCGTCCGGAGCATTTGTGCCTCAACCCCGATCTCCGGAAGGAACCACCTGCATGGCCCAGACCGATATCCGCCCCCGCGTCGTCGTCCTCCTCGTCGACGTGGACACCTCCCGCCGCGACGAACCCGGTCGCCTGTACCGCCGCGACGGCCGCCCGCTCACCGGCGCCGAGCACGACCTGTTCGCCACCAGCACCTCGGACGAGATAGCCATGGCCGTTGCGCACGGGCTGCCTGATGAGGCCGACTGGATGAGCGAAGGCGACTTGGTGGCGAAGGCCCTCGTCAGCCTGTACATGAAGTACGCGTACCAGCTGCCCGACGACTCCCCTGACAGCGTCTACGACCTCATGACCGATGAGGACTACGCGGAGTTCGAGCGTCTGACCGCACTTCAAAGCGCCCTGTACGCACTCGAAGAGCACGCCGAACTCGAAGAAGACTGACTGACCACACACCAACGGGCGGCAATTCAGGACTCCTCCCACCGGCCGACACCCTCAGCACCACGCACCCTGGCACCACACACGCCGCAGGCCCGACCGGAAACACCGGCCGGGCCTGCGGCATCCACGCGAACTCACGTGGTCACACGGGCTTTTGCCACCGCCTTCACCACGTGGGCATCAACCAGCGCGGCCGAACCCGAGACCACTGCAACCACCATCCCCACACGAACCGCCGTCTGCTTGACGACGTGGCTGTGCCCGTCAACGGTGAAGGTGAGCAGCTGACTCCAGCGCTCGTCCCCCAGCCGGGGCACGGACACGTTCTGATTGGTGACCGTGACGGCCGTGCTGCCGATGAGTACCTGGTAGCTGGAGCAGGAGGTCATCGCCTCGAAGATCCGGCTTACTCCGCTGGAAAGCTCGGCCGCGGTGCCGCTGTACAACTCCTCGGAGACCTCCGAGCCGGTGCCGCCTGCGTAGGTGAAGGAGACCTTCGCCCGGCGCGGGAAATCGAGGCCGCCGCCAGCCGTAGCGTCGCCGCCGAGTTCACCCAGCCCGGGACAGCCGATCACGGTGACGTCATCGTGCCGACCGGGCTGCTCCGCCTTGCGGGTGTAGCCCTCGCCCAGGTCGCCCTCGTCCAGAAGCCTCTTTGCCAGCGCGGCCGAGGACAACGGCCCCGCAGATGGGGCGTTCTTGCCCTCTGGGCGTCCGGAAGCGGAGCCGGAAGACGTCGGGTTCGTGGCGCGGGCGCTGCCGTTGGAGCAGGCCGTCAGGACCAGGACGGACACAGTACCGAGGCAGAGCGCGGTCGTGATGGGAAAACGCATGTGGAACCCCATGTTGGTGCGGAGCGAACGGTCTGACCAACCCGGCTCTCCGGGGTCGGCGATCTGGAGGGGAGGGGGCAGGGGGTTCGTGGGATTCAGTGGCCGAGATGGCGCAGCCCGTCCTCAAGGGTGGGGTGCCAGTGGTCGGCCGGACCGGAGTGGCGGTTGTACCAGGCCGCGTCCAGGCCCGGCTCCCTCGCCGTATGACCGGCACGGCACCGCAGCCACACCGAGTCGTCGCGCATGCAGAGGACAACCCAGTTCCGGTATGCGCCGCACTCAGGACATTCACGTACCTCGCCGTCGATGACGAGCGGTTGGTCCCAGGGCATCATGAACCCGGCGACGTCTTGGCGGGACAGCGCTCGAAATTCCGGCGGTAGGAAGCCGGGTTCCGCTGCAGCCTCCGGGGTGTGCTCGGCGGTGGCGGCGACCGGGCCGGGCGCACCGGGCCAGGGCAATTCGGCGTGCATCTGCAGCAGCGCTCGGCCCGCACGCTGGGCATCACGGAACTCACGGTCGGCGCGAGCACGGCGCCGGAACCTTCGGAACATATAGGTCTCCTTCTCTGCCATCTGGCGAGTACGGGGAACGGTCCGCCCAGGGGAAATCGGCAGTCGGCGAGGAGCAGCACAACAGCTACTCCTGGGGCACAGGTGGTCAGCTGCGGCGGACGACCATGAGCCGGCCCTCGGCGTCCTTGGGCAGGGTGCGGCGGGACACCAATGCCGGCGAAGCCAGAGCGGAGGCAAAGGCGGCGACCAGGTCATGGGGAACGCCGGCGCTGAAGCTGGCACACCATAGATACGGGGCCCCGAGAACGGGTTCCGCCCACGCCTGCCAGCCCATCAAGTCCGGGCGTGGATTCGCGTCCTGGACAAGCGGCGGCTGCAGTCCCAGGGAGACGGTGGTGGAGAACCCGGGGTCCATGGCGGTGGTGTGGGGACAGTCCACGTCGCGGACCCAGCCTTGGGCACCGAGCGCGTTGAGCACCGCTTCGGGCCCCTCGAAGCCGATGTCGGGTGCCTCACGGGTGTCGATCGCCATGAGGAGGTCGGCGAGTGCTTCGTACGGGATACCGGTGGTGAAGTAGGCGTTCCACTCCATCATCGCGGAGTCGGCGTGCGGGCGAGCGCTCAGTTGCCAGGCCACGGGCAGTCCGCCCAGTTCGAACGGGTAGGCCGCGAGGATCCACTCGGCACCGCACAGCCCGTTGGGGCTCACGTACAGCAGGGTGTTGCGGGAGGTGGGCCACATGCGCCAGCCGAGGCCAGCAAGGGTGTCGCCGATCCGCTCGGCGAGTATGCCGTCGTCACCAGCCAGGTGCCGCGGTGTGACCCAGTAGACCGGGTCCGGGGAGTCGGGATGAGGCGTGTCGCTGGGGTGGTGCGGACGCAGGGGCGCCTCCATGAACTCGGGATTCTCCGGCAGGGTGCTGTACGTTGACATCCTTTCCCGCGCCGTACCAGTGCTTGCGGGATCTTTCCTGTCTGCCCCGGGCGAACTGTGTCCGTTGACAGCGAATCCAGTCCGGTCGAAGTCTCCAACTTGCGCAGACTGGGTTGATTGGATCGAGCTTGCTGATCTGGGGTCGGACTCGTCATGCTCCCCGTCCTTATGCGGGGAACCTGCGGTGCCCGACTGCGTTGGCGGGCGCCGTCCTTGCTACCAGTCCTGGTTGAGGTCTCCGGTTTCTTCGTCGAGCAGACCCCAAGCCAAGGAGTCGGCGCGGCGGGCGGCGCGCAGGAGCCAGTCGTACGTCCGGATCTCGATCCGGTCATTGGCGGACCGGCGATCCCGGATCTCGCGGGCGCTGTCCATCCCGTCCTCCCGCCCGAGGATGATGAGCCCGCGTGCGTCCAGGGTGATCCCTGGGAGCTTTTCCCGGGCGGCCAGGAGATTGGTCTTTAGCCACTCGCGCCAGTCCTGAATCTGATCGATGGCATGGCGCAGTGTGGGAGATTCGCGCTGGTTGCCGACGTTGGTGAGCCGCGCTGTGGGGCATTCGAGTTCGACGAGGTGCCAGCGCAACCCCGCCGAGGTCTGGCTGGCGATGAGGAAGTCGGAGACGTACTGGTCGCCCAGGCGAACTTGCGGTCGGACCCATACCCCGTGGTTGCCTGTGATCACGTTGGCGAGGAGTGCTGGGTGGTTCTCCAGAACAACCTGCATTGGGCGTTCCTCGGTGGCGCTGTCCAGCGTCTCCTGGAGAGCTCGACAGTCCGCCAGCGAGGAGCGACGTGGGACCTTCCAGTTGTCGAGCAACGCGAGCTCGCGATTGGTGACACGCTCAGGGCGCCGGTCCTCTGCGACGACTTCCTCACGTGCCTTGGTGAGAAGTTCGCCGTGGTCGGCGTCCCCGACCTTCGCGAGGCGCTTGACGGTGTGGGGCCACGCTCTCCTGCCGAGACCACCACGGAAGTTCAGCTGGCCGTTGAGGCTGATCGAGCTGATCTGCCCGTACCGGTCCTCCTCGGGCTTCCTTCTCCTCACGGTGATGGCGACATCGCCCACTTCGGGGCGCAGACGTTCGAGGTGGTGGACCGTTCGCCGGGCCCAGGCGACTTCGAGCCACGCGTCCAGAAGATCCCGGCTGCCCATCTCTTCGAGGACTGGGACGTCCAGGTTCGTCTCAGTTGCTACGCGGGTGAGGTAGTCATACTCCGGCTCGTCGATCGGCGGGTGCTCCCGAAGCCGCAGGGGTTTCGCAAGGTGAGCGCGGAGCAGAGCGGCGGCGACCGGGGTGGGTGTGCCCGGTGCCAGGGGAAACATCAATTCATCGGCGATGGCATGCTGCTCTGCGGTCGGCCCTGCGTACAGATGGCCAAGCGCATCCGCGACCGGCTGCCAGTTGGTCTCAGTCACCGAGGGCTGTGTCCTTCATGTCGGAGGGTCGGGCCTGGTCTTGTTGGTGGTCGATGTTGTTCTCGCCATACGGGCTGAACGGCCTCACCCGGCGCAGCTCGCGCCCATCGATAGCGAAGCTAGTTGTGTGCAGCGCTCGCCCTCCGCCCACCGATACGGCCGTACCGGACCCGCGTCCTCGAACCCGGTTGTTGCACAGTCCAGCAGCGGACGCCGCCGACGCTCGCGTGCGGCATCCACACACGACACCTCGCCGTCTCGGCGATGGCAGAACACGGTTCAGTCGCCGCCGACGCACCGCACGGCTGCCCCGTCCGCCCCAGCCATATAGCACCCCCAGTGTGCTCGCCCGCACAACTAGGTTCACTTTCATAGAAGTCGAAACAGCAGAGTTCGCTATCAAACGCCTCGAATGGGTGACAGAGGACAAACCGTCCCGTGATAAGTGATCTTGACTAGCTGTTAGGCAGATTCTGTGTGCAGCACGACCCCGACCGTCAGGGTCGCGGCCCGAACAAGATCTGTGCGAGACGCTGCCGTACCTCTGGTCGAGCGAGAGCGTTGCCGGTGCTGAAGAACGTGATGTTGCCCGTGTCGCTGATGAGCTGGGGTGCGAAGTACTCAAGCCTGGGGTGTTTTCGCATCACGGGGCATGTCGGTTCGTGCGGCAGGCGGTGGCCTCCTCGCCCAGCGCACGAGTTGCAACTGCCAGTGGCATCTTGCCGACGCCCATCTTCTGGCAACGGCGTCACCCACCCTTCTCCTTTGCAGTCCTGACAGATGTTGCCCTTCGCCGGGCAGCTACAAGCTTCGGTGACTTCGGCGACCTGTGACTTCATTGGGGGACGGTAGCCAACATGGTCTGGCCGGCGGAGGTAGATCTGGGGAACGGTTGCAGCGATCAAACCTGCCTGGTAACGGTCAAGATCACCTGCCAGAGGAAGTGCTGCAGGCAGTCGCCGCAGGGCGTGGGGCCCAGCGATCTCGCGCGACTACATCCTCGGCGACGGGCGCCTTTTGCCGCACCACTGCTACGGTCGCGTCCATGGCGCTCTCGGTCTCCACGGGTCAGGCTGTCGACCTTCGCGTACAGCCGGTTGACGAGGTTCTTGATCGCGTCGAGCGGTCTCTCCAGGTGGGCCTGCTTCCGGACACGATGGTGCGCAAGCGCCGATCCGTGGGGGCCAGAACAGACCGCGACACCTGGGTACGGATCGAGCGGCGCCTACTCGACAAGATCTCCGAACAGGGGTGGAACGGGACCGAGAGTGCCGCCCGGCTGAAGGGCATCGCCCAGCCTGAATGGCACGGATGCGTGGTCTGGCGGGCCACGGACGGGCCGGTGATGTGGCGAGTCGACGAAACCGAGCTCCTGCCAGGGACTCCTGTCGGAAGCGCCATCCTGAGCGAAGCCCCGAAGCTGCCGGACGGCTGGTGGGAGGCGTTGAACGCATCGCTGGACGCGCTGGCGGCCCAGAGCACGAGGCGGGTCGCCACACCGGACACCGACACCATCACCCAAGCCCTCGTCACCGAGTCCGTCCGAGGTGTTTTCTCTGTCGATTTTGATACGACCATCGAGCAGTGGGTGCCAGCACACGCGGACCTGAACTGGGCCAACGTGACCGCTCCGGCGTTCAGTCTCTTCGACTGGGAGGACTGGGGTAACGCGCCACTGGGGCTGGACTCGGCCTCGCTGTGGGCGAGTTCCCTTGCAGTCCCGGCTCTGGCCGACCGCGTATGGCACGAGCGCAGGTCCGACTTCGAGAGCCGGGACGGCAAGGTGATGACGCTGTTCGCCTGCTCGAAGGTCCTCGGGCCGTACGCGCACCCGGAAGACCCTCGGCTGGAACCCGCCCGGCGCATGGCCGAGCAGGTCATCAAGGAGCTTCAGGCCGGCTGATCGCGTGAACGGTCTCGCAGGAGACTCCGGTACTCCTGGACCGTTCGTTCCTCGACGTCGGCGACCAGGGCGCCGAGGAGTTCGCCCAGATGGGCGGGCTCGTCAGTGCCCACAGCCACAGTGCAGACCCTCGGCAGGTGATAGGCGGCTATGAACGCAGCCTGCACGCAGGACAGTTGACGGCTATCACCGAGGAAGACACGGGGGTCGATCTTGGCCCACACCGGGTCGCTGGTGCTGCCGCCGAAGGGGCTCATGCCCCATACCTCGCTGGGGTCCAGGTTCCACCCCTTGATGAGGGCGTCTGCGGCATCCAGCGTTCTGGCTCCGACCAGCAGGCCGGCGCGGACCATGAGCGTCGCTGGCCTCGGTATGGTCGGGTCGATCAGTCCTACCAGGGACGATGGATCCCAGGACGCGATGCCCCAGGCGGCGCACAGGCCCTTGCCCGTAGCGTCATCGAGCGCAGCGCATGCTTCTGCCAGCAGCTCCTGGCCGTGAGGGCCTGCCTCGCGGAGTGAGTGTTCCGGGTTGTGCAGGAGCACCAGATCCGGCTCCTTCCCCAGGTCCCCAGCCGCCTGTTCCACGGCCGCGTGTAGCCGTACGGGGTCCAGGGAATGCTCCGCCCCGCCCGGTCGCGGAAAGTAGCCCACCTTCGTGGAGACGGTGAACTTCGGCAGCAGGTCGCCTGCCGTCTGTGCCAGGACCTGATGCGAGCGGAAGCCGAGGTAGTTGGTGCTGGTGTCGAGTGCTGTGACGCCGAGGTCGAGCGCCCCGGTCAGGAGCCGGCGTTCGTGACGAGACCGGTGTAGCCCGAGAACAACTCGGGGGTCAGCACCGCGCACAGCTCCTCCTTCACCAGGATCTCAGCAACCTCCGTCACTTCGGCTCCGGCGACGGCCGCGGCCTGTTCCAGCTCGACCGGCCTGCCGCTCAGCAGCAGACGCAGTGCGGGCAGGGCCTTGGCCGCGAGGGTGAGCTTCTTCCCCGAGGCCACGATGTCGACGGTCTCTCCGTGCTCCTGGATCTGGGGCGGGAAATGGGTGGTGCACACCACGGCGTCGAGCGGCCCGAGTATGTCGAGGAACGGCATGTGCCGAGGCAGTGTCGTCGCCTGCTCGTATGCGTCGAAGAAGTCGGCCGGCGGTCGCTCGCTGATCAGCTGGGCGGCGGCCTCGGTCAGGGCGTCGGAGCCGGTTCCGTGCCAGCGGTCGAGGTCGTGGCGGAAGATCTCGCGCTCGCGGCACCAGTCGGCCAGCCACGCGAGCCAGCTCGCCCCTGTGCGCTTGGTGATGCCGAACGTGACGTGAAGGCTCTTGCCGGAGCCGCTGCCGGTCCGTGTTGCCTGATGCCAGTGGCCCCGCGGAATGTGCATGACGTCGCCGGTCCGCATCAGACCCGACCAGATGATCTCGTCGCTCGGTGTGCTGTTGGGGTCGGCGTCCCGGTACATCGGGACCGCGCGGGAGGTCGCGCGAACCTCCCATTCCTTCTCGCCGGCCAGCTGGACGATGACGACATCGTGGTCGTCCCAGTGCAAGGGGAAGCCAGAGGCGTCGTTGGTCGTCAGGTATGCGTTGACCTGGACTCGCTCGCGGGACCACCACTGCAGGGCCCGGCAAGCGACCTCCATCGTCGGATCGAAGACGTTGGCCTGGTCCATGATCACCGTCGCGCCTTCTCCCAGAAGCCTGCCCAGGCTGCGCATGTTGACCATGGAGATGCTCTGGCCGCGAGGGCTGACGCTGTCGGTGTAGTAGATGGCCGGATGGACCTCCTCGCCCTTCTGGAAGCAGCGGAACTGCGGGCGGTTCAGGCTCCTGCGCATCGCGATGTCGAGCAGGCGGTTCGGGGTCATGATGCGGGAGACGAGTGCGGGGTCGTCCATGCTCCCGCGTACGAAGTCCTTGCCGAGTTCCTCGGCTCCCCTCCATCCGAGCGCTGCCTCGATGGCGCTGATCAACCGGTGTTCCATCGTGCGTCCTCCATGGGTTCGATCACTGATGCAGACACGGTGAGGGCCGACCGCGTCGGCCCTTACCGCTTGGTGCCTACTCGCTGTCGTGCAGGTTGCCGTCGCCACCCGGCCACGGCGCGTCGCCGGAACTGCCCTGGTTGTCCGACCGGAGGCTGTCGTACCGGTCGTGGACAGCGGTCAGCTCCTTCACCGCCACCAGGAGGCCGCTCCGGGCCGGAGGCGGTGTCGTGGGCTCTGTCACCTCGTGCTCCTTCCTTTTCGGTTCTCCCGCTGGGATTCCGACGGGAGGTCGATGGCCGCCCCACGGCCGTGGGAGGAGGGGGTTGCCGTGGGGCGGCGGTCATTGGGCGCGCGATGCGCTGCAGTCCGGCGCCACGGACAGGGCAGGTCAGCGGTGAATCGGCAGACCGCCGGCGTCCTCGCGCATGTTGATCTCCAGAACGCGCTGGTCCAGTTCGTACAGACACGCGCGGCAGGCGTAGAGGGCTGCGTGCATGCCGCTCGACCGGACGGGCCCGATCCATGTCACCTCGACGTCGTCGCGTCCGCACCACAGCCAGCACTCGCCGCGTGCCTGCCATTCGTGGCGATCCCATAGCGCGTAGTCAGTGGGCTCCCTGGTGACGGGGTCGATGTCGCGGCGGGTAGGCCGGAAGACCATGTCGGGATCAGGAAGCGGATTCGCTCGTAAAGCGTGCCGTCCCATCACGCGACCGCCAGAGAGAGCGACTCAGGCTCGGCTGCCAGGCCCTGCTTCGGCCGTGGCACGAATAACTTGCGCAGAACGGCTGCTCGGATGGCGGGCGCCGCCTTGGGCAGCGCGATCTCCGCCCATACGCGCTTCCCCCTGCCGACAGGCTCCCAGGCACACCGCGAAGCGAGAACCTCTACCAGTGCCAGACCACGCCCGCTCTCTGCGTCGGCTTGGGCACAACTCGTCTGCGGGGCGCAGGGATTGGCGTCGAGGACGTCGATCACCAGGCGACCGGGGCGGTGGTACAGCGTGACGGTGACGGGCCCTTCCCCGTGGATCACGGCGTTGGTGATGAGCTCGGAGGCGACAAGACGGATGGCGTCAACCGTCTCGTCGTCCAACGGCACGCCCCACGCACACACCTTGTCGACGACCTTGCGCCGGGCGAGGGGCACTTCCTTTTCCTCACCCGCGAGGACGAACCGATGGACAAGCGTGGGCATGGCTGACGCCTCCGAGGAGTTGGAGAGCGGCTCCGTCCCCGACGGGGAAGCAGGAGCGGAGCCGCCGATCTGAAAACCGTTCCGGGAGCTGACACCCTGCGCGGGCTCCGTGGACGGCTGATATTCAGTCAACGGCCCCAGCCAGCAAGGCGGAACGTTTCTAGGGGGTTCCTCATGGGGACGCCCTCCCCGCAGGCGGCCACGCGAAGTAGCCTCCCCACTACGCCGCGAGGGGATGACGGGAGTGATGACATGCCTGGTGAGCCGTTGGCGGTCCACCCGCTGAGCTTCCTTCGCCAGACGCGCGGATGGGGGAAGGCCGAGTTCGCCCGCCTCATGCAGGCGCATGGGCGGTTGCTCGGAATTCCGCTCGCGACCAACCGGACCACGGTATGGAAGTGGGAGCAGGGGCAGGAGCCGGACGCCGACGCCCAGCGCGTACTCGCCGACCTCCTGCGCGTCCCGTATGAGCAGGCGCGCAAGGAAGGTTGGCCCCGATGGCTTCCGGTCTGGGAGGTCACGGGACTCACCGCCCCGTGGACCGAGGCCGGTACCGTTGAGGCGTTGTCCGAACTCGTCGGGAGTGGCCGCATGGATCGCCGGGGCTTTCTCACCATCACCGGCGCCGCCCTGACGGGCCTCGCGGCGAGTTGGGTGGACGCGCCGTCCGCCTTCGCCTCGGCCTTGGGCGGGGATCAGGTCACGGACACCATGGTCACGACGATCGAGCAGCGCATCAGCACGCTCCGTACCCTCGACGACCAACTCGGCGGCGCCACGCTCCTGGAGCAGGCACGCGGCGATCTCGCCCTTGTCACCGGCCTCCTGAGCGCCGCCAGGTACACGGAGAGCATCCGAATCCGCCTCTACGCCCTGGCAGCTCGGGTGTCGCACCTGACCGGCTGGATGGCCTACGACGCCGGGCTGCGGTCCGTCGGCCAGCGCTATTACGTCGGGGCTCTGCGCAGCGCCCGTACTGCCGGCGACGACGCGTTCGGCGCCTTCATCCTCGCGGAGATGGGGGTTCACGTCTCCGAGGCCGGACGGACCGCCGAGCGCGTCGCCCTCATCTCGACCGCCATCGACAACGCCCCTCGCACGCTGTCGCCGTACACCCAGTCCTTCCTCTACCTGCACAAGGCCGAGGCACTGTCCCGCGACGGCGATCACCGGAACGCTGGAACAGCACTCAACCGCGCCGTGTCCCACTGGGAACGCCACACGATGCAGGAGAACCCGGACTGGCTCAACTGGTTCGGCGAAGCCCAGCTGAAGTCGACCGAGGGCAAGGTCCTGCTGCGATCCGGGCAGGTGGAGCGCGCTACGGGTTCCCTCGAGACCTCCGTGAAGCGCGCGGCTCCTCGGGACAAGGCCGTACGCTCCAGCCGCCTGGCC
Source organism: Streptomyces sp. NPDC050211 (assembly GCF_040656035.1). Classification (NCBI taxonomy): domain Bacteria; kingdom Bacillati; phylum Actinomycetota; class Actinomycetes; order Kitasatosporales; family Streptomycetaceae; genus Streptomyces; species Streptomyces sp. NPDC050211. Next base: position 199,132 of record NZ_JBFALC010000012.1, read on the forward strand.
GAGGCCCGGCTCGCTGGCGGCGACCTGGACGGGGCGCTCGACGCCGCGAACTACGGCACCGAACTCCTGGAGAGCAGTGTCAGTTCCGTACGGGCTCTGGACCGTTTGAAGGAGTTCTCCGCGCACCTCGAACCGCGCAAGTCCGTCCCCGCCGTGCGTGAGTTCCGCGAGCGCCTTCAAGCCGTGCCCGTCGCGGCATGACCGTCACCTCTAGGACCTCCAGGCTGAGCCCACCGCCTCGGAGCACATAGTCCGAATGCCAGGATGGACGGCATGACGACGATCCACGGTGAGGTCGCGGCTGGGTTCGAACCGGTGCGTGACGCGTTCGCGGCGAACTTCTCCCAGCACGGGGACATCGGCGCTGCGGTGTGCGTGTACCAGTACGGCCGACCAGTGGTGGACCTGTGGGGCGGCATCGCCGACTCCGAGACCGGTCGGCCGTGGACGCGGGACACGCTGCAACTCGTCTACTCGGCGACCAAAGGGGCGACCGCGACCGCGGCGCACATGCTGGCCGAGCGCGGTGCGCTGGACCTGGACGCGCCGGTGGCGAAGTACTGGCCGGAGTTCGCCGCGAACGGCAAGGCGGACGTCCCGGTGCGCTGGTTGTTGTCTCACCAGGCCGGCTTGATCACACTCGACCAACCTGTGCCGCTGAACGAGGCGTTGGCCTGGCACCCGATGGCGGCCGCGCTGGCCGCTCAGCGGCCCCTGTGGACTCCGGGCACGGCGCACGGGTACCACGGTAGGACCTGGGGCTGGCTCGTCGGCGAAGTGATCCGCCGGGTATCCGGCCGGACACCGGGCCGCTTCTTCGTCGACGAGATCGCCGCCCCCCTCGGACTGGACTTCTTCATCGGACTGCCGGCGCGTGAACGCGACCGGGTCAGCCGCATGGTGTACCAGCGGCCGGCCGTGGACCTCACGACCGTGCCCGCCGATTCGGTTCCCGAGGAACTCCGTGAACAGGTCGCCGCGTGGCGGGATCCGCGGTCGTTCAGCAACAGGGCGTACGCGGTAACCGACCCCGCCGAGATCGACTTCGACTCGTCCGAGGTGCAGGCCGCGGAACTCCCGGCCTCCAACGGCATCGGCACTGCACGCGCACTGGCCCGCATGTACGCCGCACTGATCGGTGAGGTGGACGGCATGCGCCTGCTTACACCGGAAACCCTGGAGTCGGCCACCAAAGAGCAGGCCAGTGGGAAGGACCAGGTGATGCTGATCCCGAGCCGGTTCAGCTCCGGGTACATGTTGCCCACCGAGGCCAACCCCATGACCGGGCCAAGTTCCTTCGGCCACACGGGACGAGGCGGTTCGCTCGGTTTCGCCGACTCGGAGAACGGCGTCGCCTTTGGCTACGTGATGAACAACATCATCGGAGGAGCCGACGATGTGCGGGCGGCTTTGCTGGTTGAAGCGGTGCGAAGGTCTTTGGCGTGAGGCGCCAGGGACCACTCCGAGTAAGTGGTGGCTGCCCTCTCAACCTCGCAGCGCGACTCAATGAGGGCAGCCACCACCTGGTCAGCGCACGTTAGCCGCTCATTGCCTGGGCTCAGCATTGATTCCGACGCCGGGCCATCCTCCCTCCCTCCGGCCTCGCGCGCCTCATCGTCTCTTCCCTGGCGTATCACCAGGGAAGAGACGACGACCTCAGCGAGCTACCGTGATACGAGGCAGCGCCTTGTTGCGCTCCGGCCCCACAGCCAGGCCGATGCGGCCCTCGATACGACGGACGGACCGGACCGGAGTGTTGTCCTTGAGCGGGATAACGTACGCGGTGGTCCAGTCGATCGTCTTGCGGACGTCCCCGGCATGCTGGGCAAACCGAGTGGCGACCCCAACCGTGGTGGAGCCGACGTAGAGAATTCGGCCAGACCAGCCACACACGACGTAGACCGCCTTAGCCGCGCTGAAGGCGGCCTTCGGCCCGAACGGCAGAGGCCCTGCCGGTCCGTCGTTGTGCAGCCAGTCCCCTGCATATGCCGCGAGGGACGCAAGTCTTCCAGGGGTCACGAAGCGACCTCAGCAGCGTCCTGGTCGTTCCACTCCTCAACCGCCTCGTCCGGGCTGTCGAGGAACTCGGCAGACCAGCTGTCTTCCCGCCTTGCGGTCGAATGGCCTCCCCTGCGGTTGCGGCGTTCCCAGATGCGCCCCCAGAAGTCGAGGTCGGCGCCGGCTGCGTCCAGAATGCCCTTCCATTCCTTGACATGGCTGAGGTCGATGCCCACCGTCTCGACGTGGTCCGCTCCATCCCCCGCCTTGACTCCCCGTAGGGCAGCCATGGTCTCTTCGAGCTGACGTACAGCGGCGCCGAGGACAGCAGCAGCGTCACGCAACGCGTCGTCAGGGGTGTCCATGGATGTCGGGCGAGCCGGCGAGCCCGCCTTCGGGAACGTCGAGCGAAGGTATACGTCGTTGAGTGTCTGATCCTGCGCACGGTCATCGGTGAGACGAATGGTGCCGTCTTCGTTGACTGCACGCAGAGCGGAACGGCCGTCGTTGTGGTCGACGATGGCCCGATGCAGCTGCTGGATTCCTAGGCGTGACGTGAGCATCGTGTCGATGACCTCACCCGGACGGCGCCGGTCATCAGCGTTCGGGTTGTTGCTGGTACCTCGGTCGGCCCACAGCGACAGCGTGGCGATGAGCGGGTACGCGGCACGGGCAGCGAGTTCGAGTCGTGCCTGGCCAGGCGTTCCCGCCGGGTCTGCGTCAAACTCGCTGAGGGCGTTACCAAGTACCGCGTCGGCATCACGGTGCGTGGGGTTGAAGGGGTTGTCGCGCACCGAGACGAATCCGTGCTGCATGTAGCGACGCACCCGGTCGGGACTGGCCCCTTCCCCGGCCACAGACCTCACGATCAAAGCCACCGCGAGCTTCACCCGGACATTTTTGGTGATGCGCTTGCGGGTCGACTGACGGGTCACAGCATCTCGGATCGCGTCACGAACGGCCTGGTCGTTGCTGGTGAACAGGGCAATGATCTCGGCCGCCCGAATAGCCGGGTCGGTCGGCAGATGGGCAGTCTTAGCCTGGGAACGGCTGATGGCGCCGGCTAGCCACCTACGACGCAGAGGGGTGAGGATCCCACGGTCCTCCATGACGGTCAGCGCCTCGTCCGCGAGTGACTCGAGTTCCGGTCCTTCGCCCCATTCCTTCGGGGCGTCGACATGCCGCAGCGCTACGAGCGACTTGACCGCGGAGGAGAAGCGGTCGGGCCCGCCGGGCAGAGGTCGGTAACCGACGAGAATGAGCGCCGGCATGGTCTCGCAGCGCAGCGCCTCGGACTGCTTGACCGTAGGGCCTTGCTCAAATGCCGTATTCAGTTCCTTGATCCGACCCCTCATGAAGGTGTCGGACTCGGCCTTCACGACGACTTCAACGCTGTTGCCGTCTCCGAGAAGGTCGTGGGCGGCAGTGGTTCGCGACGACCCCTCGGCAGTGGTCATAGCCCACAGGTCTGAGCTCTCTTCGCCGGTGTGCGTGTAGCGGTTGGCAACAAGCCACACCTCAGTCAGTACGCCCTGATTGCGGATCGAGTATCGCCAGTCGTTCGCGGCGAGCACTGCGCGGGCGGCGAGGGCCGAGGCCCACGCCATGTGCTCGGATGATTCGACTTCGACTTCGAGGTGGGGCGTGATGCCGTTGCTGGTGGGGTCGTCAACGGGCGCGAACCGAGACTCCTCGTCCGTCCCCGGCTCGATCGCGATGGGATGGCGGCGGGCATCACCGATGCGGGGGTTTCGGATATCGGGCAGCGTGCGGCGCGTCCACACCCGCGCACGAACAGCGATGAGGGTACCCCCCGTGATGGCCAGCGCCGTCGGAGTCTCGATCGACCGGCGGAGTTCGGCCGGGTCCACTACGGCGTTGGCGACGCACTCGGCCGCATCTGGCGCGAGGTCGAACGTGTCGACGAGCTTCTCAGCCGCTTTGCGGCGGGCAGCGATCGGAGCAAGCTCGGGGAGCTTGTCCACCGGTCGCGGAGGCACGTGATCGTGTGGAGCGGCCGTCTCTTCGAAGATCGCAGTCATGTTCCGTCGCCCTCCTGGGCGTAGTTGGGCACACCAAAGGAGCACGGAACAGTGGAGTTACTGATCGTCCCGCTTGCTCCCGGGTGCCACACGAATGTGGTCCGTGCCCGGGAGGTCGGACGACTTAAGCCGTCAGGCGCATCCCCTCCGACACTTCTGAGGCAAGCCCCAGCGTGGTCTTCGGCGGCAGCACGGCACTCGGCATGGTCCGCGGCGTGAGGAAGCATGCCTCCACGTTGCCTACCCCAGGAGACTCCTGAGGCGACCATGCTCCGCTCCACGCGTCGCAGGCGGCATCGACAGTAGCACGAGGCAATCAACTCACAGTGGGCAAAGTGCTGTTGTCCCGCCTCCTGCACCCTCGGTGCACCCCCAGTGAACGGCTCATCGCAGGAGTCTCCGCAGCCCCTCGCAGGCCACCAGTTTCCGCCCTCCTGCCGCAGCCTCCACCCAAAGGGCACGCTTATCGCACCTCCGGACACCGAACGTAAGACGATATTGACGGTTGGTTACGAGGGAGGGCAGCCTTGCAGGCTGCGGTACATGAAGCCGCGCTTCCCAGAGAGGACTCCTGTGGCCATTGCGCCGACCCAAGAGCAGCAGGCTGCCCGCGAGTTATTCGCCTCGGAACGGGATCTGGCGCTGGTCGCCGGGGCCGGGACCGGCAAAACGTCCACGCTGATCCTGATGGGCTCCGCGACCCGTAAGCGTGGGTTGTACGTCGCCTTCAACCGGTCGATCGCTGACGACGCACGCGGACGTTTCGGGCCGAACGTGGAATGCCGCACGGCGCATTCCCTTGCCTTCCAGGCAGTGGGACATCACTACCGCGAGCGCCTCAACAACTCGGCACGTATCCCGGCCAGATACACCGCCCAGATGCTGGGCATCACCCGCGACCTGGATATCAGTTCCCGCCGTATCAAGGCCAATCACCAGGCGCGCCTCGTAATGGGCATGATCCGGCGGTTCTGCTATACGACCGACCGACAGGTCATGGCCCGCCACATGGAGTGGGTCAACGGCCTCGACGGCCAGGGGCAGGAGTTCCTCGCGCGCACTCTGCTGCCCTACGCGCATCGAGCCTGGCAAGACATCTGCTCCATCGCGGGCAAGCTGCGGTTCGAGCACGATCACTACATGAAGCTGTGGGCGATGACCGAGCCAGCGCTACCCGCCGACTTCGTCTTGCTCGACGAAGCCCAGGACACCAATCCCGTCCTGGAGGAGGTCTTTCTCGCCCAGGAGGCGCAGCGGATCTGTGTCGGTGACCCGGCTCAGCAGATCTACGGATGGCGCAGCGCGCGGGACGTGATGACCGGCTTTCCGGCCGATCACCTCCACCTCACCCAGTCCTTCCGCTTCGGTCCGGCGATCGCCACGGTGGCTAATCGCTGGCTGAGGCACGCCGAGTCCGAGATGCAGCTCACCGGGCACGGCCCCAGCTCTTCCCGCATCGACAAACTTGCGCACCCGGACGCGGTGTTGTGCAGGGGTAACGCCGATGCCATGCAAGAAGTCCTGGCCTTCTTGGATCTCGGCGTCCCGGTAGCGCTCACCGGCGGTGGCAGTGCGCTCCACCGCATCGCGGCAGCCGCCATGGAACTGAAAGCCGGAAAGCGCACCAGCCACCCCGAGCTGTTCTTGTTCAGCTCCTGGGGCGAGGTACAGGAGTACGCCGAGCAGGACAAGGCCGCCCAGGACCTCAAGGCCATCGTGCAGCTGGTGGACACCTATGGCCCGGACCAGATCATCTCGGCAGTGGACCGTCTCTCCCCCGAGCAGGACGCGAAGGTCACCGTTTCCACCGCGCACAAGGCCAAGGGCCGTGAGTGGCCTTCAGTCCGGATCGGCAAGGGCTTCATGGCTCCCTCCGTCGACGATGACGGCCTGCAGCGTTCGCTGAACTCCAGCGAGGCACGCCTGATCTACGTCGCGGTGACCCGTGCCCGTCATCAGTTGGATATCGACGGGATCAGCTGGATCGACGCGTACGAGACCTCCATGGCCGGCGCAGGCCGGGATGGCACCGTGGCCGGGCGACCGATGATCGAGCTGAGCCTGACCGGACAGTTGAAGTACGACACCTCTCCCATCTCGCAGTTCATGGCGCACCACCTCCCTTACAGCGAGAACCTGGTGCGCGACTACCTGGGCCGTATCGCTCACCTTCCGCAGCCCGTCCAGCCCATCGACGTACAGCATCCGAACTGGTCGGCGCTCGGCCACGCCATCGACTACCGGCTGCGTCTGTCGCTCGGTGGAAGGCTCGGGCCCGCTGTGACCCTAGGCGTCTGGGCCCTTGACGGCGCCGAGTCCCTTCGCGGGGGCCCCGGGCCGGAGAGCCGGAAGGCTCTGCACGCTGCGGGACAGCAGCTTCTGGCCACCGTGGACGCCTACCTCGCTGCACCGGGAATTGTGGACGACGACGCGCTCACCCGGCTGTGCTTCGTCGCCGGGTTCTTCGAGGACATCGCCCGTACCGGTCAGATCCGCCGATTCAGCATGCTTGCCGGGGCCACCCCCGCGACCAACCTGGACGACCTCACAGGTGCTGTCCCCACGTATGTAGTCGAAGACATCGGCCAGCAGATGCAGCTCGCCACCAGCCCCTTCGCCGGCTTCCGCAGTCTGCCGTCCAAGGCGCGTGTCTGCGGCCCGGTGTTCACCGGCAGTGGCGACATCGGCGGAGCCGACGCCGACTACATCCTCGACGGCCTTCTGCTGGACTGCAAAGCAACGAAAGATCCTCGCCGCCTGGGCCGCGACGAGATCTATCAGATCGCCGGGTACCTGCTCCTCGACTACGACGACCAGTACGGCATCGACCACGTCGGCCTCTACCTTTCCCGCCAGGGCGGCCTGATCACATGGGAGGTCGGTGAGTTTCTCCGACGGCTCGGTGGCGACGCTCCGCTCCGACAGTTGCGTGACCAGTTCCGCCAGCATCTACGCAGCGCAGGCCGGAACCACAAGCCGTAACGCCGCGGTTTCCCACCATCCCGACCGCGACGAACAGACACCCGGGGAGAATCCAAATGGGCAAGGACTCAGCCGACATTCAGCACGAGGAACGGATCGTCTGGACAGAGGACATCGAGGGATTCGACTACGTGCGCGAGTCCCTCACCACCGAGGCCGGCACACGGGCACGCCCGGTTCCCTGGCACGGAGCCGGTCGCCGAGTCGGATACTCGACCCTCAAGCGCGACGCACCGAGCCACGACTCGGCCGGCAGATTCACCAGACGAGTCTTCTGGGTCAAGGAGCACGATCGTTCCGAGCGCCCCGATGGCGTCTACAAGACTGCCGCGCCCAGTGAAGGTGTAGACCCTCGAACCGTTGCCCCTGGCGTCTGGGGTGAGCTGACAGAACGAGCTTGGGGTTCACCACTTCCGAGCGCAGCTGCCCGCGCCGGACGCTTCCATCAGGGACGTCTGTCCGATGGACAGCCCCAGGTCCTGGACGCCTGGCGTGTCACCACCGGCGCCCCCGACGTGGCTGCCCGCGTCGCCGAGCTCCTGGGAGGCCGAACTCGGCCGAACGAAGGGGGAGGAAGCCTCGCCCACGAAGTACTGACGACCAGTGAGAGCGTGCGCGTGCTCGTGGATGGACCCGACGCTGTGGCAGCTCATATGCGTCTCTGGGGTAGCAAAGGGATGGCCCACGAGTGCGACGGATCGGAGTTTCTGTCACCGGAAGAGAAGAAGGGACAGCCCTGCGGCTGCCCACCACTGCTTGAGGACAAGAAGCTGGCGGCCAAGGAGGGGCGCGGCCCGACGCCCTTCATCGACCTCACCTTCCGGATCGCCGCAGAACCCGTGCTCGGTGAGTTCCACTTCACCACGACCTCGTGGCAATTCGCTGCGCAGCTCTCCGACCTGATGGTCGCGCTGGAGCGTGTCGGCGGCCCGGCGGTCTGCGACCTCACCATGGAACTGTTCATCTTCACAACGAAGACAGGAATGGACGTCGGCTACCGAAGGCCGGTGGTCACGGTGCTCGGCAGCCCTGACGCTGTTGCACAGGAGCCTCCGCCGACGGCCGCACCCACGCCTGCTCGCGCACCGTCCGCCCCGTCTTCGCTCCTCCCCAAGTCCAGGCGGGCCGCTGAGCACACCACCTTGCCGGTGCCTGAGCTGACCTGTTCGGTCAATGTGGATGCCGCACTGCTTGGTCGTGCCGCCCAGATACTGGGCACCAGCGATCACCAGGAAACCGTCATCGCTGCCCTGTCCGAAGTCGTCGCGGGCCGACAGGAGGCCGCAGACCTGATCCAGCTGCGCGAGCATGTCGAACGCATTGCCACCATCGCGAGGCAAGCGCTACGGGGCGGGAATTCTTCGCTCACCTGACGGGCCGACCGTCTGACAGCAGCATCTACAGCTCGGCGGATCCACTTCATGCGGCACCCGCAACGGGTCCAGCTGTTCCGGTCTCAGACGACGTACGGCCCCGTGGAACTGGAACCGGCCGGGGACGGATGGCGACTGCTATGGCCGCGTCGTCCTATTGGGCTGTTTGCCATCTTTTGCGGCTCTCGGGATGGATATCGTTGGCGAGTCGCCCGTACAGGAAATGCGACGCCGGACGTGCTCTCCACCCGACAGGATACGTCCGGCGTGTACATGCTGGGCACGCCGGAAATAGGGTGACCAGCAGGAACACTACGGCCTTCGGGCCGCCACCCTTAGACGAGCAAGGACACCACCGACTGATGGCAGTGACTCAGCAGGAGATTGAGAACCGGCTATGGGACGCCGCCGACGAACTGCGCGTAGCGATGCCCGAAGCGCAGTACTCCTCGGTCGTCTTTCCGCTGATGTTCTGGAAGTACTTGTCGGACACTTGGGAGCACCACCACCAGGAGTTCCTGGAGGAAAACGACCTGGCCGACCTCTCTGCTGAGGAAGCCCGCGAGATCGAGTACCGCGACTACCAGTCGTTCGAGATCCCGTTCATCCACCCGGGTACCGTCCAGCAGCGTCGCGCCTCCTGGTCGTCCATCCTTGCGACCATCACCCAAGCCGGCCTCGGCCAGCGCGTCCGTGCCTCTCTGCAAGCCATTGAGACCGCCAACCCTGGTAAGTTCTCACGCCTGTTCGGTGCCATGACCTGGACCTCCGAAGAGGTGCTGTCCAGGGAGGTGCTGGCGGCGGTTATGCAAGCGATGGACCGCACCCCGAAGATGCACGAGGGCAACATGTCCCACGATGTACTCGGCGGGGCGTACGAGTACCTGCTCAAGCGATTCTCCGACGGGTCCGGCACCCGCGCCGGCCAGTTCTTCACCCCGCGTGAGGTCGTCGAGTTGATCGTCGAAGTCCTTGATCCCAAGAGCCACGAGTCGGTGTACGACCCGACCTGCGGATCAGGCGGCATGCTTATCGCCTCCGCGAATCTCCTGAAGGCCCGCGGCGGGCGTGGCTACACGCTCACCCTGCGTGGGCAGGAGGCCGTACCGGACACCGCAGGTGTGGCACGCATGAACCTCTTCATGCACAACCTCACCCAGTTCAAGGTTGAGGTCGGCGACACACTAAAGGACCCGCGCTTCAAGAAGCCGGACGGGTCCGTGGCGACGTTCGACGTGATCGTCGCCAACCCGCCCTACAGCCTGAAGTGGAAGCCCTGGACTGCGGACCCCCGTGCCATCGGCGGTATCGCACCGCAATCGTCGGCGGACTGGGCGTTCGTGCAGCACATGATCGCTAGCATGGACTCGCAGAAAGGCCGTGCCGGCATCGTCCTACCCCACGGCGTGCTCTTCCGCGGCGGCCAGGAAGCGGCCATCCGCCAGCGCGTCCTGAACGACGACCTGCTCGAAGCGGTTATCGGCCTGCCGGCCAACCTCTTCTACAACACCGACATCCCCACGGCGATCTTGGTGTTCCGTGCACCCGGCTCCAAGGCCCCGGAGCGTAAGGACGGCGTGTTGTTCATCGACGCCTCCAAGCGGTTCACCAAGGCCAAGAATCGCAACGTCCTGACCGACGCCGACATCGCCGACGTCGTGACCGTCTACTCGAAGTTCGATACTGACGGCAACCCCGTGGACCTCGACGGAGAAGGCGGACTTGCGGCGCGATTCGTTCCCGCTACGGAGATCGTGTCGAACGGGTACGACCTCCGCATCGGCCGGTACATCAAGCAAGCCGCTGCCGAGCAGGAAGACCTCGCCACCCTCATCGATGCCTACAACATCGCCCGAGTTGAGCGCCAGAAGGCCGAGCAACGCATGCTCGCTGTCCTCTCCGACGCTGGGATCGAGGGCTTCGATGAGTGAGTGGCAGCGCGTTCCTGCAGGGAAGATCGCACGCCAGCGGCGGGAGATCGTTCGCCTGGTTCCTGGGACCGAATACCACACGATGGGTGTGCGGTGGTACAGCAAAGGCGCCTACGACAGGGGAGTCGTAACAACTGAGACCGTCAAGGCCAAGTCCCTCTACCGGGTACGGGAGGGAGACTTCACATTCAATCGGATCGACACACAGAAGGGTGCATTCGATGTCGTCTCCGCTGGGCTTGATGGTGCCCTGGCGACGAACGAGTTCCCCCTCTACGAAGTGAACGAAGCGGAGTTGGACGCCCGTTTCCTGCTCCTCAACTTCCAGCGGCCAGACGTCTTGCGAGAGATCAGTGCCATGCGCGCAGGCTCTGAAGGACGTGCTAGATGGAAGGAGGCCGACTTCGAGGCGTGGATGGTTCCCATGCCGCCGCTTCCTGTCCAACGGCGGATCATCGAGGTCATAGACGCGATCGATGACCAGATCGCCGCACTCGACGCTGAGATGAGGGCGCTGACAAAGGTACTGCGTCGCCGGCGAGCCGACCTCATCACTGACAACTCGGTTGAAGCGGTGCGGGCCGAGCACGCCTTCGGCTTTTCCACTGGTGTACGCCGGACACCTGACAGGGCGGCTGGCCCGTACATGACGCCCTACCTCCGTTCTGCGAACGTCGGTTACGGGACGCTCGATCTGTCCGACGTGCTCGAGATGAACTACGACCCGGCGGAGCGCGAGAAGTTCGGTCTCCGCTACGGCGATGTTGTGGTGTCCGAGGGCAGCGCGAGTGCGAATGCAGTCGGGATGCCAGCCATGTGGCGAGACGAGCTGCCCGCACCTGTCTGTACCCAGATGACTCTGCTCCGTCTCCGGGCTCGGGAAGGGGTCTGCATTCCTGAGTTCGTCTTTCATTGGTGCATGTGGGCCTACGAATCCAGGGCCTTCCTCGACGTTGCGGGTGGTACCAACATCAAGCACATCAGCGCCAAGCGGGCGAAGGGCATGGCTGTGCGCCTACCGTCGCTCGACCGCCAACGTGAGATGGCCGTGGAACTCGACGCGATGGAGTCTGCGTTGGAGGCGACGCGCGCGGAAGCCACCCGTCTCCGTGGAGTCCGGGCAGGGCTGCTGTCGGGGCTACTCGACCGCACAGTCGATATCGAGTCCGGCGAGCGGGAGGTCTGAGCCGTGGTGAAGGGCATCCCGGAGCGCGAGTTCCAGAACCTGATGATCCAGTGGTCTCTCCCGATGGGGTGGGGCTTCACAGCGGGCAGATCGCTGCCGCGCGAGACAACGCAGACGGTGCTCTCCGGCCAGCTACGGGATGCCATCGTCCGGTTAAACCCGGGGGTGATCGACGGATTCGACGTGAGTGCGGTGGTTGAGGAGATCGTCTCCACGGTCAATGCAGTTGAAGGCGGGCTGGTGCGGGCCAACGAGCAGGTGCTGCTTCTGCTGCGCGGACATCAGGAGTTCCGGAACGCCGACGGCGTGTGGCACGCCCTTAAGGTCATCGACTTCGAGCACTCGAACGCCAACGAGCTGGTCGTCTCAGACGAGGTGACCATCACCGTCCCCGGCAAGACATCCCGCCGGTTCGACCTCGTGTACTGGGTTAACGGCCTGCCCTTGGTGATGGTTGAGGTGAAGTCGCCGACCGCGAAGTCCGGGTGGGCCGACGCCGCCCGCGAGATCAACGACGTGTACGCCACTGAGTATCCGTGGTTCTTCACCCCCAATGTTTTCGCCATCGCCTCCGACGGGCTGAAACTGAGGTTCGGCGCCGTCGGCGCGCCCACGAACCAGTGGCAGCCGTTCCGATCCACGAGCGACGACGAGAACTTGTCCGGTGAGGCTGATGTCCAGCGCTCTGTCGAACTGCTGCTCAACCCGGCCACCATCCTGGACATGCTGGCGAACTTCGCCTTGTTCGACACGTCCGGAGGTGGGACGGACAAGAAGTACCTGCCCCGTTACCCGCAGATGGAGGCCGCGCACCTGATCCACGAGAGGGTCCTGGCCGGCGGGGCGAAGGGGTTGATCTGGCACCACCAGGGGTCCGGCAAGACGCTGTTGATGGTGTTCGCTGCCTCCCTGTTGTTGACCGACACCCGTACCGAGTCACCCACGATCATTCTTCTGTCCGACCGCACCCAGCTCGTCCGGCAGACCTCCGGGGTGTTCACCTCTGCGATGGGGGACGCCTACTTCCACCAGCCCGCCACCAGTGCCAAGCTGCGGGCGTTGCTCGCCGGCGACGTGCGCGGCGTGATCTCGACGACCGTGCACAAATTCGCCGAGGCCGGCAAGAACCTGTCCACCCGAGAAAACATCATCGTGCTGGTCGACGAGGCACACCGCACCCAGTCCGCCAGGTCGCAGTCCCTCGCCGGGCAGATGCGCGCAGCGTTGCCGCAGGCGAAGTTCTTCGGCATGACCGGCACACCAGTCAGGAACCTCGCCACCGATACCTTCGCCCTTTTTGGCGAGGAAACCGACCCGGACAGGGTGCTGCATCGGTACTCGGTGTCCCGGTCCCTGCTGGATGAGGCAACCGTCCCGGTCATGCTGGATCCGCACCCGGTCCTCTTCGAGATGAACGACCAGGCGTTGCAGGCCGAGTTCGACCAGTTTGCTGACGAATTCGACCTCGACGACCCCGATCGCGAGGCATTGTCCCGCAAATTCGGGCGGCTCACCTCGGTGTTCACCAACCCGGAGCGCATCCACGCGGTGTGCCAGGACGTCGTGGACCACTACCTGGCCGGGGCGTACCGAAACGGCCTCAAAGCCCAGGTCGTCGCCTACAACCGTGAGCTGGCCGTGGCGTACACGGACAAGATCAACGAAATGCTGGCTGGCTCCGAGGCGTCCCAGGTGCTCGCCGAGGTCGGGAAGCATGACCGGATCACCGCAGAGGTGAACATCTCCGTCTCGGACTCCAAGGACGAGGACCGCGCCATGCGGCCGTTCCAGCTCTCGGAGGCAGAGGAGGAGGAGCAGAAGCGGCGATTCCTCACCCCGGATGACCCGCTGTGCTTCCTGGTGGTGACCGCGAAGCTGATGACAGGGTTCGACGCCCCCAATGAGGGCGTCCTCTACTTGGACAAGCCGCTGAAATCCCACAACCTGTTCCAGACGATCACCCGGCCCAATCGCACCTGGGTGTCTCCAAACGGGTTCGTGAAGACCTCAGGCGTGGTCGTGGACTACATCGGTCTGGCTGAAGAGGTCCAGCGGGCCGTCGTCGACCCCACTTCGGAGGCGGCTGCCGGAAAGGGCGGCGGATTCGTTAGTGACGTGTCCGAACTGATCGCTGAGTTCCGCATTGTCTTCGCCCGCATCGAAGATCTCCTCGCTGACGTAGACGACCTGGACCTCACGGTCCACGGATACGAGTCTGTACGCGCAATTAACGTCTTTCTGGACGCCAACCTGAGCGCCGCCGAAGTGTTTGCCAAGGACTACAGGCTCCTGGCCCGCCTCTACCCGCTCATAAACACCGACAAGCGAGTCGCCAAGTTCCGGGACGGCTTCGGGCTGTTCGGATCCGTATACACGACCCTGTTCAAGAAGTCCTCTGACGAGGAGAGAAGAGAACGGCTCGCTGAGCTGGGACCGATGGTCCTGGAGATAATCAATGCCCACGTCCACTCCTTCTCCGTAGTCGCCTCCCAGGAGGAGGCCCTCGTCCTGGACGCCCAGGGCATCGCTGTCCTCAAGGAACTGCTGGCCCTCGTTCGCCCCAAGCCCGACAAGGGCGACCGCAAGGACAAGACCCCGCCGTCCGTGGCGGAGATCCTGGATCACATCAAGGCCGCCCTCGAAAGGGGTGTCGAACCCGGGTCTGCGAAGTACACCGCCCTCGCGGAACGGATCAGGCAACTGCGCGACCGGATCATCCAAAACTCCCAGGACGCCTTGGAGTTCCTGTCCGAAGCACTTCGAGTCGCCCGCGCCATCGTGGACGCCGAGAAGCACCCCGCCGAAGCGGTGGTCGTACTCGACGACGACCACGTAGGCGTCTTGTCACGGATCATCCACGACCACGCGCCGCCCGGACTCACAGTGCTGGAACGGAACTTGGCTGAGGAGATTGACAAGGTGGTCACCCGCACCCTTACTCAGCCGTGGGACAACGCTGACGCTCGCAACCGAGGCGTCCGCCGTGGCACCGCTGCGGTCTTCCGCCGTTACCTGTTGAAGCCGGTGGGGGAGCCGTATGACTCCACCGTCGCATACATCGAAGCCCACTACCTCGTCGACTGACGATGCACGGAGGCTGCCCGACAATCTCTGTGGCGAGTTGCCGGGCCTCACCAAGTTGCTGAGGTGCTGCGCTCCTCCCTTGCGGCTGACGCATTCACAGCGCCTCACGTATGTCCTTCAACTTGGCGCCATGCGTATCGAGTTGTGCCACTGATTCGTCTCGGAAGTGGGCTTTGCCGAGGGGCTGGTTGCGGCAGGACCTCGGCAGTAGCGGTCGTCGGCTGCGAGGGTGGCGTAGGTGACACCTTCGATGCTGTTGGCGTCGGCAGCAAAGCGAGATTCCGCTTCTTCCTGAAGATAGGTGCGGACCATGTCCGCGCCGAGGGTCCGCTGTCTGTCAACGCGGAACGCCAGGTCTCCGATGGCGCGGTTAGCCGCGATGGCGTAGCGCTGACCCAGTTCGAAGAGCTGGAAATGGTGGGCGACCCGAGCAGTGAGGGTGGCGTCCCACGTGGCTGGAGGAGTGACGAAGAACTCCAGTCGGACCATCTCGCCATCATGGGCGGTACGAGCATCAAGCCACCGCTCATGGGATATCCGGTCCAGGTAGGGATGCAGGAGAGTGTTCTCCAACTGGTCGGGCCGTCGGTCTCCCTTGATCTGGTTGCACCGCTCGCACACCGGGACCAGGTTGAGCGGGTCAACGCACAGGGCAGGAAAGAGGCTCTTGGGCATGAAGTGGTCGAGTTGGTGGACGGTTCCCTGCCGACACAGCGGGCACCGTGCATCGGGAGGAGCGACCATGAGCTGCCCGCGGATCCTGGTGCCGGCAAGAGTGTCCATGCCGTTCTTGTAGACCCACTTCACGAAGTGCTTGGCGTCAATCCCAGGTACGGAGAAGTGCTTGTCGTCCAGGTCGTGCAAGGACTTACTGGAAGCGGCCTCCCGAAGTCTCTGGCCTGCTTCTCGTACCGTGCCGGAAGCGTTCAGTAGGTTCTTGCGGCGGTCGCCCTTCGTGATGCTGGTAGCGACGCACGCCTTGTAACTGTCCGCGGCCTTGATCAGCGGAATCTTCAGAGGCCACATCACACGCCCCTGTTCGTCTTCTCCGCGAGGAGGATGCGGACCAAGCCCCTCGCCTCACTGCCCAGCTGTCCGCTGAAGTGGGTCAGTACCTGTTCGTAGGAGTCCATACGCGCGACGGCCTTGGTGATCTCCGCGTAGAAGCCGGAGTGCATGACCTCCAGCCCGAACACCTCGTGTGTCAGCGCCCCCACGTTCTCCCCGTAGGTCTCGATCAGGGGCCGCTCGAATCTGCTGGTTTCCCCGTAGCGGATCAACTTGTAGACGCACGAACGCGGGACCGTTTGCAGGACAACGGGCGAGTGGGTGGCCACGACGGCCACGCCGTTACGGTCGGTGAGTAGTTTCGACAGGGCCTGTATGAAGGAGGCCAGCAGTGGCGGATGGAGATGCGCTTCGGGCTCGTCCAGGAGAACAAGCGACTGCTCGGCCACGCTGTGGACGAGCTGCGTCATCGTCAGCGCCACGATCGCGTGTCCCGAGCTCAACTGTGAGAAGTCTGAGACCAAGTCCTCAACGTAGTTGGGGCGCAGTCTCATGCCGGAGCGCATGTCGCGGGCGAATGCTGCGATTCCAGAATCAGCGAATTGCGGATCCCTGCTCAGCAGCAGCATGGCCTCGCGCCAGTCCCACAAAGCGCGCGAGGTGAAGATCTCGCTAAGTGCCGCCTTGAAGTCGTTCCGTAGCCCGTCTTGCAGACTGAGGCGGTCTTCGACGAAGAAGCTGTGGTCCACACCACCTCGAAGTCCGACGTAGACGTATGACGCCGCCCGGGGCGAGGCGTTGTCAGTGTCAGGGGCAAGGTCTTCGATGTCGACGAATGGGTCGAAGGCACTGAAGGTGACAGAGACGACGTTGGTGAACTGTTCATCGGCCTCCGAGGCAGACGTGGGTAGCATGGCCACGCTTCCGAAGCGGTCATCCAGATCAGGGCGGGCGACTGCGCCGGCGAGGTTGCGAAGCAGAGTCGTCTTACCGACGCCGTTTCGGCCGATAAGGACGTGGATATTGCTCGAGGGGCTGGACTCCGGGACTACCTGGAAGTCGACACCACCACTCGCGTCCTGCCCGGGTGCGTCGTATTGGAATCGGTATTCGGTCAACCGGACTCCGCCCCGTGCGATGCGGTTGAACTGTGCCCTGACTGTCTGCTCTTCCACGCTTCGTAGTAGCGAGACCTCCGTCACCCGGTGTTGCTTTGCATCCTGGAGCCGGTCGGGGAAATAGGCCAGGTCGCAGAGGGCTTCGAGGATTTCGACACGCTTGTCACGACCGAGCTTTCTGATCTCGTCGTAGTAGTTGTCTGACTGGCCGAGCGAGAAGAACTCGCCGGGCAACCCATCGTCGTAGCGCCCGTACTCGAAGGGAACCGCGCCGACTTCCTGGCCGGCCACCGCGATCTTCACCGGGCCCAGATTCCACGTGTCGGTATGGGTTCGGTACCAAAGGTGATAGGTGGTGCGGTAACCGAAGTCGTCCCAGTCATCGGCCTCTAGCACCAAGGCTTCGGAGCCACTGGACACGAGATCGCCATAGGGCTGGACGATGAACTGCACGCGTCGGGCCTCCGGAGTTGGTGGCGGGTGTGCGCACATCGACGGCGCTGGATGCGCACACTACCGCGCCGCTTCGCGAGGGCAGGGCCCGGCAGCGTGTGGTATCCGAAGAGGCGGCATTTAACCTTCGCCAGCCATCGGTTCGAAGGCCACGATCACCGACGGGTCGAGGCCACACTCTGTGCAGTGCTCATGGTCGGTGACCCCTCCGTCAGGCCGTTCCTGGCTCCGCAAACGCCTGACCTCGCGGATGTGTCCGCAGTACAGGCGCACTCGCCAGCGCGCGAACTCGTAGGGGCGAGGCGGCGGACCCAGCAGTGCCTGAATGGCCTCGAACTGTTCGTCGGACCATCGTGGTGCCTTGGCCACTTGGCGCTGCACCCAGTCCGCCATGGCCACGGCCTCTGCCTGCCGACGGTGATCCGCACGCGTTAGCTGATACTCCTCAAGCGGCACGCCTTGAGCTACGCGTCTGGACTCCACTCTGGCGACGCTACGGGGTTCTGGATATTGCCGAGTTCGATCGGCCGGTCTGCACTCGAATGAGTACAGACCGGCCTGGGAGTCGAAACCGCTCACGCCCGTGGTGACCTTGCCTTGGACTCCTCCGGGACGAAGGGGGGAGCTCAGGACGACGCCAGGCGTAGCAGGCGGTCGGCGGCTCCCTGGAGGACGTCGTCCTTCTTGCAGAAAGTGAACCGAACTTGGCTGCGGCCGGTGTCCGGGTCGTCGTAGAACACGGAGTTGGGGATGGCGACAACTCCGCACCGTTCGGGGAGCGCACGGCAGAAGGCATAGGCGTCCTTCTCGCCGAAGGGGGTGATGTCGGTGGTGATGAAGTAGGTGCCCTGGGGCTGGTAGACCTCGAACCCGGCCGCGCGCAGGCCGTTGCCGAGCAGGTCGCGCTTGCGGCGGAGGTCGGCACGGAAGCCGTCGAAGTACGAGTCCGGCAGCCGCAGAGCTTCGGCAATCGCGTACTGGAACGGGCCCGCGCTGACGTACGTCAGGTACTGCTTTGCCGTCCGGACGGCGGAGACGAGCGGGCCGTTCGCCGTGACCCAGCCAACCTTCCATCCGGTGAAGGAGAAGGTCTTGCCGGCCGAGCCGATGGTGACTGTGCGCTCGCGCATGCCGGGCAGGGCCGCGATGGGGCGGTGCGTGCCCTCGAAGACCAGGTGCTCGTACACCTCGTCGGTGACGACGAGCAGGTCGTGCTCGATGGCGAGTGCGGCGATGGCGCTCTGTTCGTCGGCGGTGAGGACCATGCCGGTCGGGTTGTGTGGGGTGTTGAGGAGAAGGAGACGGGTCCGAGGTGTGATCTTGGTGCGCAGCTCATCCAGATCCGGACGGAAGGACGGGGCACGCAGGGTGAGCGGCACGCGCGTCGCGCCGGCCATCGCGATGCAGGCCGCGTAGGAGTCGTAGAAGGGCTCGAAAGCGATGACCTCGTCGTCCGGCTCCAGCAGGGCCAGCATGGTGGCGGCGATGGCCTCGGTCGCGCCGGCGGTGACCAGGACCTCGGTGTCGGGGTCGATGGAGAGGTCGTAGAAGCGCTGTTGGTGGTCGGAGATCGCGGCGCGCAGTTCCGGAATGCCCGGGCCGGGCGGGTACTGGTTGCCCTTCCCTTCCCGTAGGGCACGGACGGCAGCCTCCCGGATCTCCTCGGGCCCGTC
Organism: Streptomyces sp. NPDC050211; assembly: GCF_040656035.1. Taxonomy (NCBI): domain Bacteria; kingdom Bacillati; phylum Actinomycetota; class Actinomycetes; order Kitasatosporales; family Streptomycetaceae; genus Streptomyces; species Streptomyces sp. NPDC050211. The sequence continues at coordinate 217,980 of NZ_JBFALC010000012.1, forward strand.
GGTGTCCGGGAAGCCCTGGCCCAGGTTGATCGAGCCCGTCGCGGTCGCCAGTGCCGACATCTCCGCGAAGATCGTCGTCCCGAGTCCGTCCAGCCTTCGGTTCAGCAGCGGCCTGGCATTCATGTCTCCACCGTTCTCACTCGGGTGCTCGTCGATTCTCCAGGGACCATCCTGACTCATGGCCGGTCGTGGCCTCGTGCGGTGTAAAGACCACCGAGGGCCGAGGGGGATGTAGGCGCTCTCCGTGGGGCTCGTCCTCCTGCTCCAGGAGGACGCTGGCCTTTGCCGAGATGTCGCGCAGGAGTGCGTCTTTCAAGTCGTGCAGGGTCGCGCTCTCAGAGACCAGCTGCCTTGCCATGGCGTGCAGCGGGTCGGTCATGGTGTGGAAGTCGGCGCGGGTGATCGAGTCGGGCCAGGCGATGCTCATGCGCGATAGGGCGCGCGCGGAGATCTCCCGGGCGTTCCGGCCCTGAGCCATCTGCACGATGTTGTTGCTCCGGCTTCTCAGCTCGTGGAGCAGCCACCAGCTGTCCTTGTCGTCCGCCGGCCGTACCGCCACAACACCTCTGGTGGGTGACGCCGGGTGCTGCGTCACGACGATGTGTGCACCGTCGGGGCGGGTACTCAACATGAAGGTGCCGGGGGGCCACGCTTCCGAGGCATACGCGGGGCTGCTCAGGCGGAACCTCTCCACGTGGGGCACTGCGAGGTCGAAGAGGTCGGTCGGGGTGACCGCGTCGACCCTGGGTCCTTCGGTCTCACGAGGGATGGAGCGCGCGGAACCGCTGCCCGTCTTCGCCTTGGCCACCTCGCGGAGCAGTCGTGTTTCCCAGACCGGACTCGCGGTGGACCAGTCGTCATGGATCGCGTCGGCCAGCTCCACTGCCTTTCGCGCGGCCTGCTCGTGGAGGTTGATCTTTTCCTCGATGAGGCTGAAGGCCCTGTGGTACTTGGTGATGATGTCCGGAGGCGGAAGCGGGAAGGGCATGCTGCGGAGCGTGTCGAGGCTCACCGTGGGCTCGACGTGTGCTGTCACGTCCTCGTCGATCCGAGCCTTCGCCGTGGGTGTCTGTAGCCAGATGCGGAGCCATCTAACGACGTGCGGGTCCGCGCGGATGATGCCGATCGACCTGGATGCCGTCCAACCCGCGTGCTCAGCCGTGACGAAAGCGGTGTCGCCCGGTCGCCTGACGAGTACGACGACCAGGTCGCCCTCCTTGAGGGTCGCCCGATGGGGGCGAGAGTCCCCCGGAATGCGCTTGCCGGTCTGCGGCGAGTGAATCTTCCCGCCCCTTACGTAGGTCGAGCTGACAATGCCTGTCTGATCGGGAGCGTTCTCGTCGAGGACGCCGGAAGTGGTGTACATGTCCTCCTCCCGGAACTTGCCGATGGAGGTCCTCTGCCACGCCTCGGTGCCGGAGCCGTCGTAGTGGGCCGTCGCCTCCATCAGATCTCCTCCAAGGCGTCCAGTAGCCGCGGTTCGAGGGCGCGGACCTGGTCGAGCTTCTCGACCAGCTCCAGCTTGAGCTGGTCGATCCGGCTCCGTGTGTCGCGTTCGGGACCTGCGGGCTCCACCGCGTAGGAGGTGGGCATGAGGTCGTGTTTGCGGCGGGCGATCTCCTCGGTCGAGCAGCTTCGGGACCAGCCCGGCTCATCGCCGTAGAACGCGGAGGTGGCACTGTTCTCCGCGATGCCGCGCCAGGTTGCCAGGGTGGTCAGGATCGACTCCGTGTGTTTGTCTCCCAGCCTCCGTGCCCTCGACCCCGGGACGGGTTCGAAGGCCCGCCGTGCATTGATAAACAGCACCTGCCCGCGACGGTCGACGCTGCCCCAGCCGGGACGCGGGCTCTTATCCTTGTTCAGCACCCACAAGCACGCGGTGGCCTCGGTATGGCCGAACACGCGGGGCGGCAGCGCGATCACGCACTCGACGATGTCGTCGCGTACCAGTCGCTCCCTGAGCTTTCGTGCGGCCGGTTGAGGGCTCTTGGCCGCGATGTCGGCCATCAGGAAAGCTGCCCGACCCTGCGGAGCGAGCGCGTGCGCGATATGCAGGATCCACGCGGAATTGGCGGAACCCTTGGGCGGGGGTTCATCCGGCCATCGGGGATCGATGGACGGCCGCTCCGACCGACCCTCCCGCGAGTGCCGATCCTTCCGGTTCTCTGGTGCCCAGGCAGGTTGATTGAACGGGAGGTTGGCCAAGACGATGTCGCACGGGTCGGCCTCGGGCTCCGCGAGGCTGTCTCCCGGTGCGAAAACGAGCGCCTCGATGCCCCGTACGGCGAGGTTCATGTGCGCGACCTGTGAGGTGTGGGCGTGCTGCTCCTTCCCGACCAGAGACATGGTCGGATTCAGCCCGACACGCTCATGAACGTAGCGGTGACTCTCGACCAACAGGCCCGCCGAACCGCAGACGGGGTCGAGCACCCTGTGCCCGTCTTGAGGAGCCGCGACGCCGACCATGAGGCGGGCGATGTCGTGAGGCGTGAAGTAGTGGCTACCGCGTGCCTGGACAGCCGAGAGGTTTCGTAGGCACTGGTCGAGCAAGTCCCCCACTAGGCGTACGGCATCGATCGCTTGGATGAGTCGGCGCAGGGGCCCGTCGATGTTGGGAGGCAAAGAGGGCACGGTATCCCCTATGCCTGTCTCGTTGCCCTCTGCGTCGATTGCCGGCAGCCAATGGGCAAGCAGTTGGCTTACGGCACGTCTGATCGGCACCTCCTCCTTCGTGGTCTGGCCTAGTAGCCACGGCCAGGTGGGGGCGACGGAGAAGCGGGAATCGACGTGCGCGGTGCGGCTCAAGTAGAGGAGCCCGAGGACGAGCCGGGCGGCGTCATGGGAGTTCATCAGGCGGGCCAGGTCGGCGGTCAGCTGACCGACCTCCACTGACGCATCCCGCGCGACGCCCGTCGCGTGGCGGGCGTTTGGGCGAGGGGTCATGCCGTTCTTCACGGGCCCACCACGCCAAGAGAAGCCATGACTCCGAGCGCCAACGTCAGAGCGGCGGCGAAGGCCACTACTCCCGTCTTGAAGGCCACCGTGAGCCTGCCCCCTTCGACGACGGCCACGAGGCTGCCGGCGAGGGCGGCCACCAAAGCGGTGAGGACCGCGATGATCACGTACAACGACCTTTGCTCCACTGGCTTCCTTCCTGAGACCAAGGGGATCTGTAGGAGCGCGACGTGAGCCGCGCGATCCCCTGCTTCAGGTAGGACAGTAGAAGACGCGGCCCACGCGCCACTGGGAGCACGGTGTTTGGGATTTTGTTAGGAACCCGCGGCCGCATGACGGTCAATTAGGCAGCGCACGGGATTTGGGAATCAAGCGAGCGAATCAGCCGCTCGGCGCGGTCGGGCCCTGCGGTCCGACTGAAATAGGTAGGCGAAAACGCCTTGACTCAGCCGACCTTCCAGCCGGTGAAGGAGAAGGACTTCCCGGCCGAGCCGATGGTGACCGTCCGCTCGCGCATACCGGGGAACGTGGCCAGCGGCAGATGCTCGGCGTCGTCGAAGACCAGATGCTCGTACACCTCGTCCGTGACCACCAGCAGATCCCGCTCGACGGCCAGCTCGGCGATCGCGGTCAGCTCCTCGCGGGTGAGGACGGTGCCGGTCGGGTTGTGCGGGGTGTTGATCAGCAGGAGGCGGGTGCGGTCGGTCACCGCGTCGCGCAGCTCGTCGAGGTCGAGGCGGAAGCTGCCGTCGTGCGGACGGAGAGTGACCGGCACGCGCGTGCCGCCCGCCATCGCGATGCAGGCCGCGTAGGAGTCGTAGTACGGCTCGAAGGCGATCACCTCGTCGCCGGGTTCGAGCAGGGCCAGGAGCGAGGCGGCGATCGCCTCGGTCGCGCCGGCCGTCACCAGGACTTCGCGGTCGGGGTCGTACGACAGCCCGTACCGCCGTAGCTGATGCGCCGCGACGGCGTCGCGCAGCTCGGGGATGCCGGGACCCGGCGGGTACTGGTTGCCGCGGCCGTCGCGCAGGGCGCGCACCGCCGCCTCCCGGACTTCGTCGGGCCCGTCGGTGTCGGGGAAGCCCTGGCCCAGATTGATCGACCCGGTCCGCAGAGCGAGCGCGGACATCTCGGCGAAGATCGTCGTCCCGAACTCGGCGAGCCGGCGGTTGAGGAGCGGGCGTGCGCTGGAGGTCATGCCGGCCATCCTGCGCCCAAGCTCTGGAGTTCCTCAACTCTGCTTTGACAGTCAATGCGGCCGGGCATGCCCAGGTCACGCAACCAGCGGAGCGCCCACGGGGGGCCGCTCCGGGGTAAACGGAAGGAGGGTGACGCCATGACCTTCGGCATCATCCTGACGGTCTTCATCGTCCTGTTCTTCGCGGCCATGGTCGCCAACGCACGCAGGGGCGGCCAGGCGCGTCGCCGGCGCGCGGGGCGGTACAGCGGCGGGAGCGGCGACAGCGGCGGCGGCGCCAGCGGCAGCTGGTGGGGCGGGGGAGACAGCGGCGGCGGCTCGTCGTGCGGCGGCGGGTCGTCATGCGGGGGCGGCGGCGGTGGCGGATGCGGTGGGGGAGGCAGCTGACACGGGGCAGCTGAGCTCCCCCAAGGGGGAACCGCATCCGACCACGGGACCCGCGCTCGCCGCCGGTCCCGCATCGCGCCCGCCGGGGACAGCTCCCGGCGGGCGCTCGTGCGCTCCGGTGCACGCCAAATGCGCTGAGGCGCACGCCGTGGTTGAACAGTTGAGCTGTGGAGCCCACTGAGGGATGGAAACCCTACGAAGTTGGGTAAAAACGCTGTGGAGGCGCCTCAGTTCATGATTCCCTCTACATCACCGAAGCGGCCCCTCGGACGTCCCGCGGACACCTGTTCCCGACCGGGCTGACCGGGCTGATCTCCCGGCGTGGACCGGGAAGTGCCGGACCACCCCTCCCTTTTTCTTTGTTTTCTAGCGGAGCCGACCCATGCTCACGACCCTGAAAACCTCGTACACCGACACGCGCGCGGCCGACCTCGCCTGGGCCCTGGGGCGTGAGCCGCTTCCCGCACTGGCCACCCTCGACCTCGAACTGACCGGGACCAAGCTCCAGTTGAGACTGCTCGGCGCGTCCCACCAGGTGCTCCTGGAGGAGGAACAGGGCGTCTGCTCGGAGACGGTGGCATGTATTCCGGGCAGCAGCACACCGCTCCCGCTCGGCGTCGCCAAGCGGGTGGGCGACTGGGAGTACGAGTTCGCGGCGCGCGTCGAGATGCTCTCCCCGGGCTCCTTCGCGGGCCGCGCCCAGGAGTTGCTGGCCCTCGTCTCCGACCATCCGCACGGCCTCGCCGGAGTCTTCCCCGGCAGCCCGCACGCCTTCACCGCGCTGCTGGCCCAGCGGCACGAGGGGCAGGTGCACTGGCGGACCTGGCACGCCTACCCGCAGGACGGGCAGTTGGTGGCGACACGGACCCGGGTCGGGGTGCGGGTACCGGCGGGCCGGCCGAGCCCGTCGCCGGTCTCCTCCCACCTGGGCGCGGGGGAGTTCGCGGCCCAAACCGGTATCCGCCGACTGTAAACCGACTCCACACGTGTGGGTGACGAAGCGTGCCCGCGGCGTGACGTACCGTCGCAAGGTGATCGAACCGCACGCGCCCGCCCCACCCGGCACACCGCCGCCCTGGGGCCGCCCCGCGCGGCTGCCCGTCCGGCCCGGCGTCGGCCGGTTCCTGGTCCTCGCGGGTGTGTTCGTCTGCGCTGCCTGCGGACTCGTGTACGAACTCGAACTCGTCGCCCTCGCCTCGTACTTGATCGGCGACTCGGTCACCCAGGCCTCCGTCGTGCTGTCCGTGATGGTCTTCGCGATGGGCATCGGCTCCCTCGCCGCGAAGCGGCTGTGCAGCCTCGCCGCGGCCGGCTTCGGCGCGATCGAGGCGACACTCGCGCTGGTCGGCGGCTGCAGCGCGATGGCTCTGTACGCCGTCTTCGCCTGGACCGGCGACTGGGGCGGACTGTGGGCGCACGGCCCCCGGCTCCTGCTCGTCGCCTTCTCCCTTGCCATCGGCCTGCTGATCGGCGCCGAAGTCCCGCTGCTGATGGAGCTGATCCAGCGCATCCGCCGCCAGGACGCGGGCGGCGCGGTCGCCGACCTGTTCGCGGCGGACTACGTCGGCGCGCTCGTCGGCGGCCTCGCCTTCCCCTTCGTACTCCTGCCGCAGCTGGGCCAGTTGACCGGTGCGCTGATCACGGGCGCGGTCAACGCGGTGGTCGGCGGTGCGCTCGTACTGGGCCTGTTCCGCAGCGATCTCACCCTGCGCAGCCGGTGGTTGCTGGTGCTGGCCAACCTCACCGTCCTTGGCGTCCTCGCGGCCGCCGCCGTCCACGTCGACGACTTCGAACGTGCGGCCCGGCACGCCGTGTACGGCAGGGACGTACGCGTGGCCGTGCAGACCGACGTCCAGGAGGTCGTCCTCACCGGCGACACCGACGGCCGCCCCCTTGACCTCTACCTCGACGGCCGGCTCCGCGTCGGCGGCCAGGACGAGCGCCGCTACCACGAAGCGCTGGTCCACCCCGCGATGAACGGCCCGCACGCGCGCGTGGTGATCCTCGGCGGCGGCGACGGGCTGGCCGCCCGCGAAGTGCTGCGCCACCCGGACGTCCACCGCGTCGACGTCGTCGAACTCGACGCGGGAGTGGTCCGCCTGGCGCGCGCGGACCCGGGATTGTCCGCGCTGAACGATCACGCCTTCGACGACCCCCGCGTCCACGTGACCACGGCGGACGCTTTCGCCTGGCTGCGGTCGGCGCCCAGATCGGCGTACGACGTGGTCATCTCCGACCTGCCGGACCCCGGGATCACGGCGAGCACCAAGCTGTACTCGCAGGAGTTCTACGGCCTGGCCCGGCGGGCGCTGGCGCGGGACGGCCGCCTCGTCGTGCACGCCGGTCCGGTGTCCTCCCGCCCGAAGGCGTTCTGGACGGTGGACACCACGATGCGCGCCGCGTCCCTGTCGACCTCCCCCTACGGCATCACCGGCCACGACGCGGGCTTCCGCGCCGGGCCCGATCGCTCGACCGGCGGCACGGCGGATGGCCCGCACGACTGGGGCTTCGTTCTGGCGACGACCGGGGGGAATCCGCCGCTGGTCCTCGGAGCGGAGCCGGCGCTCCGGACGCTGACTCAGGGGGAGTTGACGGCGGGGGCGAGGGTGTTGGAGGGGATGCGGGTGAGGGGGGTGGGGGCTTCGACGTTGGTGCATCCGCGGTATTGAGCGGTATTGAGGGGGCCTTGTTGTGGATGCCGGGCAGGTGGCAGCCAGCAGGCGACGTCCGCACAAACGCCGAGCGAGTTGTGGCCAACGGGAGCATGCGAACGGCACCTGCGGGTACGCTCGGCCAACATGGAGCATGAGGTGTTCGTTCCGGTTCCGGCCGAGCGGCTGAGGGAGGCGCTGGCCGACCCCGCACGGATCGCCCGGGCGGTCCCCGGGCTCCAGCAGGACGCCGGTGCCGAGCCCGTCACCGGCAGGCTGAAGGTCCGCGTCGGCGGCCACACCATCACCTACCGCGGCTCCGCCCGGCTCTCCGGGCAGGACGACGGTTCGTACGCCATCGAGGGCGACGCGACCGAGGCCCGCGGCACAGGTTCGGTCAAGCTCGCCCTCACCCTTCGCCTCCGCGACACGGACGGTGGCACGACGCTCACGTTCGAGGGCACGGCCACCGCGGATGGGCGCGTGGCGGAACTGGCGGGGGATGCGGTCACCTCGGCGGTGGGCCGTCTGCTGAACCGTTTCGCGGAGAATCTGGGGGCCGAGGAGGCAGGGTCTGAGGGGCCGAGGGGGGCGGGGGCCGCGGAGGTCGCGGAGGCTGCGGATGCCGTCGTCGAGACGCCGGAGGAGCCGACGGAGGCGGAGGTCGCGGAAGCCGCGGACGCCGTTGTCGAAACGCCGGAGGAACCGAGGGGGGCGGAGGGCGCGGACGTTGCGGACGCTGTCGTCGAGACGCCGGATGAGTCCTCCGTATTCGAGACGGACGTGCCTGCGCCGGGTCTCGATCCGCTCGCCGAGGCCGAGGAGCCTGTGCCTGCCGAAGCCGCTCATGCTCGGCGGACGATGATCGGGCGCAGTGCGGAAGAGGTGGATCACGCTCCGCCGCGTGGCCGGTATGCGCCGGTTCCCGCGCCTCAGACGGTGGCCCCTCATTCGACGCTTCGGTGGGCGGCTCCGGCGGCGGCGCTGGTGTTGGCGTCGGCGATCGTTGTCGGCAGGGTGCTGCGTAAGCGGCGCTGAGTGGCGGGGATTTTCTCGCCCCCGCCGCCCCTACCCGTCCCATCCCTGGGGGCTGCCGCCCCCAGACCCCCGCTTCGGCCTGAACGGCCTCGTCCTCAAACGCCGGACG
>NZ_JBFALC010000013.1:0-135601 GCF_040656035.1 Streptomyces sp. NPDC050211
GCCGCGACCAGCAGGCCGAGCGCCCACAGGGCACCGCGGTGGCCGCCGCCCGCGAGGCCCACAGAGTGCTCGGTGCAGCGCCCGATCGCGCCCAGTTCGGCACGTAGTCCGGGCGTGGGCTCGCCGGTGCGGCGGGCCGCCGCGGCCATCGCCGCGAGGCCGGGCGCCAGCGCCTTGGCCGACCAGCGCAGGGCACGGTGGTCCTGGCGCGTGGCGCGGGCGCCCAGGTCACGCGGGTCGGGCAGGCCGGGCTTGGGAGCAAGCGCCAGCTGTCCGGTCAGCGCGGTCACGGCGGCCTGCGCCAGCCTCTCGTCCTCGCGGCTCGTCATCGTCGTACCTACGAGGACACGGACGCCGAAGCCGACGGGGCGTCGCTCGGCGCGGTGCCCGTGGGCGGCGTACCGCCCTCGCCGCCACCGCCGCTGCCCGCGCCCGTGTTCTCCGCGTCGGGGTCGACGCCGAGGGTGAGGAAGCCCTTGTAGCCCTTGGAGGGGTCGGCCTTCTTGACCGGTTTGAGGGTGAGCAGTCCGCTGGACGCGCCGCCGCCGTCGTACACCATGTCGTTGTCGAGGGTGGTGTAGCTGCCGGAGTGCTGGGCGTAGGGCTCCAGAGTGAAGATCTCCTGGGCGATGTCGTCGTCGAAGAAGAACTGGCCGGTGTAGTTGACCTTGCCGCCCTCGTAGGTGCCGTCCTCCTTCTCGCCGCCGGTGTGCACCTTCACGTGGATGTGGCAGGTGCGCGGGGTGTACCAGCCCGGGAAGATCGTCTCGAACTTGACGACCCCGTTGGCATTGGCGATCTGGTAGCCGCGCAGATAGGTCTGGTCGTTGGCCGTCGAGCCGTCCTCGCTCTCGGCGGGGGCCGAGCCGCCGGGGTTGGCGGTGGTGTAGCCGGAGTAGTAGCCCCAGGCGTCGCAGTGCCAGATCTCCACGGCCGCGCCGGGGACAGGGGTGCAGCCGTCGGTGGCGTCGACGACGGTGAGGCGCAGGGTCAGCGGGACGCCGCTCTTGCCCTCGGTGATGTCCTTCCGCACCAGGGCACCGTCGAGGTAGTAGGGGCCTTCCGTGACGCTCGACATCAGCGTCATGCAGGCGCCGCTGGTGGCGCTCGCCGAGGCGGTCGCGGTCGCTTCGGCGGTCGTCGTCTCGTCGGCGAAGGCCGTCTGGTATCCGGTGACGGCGAGGCCGCCCGCCGCAACCGTGCCACCGGTCAGCGCGAGGGCGCGGCGCCGGGTGATCGTGTTGTTCTTGTGGTTTCCCGTCATGGTCGGGAACGTAGGGACGCCGTCCGTCAGGGAGATGGGGCAGCGCTGTGCTCCGGCTGTGAATGCTGAGGAGCCTGAAGTCTCACAGCCGCGGGTCCTCGTCGTGCAGGATCCGCTGGAACATCCGGTGGTCGCGCCACTGGCCGTCGACGTGGAGGTAGCGCGGGGCGTTGCCGATCGGCTCGAAGCCGCACTTTTCCAGCACGCGTTGGGATCCCGTGTTGTGCAGCAGGGTGGTGGCCTCGATCCGGTGCAGTCCGACGCGGTCGCGGGCGATGCGGCACACCTGCTGTACGGCGGCGGTCGCGAGGCCCCGTTTCTGGTGGTCGGCGGCGACCCAGTAGCCGAGGTAGGCGCTGCAGAAGGGCCCCAGGGTGATGCCGGTCAGCGTGATGGTCCCGACCATCCGGGCGTCGGATACCAGGACCCAGGGCACGAGTCGGCCTTCGGCGAACTCCCGCATCCGTGCGTCGATGCGTTCGGCCTGTCCCTCGACGGTGAAGAAGCTCTCCGGGCGGCGCGGCTCCCAGGGGGCGAGGAAGTCCCGGTTCTCGACGTAGGCCTCGCAGAGCGCGGACGCGTCGGACGGCGCGGTGAGCCGGAGTGTCACCCCGCCCGGCAGTTCCTCGGTTCCGATCTGCATCTGCCCACCCTAAGGACCCTGAAGAGCGAGGTGACGGGTCCGTGCAGAGCCGCACGTATGAAAAGCGCTACTCCAACGGGGGTGGGTGCGGTGCGGGTCGGCCATGGGCCTGACGGCGGCTCCTTGATGATCTTGGGCGTCTGCGTGTGACCAGGACTCTGACTAGGAGCAGTAAAATGTCACATAGCACCGTCCGGCCCGTGCCGCGCTCCCGCCTGATCACTTGGCTGGCAGCCCTCGGCGCGATCACGGCCCTGCTACTCGGCTCCCCGGCCACGTCGGTCGCCGCCGACGCCCCGAAACCGCCCGGAGGACCGACCATCTCGGGCCCCGAGGCCCTGATCCGCGGAACCCTCCAGCCGGACGCCTCACCACCGGGGGCGAACGACTGGCAGTGCCGGCCGACCGCCGCTCACCCCCGCCCTGTCGTCCTGCTGCACGCCACCTGGTCGAACGCCAACCTGAACTGGATCACGCTGTCCACCTGGCTGAAGAACGCCGGATACTGCGTCTTCGCGCCGAACTACGGCGGACAGCCGGGAGTTCCGTTCAAGGCCACACGGCACATTCCCGACTCCGCCCGCGAGATCGCCCGCTATGTCGACCGGGTGCTCGAAGCCACCGGCGCCAAGCAGGTCGACCTGGTCGGCCACTCCCAGGGCGGCGGTGTGCTGCCCCGCTGGTACCTGCGGTTCGAGGGCGGTACGAACCCGGCGGACACGGCACACAACAAGGTCCGCCGGCTCATCGGCCTGGCCCCGTCCAACCACGGCGCCACCGCGTCCGGTCTGGGCACCCTCACCACCGAACTCGGTCTCAACCAGACGGTGTCCCTCGTCGCGGGGCAGGCGTACGCGGACCAGATGGTCGGATCCCAGGTGCACACCACGCTCGACCGGGACGGCGACACACAGCCGGGCGTCGACTACACGGTGATCACCACGCGATACGACGAGGTCGTCACGCCGTACCACCACCAGTTCCTCAAGGCGGGGCCGGGCGCGACCGTACGCAACATCCTTCTCCAGGAGGTCTGTCCCCAGGACCTCTCCGAACACGTGTCGATCGCCTACGACTCCAACGCCCTGCAACTCGTCGGCAACGCCCTCGACCCCGCCCATGCCCAGCCCGTGAGCTGCCGTTTCTCGGCACCGCTCCTCGGCGGCTGACCCGCCGCAGGCGTCAGACCGCCACCAGGGGGGCGTCATTCCGCCACTTGAGGATCTTGTCGAAGCTGACCACCGCGCCGCCACGTCCCGGCTTGTTGCCGATCTGGACGTGGTCGGCGAGTTCCCGGATGAGGTACAGACCGCGGCCGTGCTCGGCTTCGCTGTGGGAGGGGCGCGGGCTCGGCCGTCCGGTGAAGCCCGGTCCTGAATCGGCCACTTCGATACGGCACTTCTCGCCATCGAGGTAGGCGGTGACGCGGAAGGCCTCCGACGAGCCGCCGTGCCCCGTGTCGCCGCCGTGCTCCACGGCGTTCGCGCAGGCCTCGGTGAGGGCGACGGAGAGGTCGTAGGAGATGTCGGGGTCGACGCCCGCGCTCTCCATCGTGCCGAGGAGGAGCCGTCGGGCGAGGGGAACGCTCGCAGCCTCGCGCCGCAGATGGAGTGACCACCAGATGCTCATGCTCCAGCCTCCCGGCCCGCGGCTCGACATACCGTTACGTATTGCCGCAAGCGCCCGGGCGTAAGCGCATCGTTGACGTGATGCCGCCCATACGGCCGATGTGCCGGGGGTGTTGATCGGTGTATGTGGGGTGGGCATCTATGGGCGAGGCACACCAGAAGGTGATCTTCCGGTCGTACGCCATCTTGCGGACCTGCCGTATGGGACCCGTAGGGCCAGTGCGATGATTGGCCCGCCATGACTGCCCCCCACCAGCGCTGGGCGCGCTCCGGACGGGATCTCCGGGTGCTGCGGGCCGCGGTGTTCGCCGCGGTCTGCGTCGTGCTGGCCGCTGCCGGGCACGCCCTCGCCTCCTGCGCCACGGTGCCGCTGTGGACGCTGGGCGCGGGATTCCTGGGGGTCTTCGGGGTGGCGGCGCCGCTCGCCGGGCGAGCGCGTTCGCTGCCGGGGATCGCGGGACTGCTCGCGGTCGGGCAGGTGGTCCTGCACTCGGTGTTCGGGCTCGGGCAGCACGCCGCGACCGCCTCGGCCGGCTCGACGACGGGTTCCGCCGGTGACGCCTCGCTGGTCGCGCAGGCCGCCCGGCTGGTGTGCGGGTCCGCCGCAGCGGCGATCAGCCCCGCACAGGCCCACCGGATCCTCACCGAGGCGCGGATCACCCCCGTCTCGTCGGGTACGCACACCCACCATGCGTCGGCCCCCGTGTCCGCGGACTCGGGGTCAGCCCTGTTGCCGTCCCTGCCGATGCTGCTCGGCCATGTCCTCGCGGCGATCGCCGCCGGGTGGCTGCTGCGCCGGGGGGACCTGGCGCTGCTGCGGCTCGTGGAACTGTCGGCGCACGGGGTCGCCGAAGGAGCGCTCGTACGATCCCTGCGCGGGGCGCTCGCGCTGGCGCGTGCCCTGTGCGCCGGGCTGCCCGCCACGCCGGAAGCCGGTCCGCGTCCGACGCGCACCGCGCCGCCCGCGCCGCCGCGGCCCCGCACCACCGCGCTCCAGCACACGGTGATCAGACGCGGCCCGCCCGCGGCCAGGCTCGTTCTCGCCGCCTGACGCGACGCGCGCCCGCCCCTTCACGACGTACTGAGGTACGGATCCGTAAGAGGCCGCCGTCGCGCGGCACACGCGCGTGCCGGTCGTTCCAGCAGCCTTGCTCAATGGGCACCCACGCGCGCGTGTACCCCTCTTCACCACCGGAATCCGCGATATCTCACTCGAAGTGGAGTGCCCGCATGAAGGCCTCTCGTCTCGCCGCCGCCGGCGCCGTCGCCGCCTCGGCCGTCGTCGTCCTGTCCTCCCCCGCGTTCGCACACGTCACCGTGCAGCCCGAGGGGACCGCCGCCAAGGGCGGTTACGCCGTGGTCGACTTCAAGGTCCCCAACGAGCAGGACGACGCCTCGACCACCAAGCTCGAGGTCAGCTTCCCGACCGACCACCCGCTGGCCTCCGTGATGCCGGAACCGGTCAACGGCTGGGACATCAAGATCACCAAGTCCAAGCTGGACAAGCCGGTCGAGTCGCACGGCGAGAAGCTCTCCGAGGCAGTCACCAAGATCACCTGGACTGCCACCGGCAAGGGCATCGAGCCCGGCTACTTCGAGAAGTTCCCGGTCTCCATGGGCGCGCTGCCCGAGGACGCCGACGACCTCACCTTCAAGGCGCTCCAGACCTACTCCAACGGCGATGTCGTCCGCTGGATCGAGGAGCAGCAAGAAGGCCAGGAGGAGCCCGCGAACCCGGCTCCGGTACTGACCCTGGCCGCCGCCGCGGAGGACGGCCACTCGCACGGCTCTGAGGCCAGCGAGGAGCCCACCGACGACGCCTCGGCAGCGGCCGCGACCACCACCGCCGACGCCGAGACCGACAGCAGCGACACCACCGCCCGCGTGCTCGGCATCGTCGGCATCGTCATCGGCGCGGTGGGCGTGGCCTACGGCGTGCTCGCCGGACGCCGACGCACCGACAACGCCTGAGCCCGCCACCCGCGGTGCGCGCCGGGAGCGCGTACAACGCATCTCATAGGCGTCTGTACGCCCCCGGCGCGCGCCGGAGTTCACACATATGGGACATTTCGCTATGCGCAAGAAGACGTTCGCGGCAGCCGCGCTGCTCGCCGCCGCCACCCTGACCCTCTCCGCCTGCGGCAGCAGCGACGGCGACGACTCGCCCGTCGCCGTGGTCTCCGAGGAGACCGGCTCCGACAAGGCCGCCACCGTCCTCGACAAGCCGTTCGAGAAGCCGGACCTCGTCCTCACCGACACCAATGGCAAGTCGTACGACTTCCGCAAGGAGACCAAGGGCCACCCGACCCTGCTCTACTTCGGCTACACCAACTGCCCCGACGTCTGCCCGCTGACGATGAACAACATCGCCGTCGCCAAGAAGCAGCTGCCCAAGCCCGAACAGGACGAACTGCGGGTCGTGTTCGTCACCACCGACCCCGCCCGGGACACCGCGAAGGCGCTCGGCAAGTGGCTCAAGGGCATCGACACGCAGGTGGTCGGCCTGACCGGCGACTTCGCCACCATCCAGGCCGGCGCCCGCACCCTGGGCATCTCCATCGAGCCGCCGCACAAGGAGAAGGGCAAGATCGTCTCCACGCACGGCACCCAGGTCATCGCCTTCTCCCCGAAGACCGACGGGGGTTACGTCCTCTACGGCGAGGACGCCACCGTCGACGACTACACCGCCGACCTCCCCAAGCTCATCAAGGGTGAGAACCCGTGAAGCGGATCGCCCTGACTGCCACGGCCCTGGTGAGCACGCTCGTCCTGGCCGGCTGCGGCGGCTCGGCCTCCGCGGACAGCGAGCCCGAACTGTCCGTCGGCGCCGCCTACATGCCCCAGCCGGTCTCGGACTCCATGGCGGCGGGCTTCCTCACCATCGACAACACGGGCGGCACCAAGGACGAGCTGACCTCCGCCACCAGCGACGCCGGCACGGTCACCGTCCACGAGACCGTCGGCTCGGCGATGCAGGAGGTCGCCTCCCTCGACGTACCCGCACACGGTCAACTCGTGTTCAAGAGCGGCGGAAACCACCTGATGTTCGAGAAGCTGAAGCGGAAGCCGAAGCAGGGCGAGACGGTCTCCGTCGAACTGCACTTCGCCGAGTCCGGCCCGATCACGGTTGAGATGCCGGTGAAGTCGGCGACGTACAACCCCAAGACCGGGCACTGAGGGAGGGACCCACCTGTGACACAGACCATCGCCCCCCGCGTCCGGACCCTGGTGCTGCTGCTCCTGGCCGCGACCGGGCTGCTCCTCACCGGGGCCGGGCAGGCGTCCGCGCATGCCGCGCTGAGCGGCAGCGACCCCCAGCAGGGGGCGGTGGTCGACAAGGCCCCGGCCCAGGTGTCGCTGACCTTCACCGAGCAGGTCTCGATGTCCGACGACTCGCTGCGCGTGCTCGACCCCAAGGGCAAGCAGGTCACCAGCGGCGCCCCGTCCAACGTGAGCGGCACGACGTACGCCGTGAAGCTGCACAGCGGCCTGCCCGACGGCACGTACACCGTCTCCTACCAGGTCGTCTCCGCGGACAGCCATCCCGTCGCCGGCGCCTACACCTTCTCCATCGGCGCCCCCTCCTCCACCTCCGTCTCGGTGGCCGACGAGACCGTGGGCGGCGGGGTCGTCGGCTGGCTGTACGGGTTCGGGCGGTACATGTCGTACGCCGGTTTCATCGTGCTGGTCGGCGGCGCCGCCTTCGTCCTGGCCTGCTGGCAGCGCGGCTCCGGGGTGCGGGCCCTGCAACGGCTCGTCGTCTCCGGATGGATCACGCTCACCGCGGCCACCCTCGGGCTGCTCCTCCTGCGCGGCTCCTACACCAGCAGCGGGAAGGTCGGCGACATCTTCGACCTGGACCTGCTCGGACAGGTCCTCCAGACCAAGACCGGCGCGGCCCTCGTCTCCCGGCTCCTGCTGCTCGCCGCGGCGGCGCTGTTCATCGCGGTGCTCTTCGGGGCCTACGACAAGCGGGAAGAAGAGGAGAAGCGGGACCTGACCTTCGGGCTCGCGGTCGGCGGGGTCGTCGTGGCCGCCGGGCTCGCGGCCAGCTGGGCGATGTCCGAGCACGCCTCCGTCGGCATCCAGGCCGGGATCGCGATGCCGGTCGACGTCCTCCACCTGCTCGCCGTCGCCGCCTGGCTCGGCGGACTCACCGCGCTGCTCCTCGCGCTGTACCGGGCGCCCGCGGACAACCCGCTCGACTCCACCGCCGTACGCCGCTTCTCGACCGTCGCCTTCAGCAGCGTCGTCGCGCTGGTCGCCACCGGGATCTACCAGTCCTGGCGCCAGCTCGGCTCCTGGTCGGCGTTCACCGACACGACGTACGGCCAACTGCTGCTCGTCAAGATCGGGCTCGTGGTGCTGCTCGTCGGCGTCGCGTACCTCTCACGGCGGTGGACGGCCCGGCTGGCGGAGACCGTGCCCGCGGCGGCCGAGGTCGTGGCGAAGGAGCCTGCCGGCGCCCGGGCCGGCACTGGCTCGAAGCAGGCAGACGGCGACTCCGAGCGGGCCGCGCAGCTCGCCCGGCAGCAGGCCGCGATGGACGCGGCGCGGCAGAAGCAGTCACGGGACGCCGATCCGAACCGGTTCGGGCTACGGCGCTCCGTGCTCGCGGAGGCGGGCGTCGCCGTCGTCCTGCTTGCCGTCACCACCGTGCTGACGCAGACCGAGCCGGGACGCACCGAGGAGGACGCCAAGGCCGCATCCTCGTCCGCCGCTTCCGCCTCGGAATCGGCGTCCGGGGCGCTGACCCTGGACATGCCGTTCGACACGGGCGGCGAGGACGGCAAGGGCCTCGTACGGATCGACCTGGACCCCGCGCGCGTGGGCGGCAACGAGATGCACGTCTACGTGCAGCGGCCCAACGGCCGGGCCTTCGACATCCCCGAGGTGAAGGTCGCCTTCACCCTCGAGGCCAAGGACATCGGGCCACTGCCCGTCACCCCCGACCACATCACCACCGGCCACTGGTCGGCGACCGGAGTGCAGATCCCCATGGCCGGCGAGTGGAAGGTCGCCGTGACCGTACGGACCTCCGACATCGACCAAGTGACCGTCGACAAGAACGCGCAGATCGGCTGAACCACCAACATGGCTGACCACACGTCCATCCCTGGGGCCCGTACACCGGATGCCCCTGACGCGGCTCCTGCCGCTCACGAGGGCATTTCACGGCGGAAGCTCCTCGGCACCGCCGGTGCCACCGGGCTCGTCCTCGGCGCGGCGGGCGGTGCCGTGGGGTACACGGCGGCGCCCTCCGAGGCCACGCCACTGACCTCGCTCGGCGCCGGGCAGGCGATGTTTCACGGGAAACATCAGCCCGGCATCACCGAGGGGCTGCAGGCTCGCGGGCACCTGATCGCCTTCGACCTGACGGCGGGCGCGGGACGCAAGGAAGCGGCCGCGCTGCTGCGACGCTGGTCGGAGACAGCACGGCGGCTGATGGCGGGGGAGGCGGCGAAGCAGGACGACACGGATGTGGCGCGGGACGCCGGGCCGTCCTCACTGACGGTCACCTTCGGCTTCGGGCACAGCTTCTTCGCCCGTACCGGCCTGGAGAAACAGCGGCCGGTCTCCCTCGACCCACTGCCCGACTTCTCCTCCGACCACCTCGACAAGAACCGCAGCAACGGCGACCTGTGGGTCCAGATCGGCGCCAACGACGCCTTGGTCGCCTTCCACGCGCTGCGCGCCATCCAGAAGGACGCGGGCAGCGCGGCCCGCATCCGCTGGCAGATGAACGGCTTCAACCGCTCGCCGGGCGCCACCGCCCACCCCATGACGGCACGCAACCTCATGGGCCAGATCGACGGCACCCGCAACCCCAAGCCGAGCGAGTCCGACTTCGACCAGCGGATCTTCGTGCCGGAGTCCCCGTCGAAGGACCCGGAGTGGATGGCGAACGGCTCCTACGCCGTCGTACGACGCATCCGCATGCTTCTCGACGACTGGGAGCAGCTCTCGGTCAAGGCCCAGGAGGACGTCATCGGGCGCCGCAAGTCCGACGGGGCGCCGCTGTCCGGGGGAGGCGAGACGACCGAGATGGACCTGGAGAAGACGGACGCGCAAGGGAATCTCGTCGTCCCGATCAACGCCCATGCGCGCATCACCCGGCCCGACCAGAACGGCGGGGCCGCGATGCTGCGGCGGCCCTTCTCGTACCACGACGGTTTCGACACCGACGGCGTGCCGGACGCGGGGCTGCTGTTCGTCTGCTGGCAGGCCGATCCGCTGCGTGGCTTCGTGACCGTGCAGCGGAAGCTGGACCGGGGGGACGCGCTGTCGAAGTTCATCCAGCACGAGGCGAGCGGGCTGTTCGCGGTGCCGGGTGGGGCCGCGGAGGGGGAGTACGTGGGGCAGGGGTTGCTGGAGGGGTGAGTGTGGCGGCCCGAGAGGCTCCGGTGAGATGCGTGGGCTGTGTCACCGGGGGCCCATTAGGGTGAGGTCATGCCAGCCAGCTATGCGTATCTCGGCCCTGAAGGCACCTTCACCGAAGTCGCCCTGCGCACCCTTCCCGAGGCGGCCACCCGGGAGCTGATCCCCTACGTGTCCGTGCAGTCCGCGCTCGACGCGGTCCGCGGCGGTGAGGCCGAGGCCGCGTTCGTACCGATCGAGAACTCCGTCGAGGGCGGCATCACGACCACGCTCGACGAACTGGTCGCGGGCGCCCCGCTGATGATCTACCGCGAGGTGCTGCTGTCCATCACCTTCGCGCTTCTGGTCCGGCCGGGCACGAAGCTGTCGGACATCAAGACGGTCTCCGCGCATCCGGCGGCCCAGCCGCAGGTCCGCAACTGGCTGAAGAACAACCTCCCGGACGCGCACTGGGAGTCGGCCGCCTCGAACGCGGACGCCGCACGCCTGGTCCAGGAGGGCCAGTACGACGCCGCCTTCGCCGGCGAGTTCGCCGCCGCCCGGTACGGCCTCGAGGCCCTGGAGACCGGGATCCACGACGCCGAGAACGCCCAGACCCGATTCGTGCTGGTGGGCAGGCCCGCCCGGCCCGCGGCGCCGACCGGCGCGGACAAGACGTCCGTCGTGCTGTGGCAGCGCGACGACCACCCCGGTGGGCTGCGCGATCTGCTGGGCGAGTTCGGCACCCGGGGCATCAACCTGATGCTGCTCCAGTCCCGGCCCACCGGCGCCGGCATCGGCAACTACTGCTTCTGTATCGACGCCGAGGGCCATATCTCGGACCGCAGGGTCGCCGAGGCCCTGATGGGGCTCAAGCGGATCTGCCTCCAGGTGCGCTTCCTCGGTTCATATCCGCGTGCCGATGTGCAGCCGGGGGATGTACGGGCTCCGCTGACGGGGACCTCGGACGAGGAGTTCGTGTCGGCGTCGGAGTGGGTGGCGCGCTGCCAGGACGGGCGGTTCTGAGCCCGGGTTTCCGGGTCGCTGAGTCTCGGTTCCGGGCGGCTGAGCCTTGGTTCCGGGCAGGCAGACGGGACATGACGCGCGGGTTGCGGGCTGGTTTCGGCCGGTCCTACCTGCTGATTTACGTTATCCACAGGAGTTATCCACAGGCTGCCATCTCGACCTGGGGACAAGTCGACAACGGAGCGCGACTCAGTCGACAAATCGCCGTACAGCGGGCAAGTTCGTCCACAGCCCCTGCGGTCACTCTTCGTCCACCCGTTTCCTTGGGTCAATCCTTTGGGGCGACCCATTTCCACCCGAAAGTGAGCCTGGGGGTGGTTTGGCTCGGGAATTCTTCGGTCGGCGGAGACGATTCGGAATGATCACTTGCGACATCCACAGATCTTTCGCACAGCCTGTGGATAACTCTTCGGGACCGTGGAGCCCTGTGGACAACGAGTCCCCCAAGTCCCGTTCCCCGCAAGGAAATCGAGTCAACCGGGCGCCCGGCCGGTGACCCGTTCCAGGGAGTGAGACGCCTTTTATTGACACAGGGGGCAATTCACTCATAACGCAACGTAATGGTCAGTTCGGACACCGCTCGGAATAGTGAGTCGTGTGCCGTCAGTCCGCACCGGTAGCCTTGGCCGCGTGATTGACCTTCGCCTGCTCCGTGAGGACCCCGACCGTGTGCGTGCGTCGCAGCGCGCCCGTGGAGAGGACGTCGCGCTCGTCGACTCCCTCCTGTCTGCCGACGAGCGGCGCAGGTCGTCCGGCGTCCGCTTCGACGAGCTGCGCGCCGAGCAGAAGGCGCTCGGCAAGCTGATCCCCAAGGCCTCGGGGGACGAGAAGGCCGAGCTGCTGAAGAAGGCGAGCCAGCTCGCCGCCGACGTCAAGGCGGCCGACGCCGAGCGCGACGCCGCCGCCGCCGAGACCCAGGAGCTGCTGCTCCGGCTGGGCAACCTCGTCCACCCCGACGTCCCCGTGGGCGGCGAGGAGGACTTCGTCGAGCTGGAGACGCACGGCACGATCCGCGACTTCGGCGCCGAGGGCTTCGCGCCCAAGGACCACCTGGAGCTCGGCCAGCTGCTCGGCGCGATCGACGTCGAGCGCGGCGCGAAGGTCTCGGGCTCGCGCTTCTACTTCCTCACGGGTGTGGGCGCGCTCCTGGAACTGGCGCTGGTGAACGCGGCGATCGCGCAGGCCACGGCCGCCGGTTTCACGCCAATGCTGACCCCGGCGCTGGTCCGCCCGCAGTCGATGGCCGGTACCGGCTTCCTCGGCCAGGCCGCCCAGGACGTCTACCACCTCGCCAACGACGACCTCTACCTGGTCGGCACCTCCGAGGTACCCCTCGCCGCGTACCACATGGACGAGATCATCGACGCCGACCGCCTCCCGCTGCGCTACGCGGGCTTCTCGCCCTGCTTCCGCCGCGAGGCCGGTTCGCACGGCAAGGACACACGGGGCATCTTCCGCGTCCACCAGTTCGACAAGGTCGAGATGTTCTCGTATGTCGCCCCGGAGGACTCGCAGGCCGAGCACCAGCGCCTGCTGGAGTGGGAGAAGCAGTGGCTGACGTCGCTGGAGCTGCCGTTCCGCGTCATCGACGTCGCGACCGGTGACCTGGGCTCCTCGGCCGCCCGCAAGTTCGACTGCGAGGCGTGGATCCCGACCCAGGGCAAGTACCGGGAGCTGACCTCGACCTCGGACTGCACCGAGTTCCAGTCCCGCCGCCTGTCGATCCGCTTCCGCGACGGCAAGCAGGTCAAGCCGCTGGCGACGCTGAACGGCACGCTGTGCGCCGTACCGCGCACGATCGTGGCGATCCTGGAGAACCACCAGCAGGCCGACGGCTCGGTCCACGTGCCCCAGGTGCTGCGTCCCTACCTGGGCGGCCGAGAGGTCCTGGAGCCGGTGGCCAAGTGAGCGCCGGTTTCCCGTATCGGCTCATCGCGACCGACCTCGACGGAACGCTCCTGCGGTCCGACGAGTCGGTCTCCCGACGCACCCGTGAGGCGCTCGCCGCGGCCACGGAGGCCGGTGCCGCGCACATCGTGGTGACCGGCCGCGCGGTCCCGTGGACGCGGCACATCCTCGACGACCTCGGCTACGAGGGCCTCGCGGTCTGCGGCCAGGGCGCGCAGGTGTACGACGCCGGGCAGCACCGTCTGCTGACGTCGGTGACGCTGGACCGGCAGCTGGCCGGGTTGGCCCTGGCGAAGATCGAGGCGGAGGTCGGGCCGCTGTATCTGGCGGCGAGCCGGGACGGGCTGGACGGCGATGTCCTGGTCGGGCCGGGCTACGCGGTCACGGGGGCGCTGCCGTCGATCCCGTTCACGAACGCGTCGGATCTGTGGACGGCGCCCCTGAACAAGATCTACATCCAGCACCCTGAGCTGTCGGACGACGAGCTGGCGGAAGCCTCCCGGCAGGCCGCGGGCGGTTTCGTCACCGTCGCCATGGCCGGCGAGGGCATCGTCGAGTTGCTGCCGCTGGGCTTGTCGAAGGCGACGGGGCTGTCGCTGGCGGCGCGGCGGTTGGGGGTCAAGGCCGCGGAGACGATCGCCTTCGGCGACATGCCGAACGACGTGCCGATGTTCGGGTGGGCGTCGTACGGGGTGGCGATGGCCAACGCCCATGAGGAGCTGAAGGCCGTGGCGGATGAGGTGACGGCGTCCAACGAGGACGACGGGATCGCGGTGGTCGTGGAGCGTCTGCTGGGTTGAGGCCGTCTGTTGGCCGCGGGTTGAGTTTGGCTGGTCGCGCAGTTCCCCGCGCCCCTGGGTGAGTTCCCGCAACGGTGTCATACACCGGCCGCCGGTGCGGGCAGTCGTGCCGCTGGGGCGGCACGGGTGGGCGCAGCGGCATCTCGTCGCGCCGAGCTGCGCAGCCAACTCCGTGCGCCCCAGCGGAGGGTGCCCCCTTCGCAAGGGGGCGAAAGGGAAGGCGGCCCACGCAAGCGCAGCGCGCCGCGTGCTCGAAGCGGCCGCCCCGGGCAGCTCCCCGTGCGGAGCGGGTTCGACGGTGGGGTAACTACACCGGAACTCGCCGCGGGCTGCCCTGTCGGGAGCTGTGTGTACTGCCGTGCATGGACATCGCGCAACTCCTCTCCCAGAACGTGGCGCCGAACTCTCACCGCCCGGCGTCGTGGACACAACCACTGTGCCTGTACGACGAGTTGGGCGCCACTGAATTTGGGGCGGCCGTGGGGCGGCCGTGGGACCGCTAACGGCGCCGCCGCCAGCGCCGACGGGACTTGCTGAAGAACCACCCCGCGGGCGGCTCGTCGGACCGCCATGGCTGGGGCTCGGGCTTCTCCTTGCGCCAGCGGGCGGCGAGCATCCGGGCACGGGCGGACGGCTCGGAGGTCTCGGCGGAGCGTATGAAGTCGTCGTCCAGGACCAACTCGTCCCAGGCGTCCCCCGACTCCGGCTGTCCGCGGCCCTGCGTCGACTCTCCTGCCATCCCCGGTGCCTCCCAGTCGTGCGTCCCCCGTTGTGCCCAGTGTGTCCCGACAGGAGTGAAGTCCCTGTCAATAAGTCCCTGCTAATAAGTGCCTGTCAATGAGCGGGGCGGCTACTCCTCGCCCGCCAGCGTCAGCGACCGCAGCTTCTGTCCGGCGTACCAGGTGGCGAGGATCGTCACCACGACCAGCAGCACCGTGGCCGTCGTCAGTCCGACGTCCGAGGTCACCATGTCTCCGCCGGCGACCTTGTGAGCGACGGCCAGTGCCCACTGCTGGACGCTGAGCGTGCGCGCGCCGGAGACCAGGGAGCCGAACAGGGCCTCCCAGACCAGCGCGTAGACGAGTCCGAAGACCACCGCGTGCCGGGACACCGTGCCCAGCAGCAGGAAGAGCGCGGCGTACGCGATGGAGGCGACCAGTGCGGCGACCGTGTAGGCGACGGCGATCTGCTGGCCGTTGCCGTTGAGGATGAAGCCGGCGATCAGGGTCGGCACCGCCGAGAACACCATGGTCACGGCGATCGCGACAATCAGCTTGGTGAAGATGATCGTGGGGCGTTTCACCGGCTTGGACAGCAGATAGACGACGGAGCCGTCGTCGATCTCCGGGCCGATCGCCCCGGTGCCGGCGATGACGCCGATGATCGGCACCATGGTGGCGAGCGCGAGGCCGCCGAGCAGGTCCGCCGCGGTCTGGTCGTCCGTGCCTACCAGGGCGCGCACGATCACGGAGATCACGATGAGCAGTAGGGGCAGGGCGCCCAGGATGAGGGCCCTGCGCCGGCCGAGCAGTGCCCGGTAGGTGAGTCGGGCGACTGTGGGGTCGTACATCTTCGGCCTCCTACGCCGCGACCAGATAAGAGAACACGGACTCGAGGGACTCGTCGGACGGCGAGACCGTCAGCAGCCGGATGCCGTGGTCGCGGGCGACCTTGGGCAGCAGCGCGGTGAAGCGGCCGAAGTCGACGGCCTGGATGCGCAACGCGCCCTCCGCCAGGTCGACTTCGATGCCGGACGTCGACGAGTCGGAGATCAGCGCGGCGGCCAGCGCGCGGTCGTCGCTGGAGCGCACCAGGTAGCGGTGCGGTCGGTCGGTCATCAGGCGGCGGATCTTGCGGAAGTCGCCGCTGGCCGCGTGCCGTCCGGCGACGACGACCTCGATGTGGCGGGCGAGTTGCTCGACCTCTTCGAGGATGTGGGACGAGAACAGGACCGTACGGCCCTCGTCGCCCATTTTCCGCAGCAGGTCCATCAGCTGCATGCGCTGACGCGGGTCCATGCCGTTGAAGGGTTCGTCGAGGAGCAGGAGCGAGGGGTTGTGGACCAGGGCGCTGGCCATCTTCACGCGCTGCCGCATGCCCTTGGAGTACGTGGAGATCTTGCGGTCCTGCGCGTACTCCATCTCGACGGTGGCCAGGGCCTTCTGGGCGGCCTTGGCGCCGAGGCCGTGCAATTCGGCGTTGGCGACGACGAATTCGCGGCCGGTGAGGAAGTCGTACATCGCCTCGCGTTCGGGGACGATGCCGATCTGCTGGTAGATCTGCTCGTTGCGCCAGGTCGGCTGGCCGTCGAGAGTGACGGTGCCCGTCGAGGGGGCCAGGAAGCCGCCCATCATGTTGATGAGGGTGGACTTTCCGGCGCCGTTGGGGCCGAGGAGGCCGGTGACGCCGGGGCCGATCGTCATGGTGATGTCGTTGACGGCGACCACGTTGCCGAACCAGCGGGAGACGTGGTCGATGGAGAGCGTGGTCACAGTCCGACCTTTCGGTAGCGGCGCATCAGAAGGCCGTAGCAGGCGGCGATCAGGCCCAGGGTGACGAGGACGTAGACCACGCCCTCGCCGTTGGACGGGCCGACGGCTCCTGGGAAGGCCGATGAGGCTCCGAGGAACGCCGACTGCACTCCGTCGATGAGCGTGATCGGCGAGAACAGGCCGATCCAGGCGATGGCGTCGGTCGTGCCCTGTGCGTCGGCGATGGCCTGGAGCGTGGAGACGGCGCCGTAGGAGATGGTCAGGACGGCGATCACGGCGGCGATGCCGAAGCCGCGGCGCGGGGTGACCGAGGCGATGACGAGGCCGATCCCGGCGAAGAGCAGTGAGAGCAGAGCCACGGCGACGAGTCCCTGGCCGAATCCCTTGGTCTGGTCGGCGAAGTCGAGTTTCGCCAGCAGCGCGCCCACATAGAGCACGATCAGCGGGGCGGCGGTGAGGATGAACATGGCCGAGGCGAGCGCCGCGTACTTGGCGCGTACGTAGTCGGCGGTCTCGATGGGCCGTGAGAAGTACAGCGGTACGGTCTTGAAGCGCAGGTCGCGGGAGACGGACTGGGGTGCCTGCGAGGCGACGTACAGGCTGATGACGGCCTGCATGATGATCGCGTAGCGGGTGTAGTCGACGGGCAGGTCGTTCGCCTTGGTGGCGACCGCGACGGCGACCATGATGGCCGCGGGCACGCACATCACCACGAACAGCAGCATCGGCAGCACCTTGGACTTCACCGAGCGGCCGAGGCCGTAGGAGCCGCGCAGGGACTGCGAGTAGAGCGAGCGGGTGGCGTAGGAGCGGCCGAGGCGGGGGCCGTCGTAGTTGCGGTAGCCGATGTTGTGGATGCGGGTCTGGTCGCCCGGGGGTGCCGCTACGGGGTGCTCAACTGCCATGGCCGACGGCCTCCTTCCGCTGTGCGTCGGTGTCGCTGCCTTGTCGGGACGCCTCGTCCGTGAAGACCTCGGAGATGTGGTGCCTGCGCTGCTCCATGCGGACCAGGCCGAGGCCGAGGTCGGCCACCACGTCACGGACGAGGTCGTAGGTCTCCTCGCCCTGCGCGGTGAGCAGCAGGATGTGACCGGCGCCCGGCAGGCCGCTCGCCGAGTCGAGGAGGTCCACCCCGCGCGCGTGCAACGCCTCGCGCATCGCGCGGGTGCCGTCCGGGTGTTCGTCGGTGTCGGTGACCTCGACGGCCAGCGTCGTCGTGATCTGGGTGAAGTCCGTGGTGGAGCTGGAGCGCAGGAGCTTGCCGCCGTCGACCACGACGACGTGGTCGCAGGTGCGCTCCAGTTCGCCCAGCAGGTGCGAGGTGACCAGGACGGAGATGCCGAAGTCGGTGTAGATCCGGCGGATCAGGCCGAGCATCTCGTCGCGGCCGACCGGGTCGAGGCCGTTGGTCGGCTCGTCCAGGAAGACCAGCTGCGGGTCGTGCACCAGGGCCTGGGCCAGCTTCACGCGCTGCTTCATGCCGGTCGAGTAGCCGCCGATGGGGCGGTAGCGCTCCTCGTACAGACCGACATGGCGCAGGGTGTCCGCGGTGCGCTCGCGCGCGGCGGCGGGCGGGAGGCCGGACATGCGTGCCATGTGGACGACGAACTCGGTGGCCGAGACGTCCGGCGGCAGACAGTCGTGTTCCGGCATGTAGCCGACTCGCTCGCGGATCGCGGCGCCCTTGGTGGCGACGTCGAGTCCGAGCACTTCGGCACGGCCTTCGGTGGCGGGGGACAGACCCAGCAGGATCTTGATCAGTGTGGACTTGCCGGCTCCATTGGCTCCGACGAGTCCGGTCACACCGGGCCCGACGTCCACGGAGAGCCGGTCAAGCGCGGTCACCCGGGGGAACCGCTTGCTCAGGCTTTCGGTCGCGATCACAGTCACGTGTAAGACGGTAGTGACGCGAACCACTCCGGTCGTCAGACCGGAGAGCCGTCTTGGTGTCCCTCTCGAGTATTACGGGGCCCTAAGGGTCACCCTGAGGTCGAACAACGCCGCCGTCTTTTCCACATGGGCGGCGTTGTCCACAGGCCCGCACAGGCCTATTGACGCAGCCTCCAACAACTGTCACATTCGCCAGTGTCAAGTTACGGACACGTACCGCGGTCAGCGTGGACAGGGGGCGGTGTCGGATGACGACGGCTGTTGCAGGTGAACGCGCCGCGGAGCTGCGGAAGTTCCGGAGAGTGCAGCGCCTGGCGTACGAGTGCGCGGAGGCGGTCGCGGCCCGGTTGCAGCCGGGGGTGACCGAGCGCGAGGCGGCGCGGATGCAGCGCGAGTGGCTGCGTGAGCGGGGTGTGCGGGACTGGTTCCATCTGCCCTTCGCCTGGTTCGGCGACCGCACGGCGTTCGTGAACTTCCGCATTCCGCTGCAGTTCTTCCCCACCAACCGCCGGCTCGAGCCCGGGATGCCGTTCATCCTGGACCTGGCCCCGGTGTTCGAGGGCTGCACGGCGGACGTCGGCTACTCCGGCTCGCTCGGCCTCAACCCCGTGCAGGACAAGCTGATGGCCGACCTGGAGGCGCACCGTGAGCTGATCCTGCGCGAGGTGCGCGAGCGCCGCCCGCTCAGGGAGATCTACGAGGACGTGGACCGGCTCATGGCCCGCCAGGGCTACGCCAACCGGCACCGCGCCTACCCGTTCGGCGTGATCGCCCACAAGGTGGACCGGGTCAAGGAGCGCCGCTGGTCGCCGCATGTGTTCGGGTTCGGCACCCAGTCCCTGAAGGGCCTGGCGAGCGACGCGCTGCACGGCCACCGCGAGGGCTGGTCGCCGCTGTGGTCGCCGTACCGCTTCTCCGACCACCCGCCGCAGCCGGGCCTGTGGGCGGTCGAACCCCATCTCGGCTTCCGGGGTACGGGCGCGAAGTTCGAGGAGATCCTGGTCGTCACCGACTCCAAGGACCCCGAGCAGAGCGCCTTCTGGCTGGACGACGATCTGCCGCATGTGCGGCGCTGGGCGGAGGACAAGTGACGGTGCTGAAGGGGGCGCGGGAGCGCCGGCTGCGCACCGGCGGGGTCGAGCTGTGCGTCGCCGAGCTGGGGGACCCGGACCGGCCGACGGTCGTCCTCGTGCACGGCTACCCCGACAGCAAGGAGGTGTGGTCCGAGGTCGCCGCCGGCCTCGCCGACCGCTTCCATGTCGTGGCGTACGACGTCCGGGGCCACGGCCGGTCCACGGCACCCCGGCCGCTGCGCGGCGGGTTCACGCTGGAGAAGCTGACGGACGACTTCCTGGCGGTCGTGGACGCGGTCAGCCCGGACCGGCCGGTGCATCTGGTGGGGCACGACTGGGGCTCGGTGCAGTCCTGGGAGTTCGTCACCGTCCAGCGCACGGAGGGACGCATCGCGTCCTTCACCTCGATGTCCGGGCCGTCCCTGGACCACCTCGGGCACTGGATCCACGCGCGCGTGAAGCGCCCCAGCCCGCGCCGGGTGGGCCAGCTGCTGGGCCAGGGCGCCAAGTCCTGGTACGTGTATCTGCTGCACACGCCGGTCCTGCCCGAACTGGCCTGGCGCGGTCCCCTCGGCAAGAGCTGGCCGCGCATTCTGGAACGCGTCGAGCGCCTACCCGGCGACGGCTACCCGACCGCCTCGCTCCCCAGGGACGCGGCCCACGGAGCATGGCTGTACCGGGACAACGTACGGCCGAGGCTGCGCAGGCCCCGCACGGACGCCTACGCGCACGCGCCCGTGCAGCTCATCACGCCCCTGGGGGACGCGTTCCTGTCGGAGAAGCTGTACGACGGACTGGAGGAGTGGGTTCCGCAGTTGACCCGCCGCACGCTCCCCGCCAAGCACTGGGTCCCGCGTTCCCGACCCGACCAACTGAAGGCGTGGATCTCCGAGTTCGTGACCGCCATCGAGGGCGGCAGACCGCAGGTGAGCGCCACGGGCAGGCACGCCGACCGGTTCGGCGGGCAGCTCGTCCTGGTCACCGGCGCGGGCAGCGGCATCGGGCGGGCCACGGCGTTCGCGTTCGCCGAGGCGGGCGCGCGCGTGGTGGCCGTCGACCGGGACGCGGAGGCCGCGGCGCGCACCGCCGAGCTGTCCCGGCTGGTCGGCGCCCCCGAAGCGTGGGCGGAGACCGTCGACGTCTCCGACGGGCAGGCCATGGAGAAGCTCGCCGAGAAGGTCGCCGCCAAGTACGGCGTGGTGGACGTGCTGGTGAACAACGCCGGGATCGGCCTGTCCGGCTCCTTCCTGGACACCACCCCGGAGGACTGGAAGAAGGTCCTCGACGTCAACCTGTGGGGCGTGATCCACGGCTGCCGCCTGTTCGGGAAGCAGATGGCCGAGCGCGGACAGGGCGGCCACATCGTCAACACCGCGTCGGCGGCGGCGTACCAGCCCTCCAAGGCGCTGCCCGCCTACAGCACCTCCAAGGCGGCCGTGCTGATGCTGAGCGAGTGCCTGCGCGCGGAGCTGGCCGGACAGGGCATCGGCGTGACGGTGATATGCCCCGGCTTCATCAACACCAACATCACCTCGACCGCACGCTTCGCCGGGGTCGACGCCGCCGAGGAGAAGCGGCGCCAGAAGAAGACCGCCCGGCTGTACGGGCTGCGGAACTACCCACCGGAGAAGGTCGCCGACGCGATCCTGCGGGCGGTGGTGAAGAACCAGGCCGTCGTCCCGGTGACACCCGAGGCGCGCGGCGCCCACCTCATGTCCCGGTTCACGCCCCGCGCACTGCGGGCCGTCGCCCGGCTGGAGCCACCGCTATGAGCGATCACCGGTACGCCATCACCCCACGCCGCGTGTCCTTCGACTGGACCCGCACACCCCTGCACTGGATCCCCGGCGAGCCGACCGCGACCCACGTCATCAACGTGCTGCATCTGCTGCTGCCGGCGGGGGAGCGGTGGTTCGTGAAGGTCTTCAAGGAGGGTCTGCCGCTGGTGCGGGATCCCGAACTCCTGGCGGACGTCAAGGGGTTCATGGGCCAGGAGGCCACCCACAGCGTGCAGCACGCGCATGTGCTCGACCACCTCGAGGCACAGCAGCTGGACACGGCGGAGTTCACGAAGTACGTCGACTTCCTCTTCGAGCGGCTGCTCGGCGAGCGCCCACCGCTCGGCGCACCCATACCGCAGGCGGAGTGGCTGCGCTGGCGGCTGGCCGTCGTCGCGGCGATCGAGCAGTTCACGGCGGTGCTCGGCGACTGGGTGCTGGCCGCCGACGCCCTGGACCGGGCCGACGCCGACGAGGTCATGCTCGATCTGCTGCGCTGGCACGGCGCGGAGGAGGTCGAGCACCGCGCGGTCGCCTTCGACATGTACCAGCACTGCGGCGGCACCGGCACACCCCGCTACGCCCGCCGCCTCGCCGCGATGGCCGTCACCGCGCCGGTGATGCTCTACCTGTGGGTGTGGGGCACGGCGTACCTGATACGTCACGATCCGCAGCTCGCCAGCCACCCGCGCTACTCCCTCGTCGCACACAACGCGGCGGTCCGCAAGGGCCTGCTGCCGACGTGGCGGGAGCTGGGGGCCGCGATACCCCGCTACTTCAAGCGGTCGTACCACCCCTCCCAGGAAGGGTCGCTGAGCCGAGCGGTCGAGTATCTGCGCAGGTCACCGGCGGCGAGGGCGGCGGCATGAGCGAGGAGGGTGCCGGAGTCCTGGGGCTTCGGGCCGCAGCCGGGGCGGGGACCGCGCCCGCCTACCGGATCGAGGACCTCGCGCACCTCAGCGGTGCCACGGTCCGCACCATCCGTGCCTACCAGGACCGCGGTCTGCTCCCCCGCCCCGAGCGCCGTGGCCGGGCGAACGTGTACGGCGACGCGCATCTCGCCCGTCTGCGCCAGATCGCCGATCTCCTGGACCGCGGCTACACCCTGGCCTCGATCAAGGAGCTCCTGGAGGCCTGGGACGCCGGGCGGGGCCTCGGCGGCGTGCTCGGGCTGGTCGCCGAGGTCGACGGTCCGTGGACCGACGAGGAGGCGGTACGGATCTCTCGCGCCGAGCTGGACGAGCGGTTCGGCGGCTCCCCCGACGACGCGGCGGTCGCCGAGGCGGTCGCACTCGGTGTGCTGGAGCCGGTGCCGGGCGACGACGACTCGTTCCTCGTGCCCAGCCCCCAAGAGCTCGCCGTGGCCGTCGAGTTGCATGCGGCCGGGGTTCCCCTGTCCGCGATCTCGGGACATCTACGGGAGTTGAGAGGTCAGGTCGAGCACATCGCGGCCCGTTTCCTGGAGTTCACCACGGAGCACATCTTCGCCCGCTACCTGGACGGACCGCACCGTCCGACCGACGCGGACGCCGCCGAGGCCGCCTCGCTCGTACGACGTCTGCGGCCGCTCGCCCGCCAGTCCGTGGACGCCGAACTCGCCCGCGCGATGCGCCTGTTCGCGGTGCGGCACCTGCGTGAGCACCTCGGCACGGGCGAGGCTCCGCACGTGAGCGAGGAGGCACGGTCCGTGACGATTCCGGCGGGGACGATGCGGGCCGTGGAGAAGCTCGTTGGTCCGGGGAAGGCGGCCGAGTTCATCGCGCTGGCCACCGAACGTGAGGTGCGGGCCCGCGCCTTGGACGACTTTGCCGCAAGTCGGGCCGCATCAGTGGATCTTGACGAAACCCCTTGAATCGATGGCTCGTTGTCCACAGAGTCGCCAATTCCCCTGTGGATAACCTGACTTGGCTGTGGATCAAACATCCGGAGTCAATTCATTCGCGTGATCCACGTCTCTCGCGGCACCCTGAAGGCATGGATGAAAGACGCACCGTGAAGGTGTCGAAGTACCTCTCCAAGCATCTGCGTCATCAGCCCTGGGGGCACCGCCCACGCCCTTAAGGCAGTGGGGGGAGGATCGGGCTCGTGCTCGACGAGAGCGGCTGGGTCGAGATCGAGACGCTGATGGCCGCGGCGGCCGCGCACGGCTTCCGTCTCACGCGGGACGAGCTGGACCACGTGGTCGCCGCCAACGACAAGAAACGCTTCGCGATCGAAGGCTCGCGGATCCGCGCCAGCCAGGGCCACAGCGTCGAGGTCGACCTCGGACTGCCCGCTGCCACCCCGCCGCCGTACCTCTACCACGGGACCGTGGCCCGGAACCTGGACGCGATCCGCGCCGAGGGGCTCGGCCCGATGAACCGGCACGACGTGCATCTCTCGGCCGACCGTGAGACCGCGACCCGCGTCGGCGCCCGCCGCGGCAGCCCCGTCGTCCTGTCCGTGGACGCCGGTGCCATGCACCGGGACGGCCATGTCTTCCAGGTGAGCGCGAACGGGGTGTGGCTGACGAAGGCCGTACCACCGGAGTACCTGGGATTTCCGGAGCGGCACTGAACTCTCTTCCGGCATGATCAGTGGTATGGACCATTTCCCTAGCACCGAGGCCGCAATCACCGCGCTCCGGGAGATCGCCGCCGAGTACGCGCGCGAGATCGAGGTGAGCCATGACATCGGCGCCGACCAGACCTCGCGCCGCACGGCGGCGGGCATAGGTGTCGCCACCGACCCGGACGGCTCCCTGCCCCACGAGGCCTATGTCGAGTTCGGCGGCTCGCCCCGGGTGAGTGTCCGCCTCTACCCCGAGGACGACGCGCTGATCACGGTCGAGGGCGTCGAGTGCCCCGACATTCCGCGCGACGACGTCCCGGCCTTTCTCCGCTCCGTCTTCGGTGGGCTCGCGTACGTCACCGCGCGCCGCTTCCCGCCCGGCTACCGCCTGGTCGTGCCGCTGCCCGGAGACCGTCTGCACAAGGAGTGGACGGAGATGATCTCCCTCACGCCGTGGCTGAGCAGCCGCGTGCGGTGACCGTTTCACGTGAAACCCCGTCGGCCGCTTACGCTCGACGCATGAGTCTGCGTCTGAGCACTGTGATCCTCCCCTACCGTCGCTGGCACGAAGGCGGCCGTTCGGCATGGCAGCGCGCTGAGCAGCTCGGCTTCCACACCGCGTACACCTACGACCATCTGTCCTGGCGCAGCTTCCGGGACGGCCCCTGGTTCGGTGCCGTGCCGACGCTGACCGCCGCCGCGGCCGTGACCGATCGACTGCGGCTGGGCACCCTGGTCACCTCGCCGAACTTCCGGCACCCGGTGACGCTCGCCAAGGAGCTGATCTCTCTCGACGACATCTCGGGAGGGCGCGTCACGCTCGGCATCGGTGCCGGCGGTACCGGCTTCGACGCCACCGCGCTCGGCCAGGAGCCCTGGACGCCGCGCGAGCGTGCCGACCGGTTCGCCGAGTTCGTACCGCTGCTCGACCGGCTGCTGACCGAGGACACGGTGTCGTACGAGGGCGACTTCTACGCGGCGCACGAGGCGCGCAACA
Source organism: Streptomyces sp. NPDC050211 (assembly GCF_040656035.1). Classification (NCBI taxonomy): domain Bacteria; kingdom Bacillati; phylum Actinomycetota; class Actinomycetes; order Kitasatosporales; family Streptomycetaceae; genus Streptomyces; species Streptomyces sp. NPDC050211. The sequence continues at coordinate 24,407 of NZ_JBFALC010000013.1, forward strand.
TCCCGGGCTGTGTGCAGCGGCCCCGGCTGCCGTTCGCGGTGGCCGCGACCGGGCCGCGTGGGCTGCGGCTCGCCGCGCGCCACGGGCAGGCCTGGGTGACCACCGGCGACCCCAAGCTGTACGAGAACGGCACTCCTGAACAGTCGATTCAAGCCATTCGTGGACAGGTGGAGAAGCTCGCCGACGCATGCGCCGTCCTCGGCCGTGATGGGTCCGGGCTGGACAAGATCCTGCTCACCGGTTTCACGCCGGACCGTGGCCGCCCGCTGCAGTCGCTCGACGCGTTCGTGGACTTCGCGGGCCGGCACCGGGAACTGGGCTTCACCGAGATCGTGATCCACTGGCCGATCCCCGACTCGGACTTCGCCGCCGACGAGAAGGTCTTCGAGCAGATCGCCATGGAGGCGCCCGCACAGCTCAGCTGAGCCGTCGCCGCGACACCCAGGGCTGGTGGGCGCAAGGACGCAGGTGAGGGGCGTCACCACTCACCTGTGCGGAGTCCCGCACGGCCGTGCAGGCATATGCGGGAGAATGGCCGGGTGACCTCAGCGACCAGACAGCCCGAGACCCCGGCCACCATCGTCCCGCCACGCCTGATCGCGACCGATCTCGACGGCACCCTGCTGCGCGACGACAAGTCGGTCTCCCCGCGTACGGTCGCCGCCCTGGCCGCCGCCGAGGAGGCGGGAATCGAGGTCTTCTTCGTCACCGGCCGCCCGGCCCGCTGGATGGACGTCGTCAGTGACCACGTCCATGGCCACGGGCTGGCGATCTGCGGCAACGGCGCCGCGGTGGTCGACCTGCACGGCGGCCCCGGCGCCCACCGGTTCGTGAAGGTACGGGAGCTGACGCGGCCCAACGCGCTGGACGCCGTACGACTGCTGCGTGAGGCAGCGCCCGGCACGGTGTACGCGATCGAGCAGACGTATGGCTTCCACCAGGAGCCGGACTACCCGAAGCTGCACATGGAGGTCCCGGACAACCTGGCGCCGGCCGAGCAGCTGCTGGCTGCCGACGGTCCCGGTGCCGATGAGCCGGTCCTCAAGATCCTCGCGTACCACCCCGAGATCGATCCGGATGCTTTCCTGAGTCTCGCCCGCCTCGCTGTCGGCGACCGTGCCAACGTCACCCGGTCCAGCCCCAGCGCCCTGCTGGAGCTCAGCGGCCCGGGGGTCTCCAAGGCCAGCACGCTCGCCCTGTGCTGTGCCGAGCGCGGTATCTCGCACGAGGAGGTCGTCGCGTTCGGTGACATGCCGAACGACGTCGAGATGCTCACCTGGGCGGGGCAGTCGTATGCGATGGGCAATGCGCACCCGGATGTGATCGCGGCCGCGTCGGGGCGGACGGTCGCCAACAACGAGGACGGGGTGGCGGTCGTGATCGAGCAGATGCTGGCGGAGCGGCTGTAACGGGCGTCGTCCAGGCGCACGCCCCTTACGTGCGCTCCGCGCGAGCGGCGATCACAGCTGGACCCCGCGCGCTGCCAGCCACGGCACCGGATCCACCGATGACCCCAGTTCCGGTGTGATCCGTACCTCGAAGTGCAGATGCGGGCCGGTGGAGTTGCCGGTGCTGCCGGACTGCCCGATCCACTGCCCGGGGGAGACTCGCTCGCCCTGGTCGACGGTGACGGACGCGAGGTGCCCGTACTGCGAGTAGTAGCCGCCGGGATGCTCGATCACGACCTGCATGCCGAAGGCGCCGCCGCACGAGACCCCGACAACGCGTCCCCTACCGACCGATCGGACCGGCGTGCCGATCGGCACCGCGAAGTCCTGCCCGGTGTGCCGGTGCGCCCACCGCTCTCCGCCGCTGCCGAAGCTCGCGGACATCTCGTACGTCTCCACGGGTGCGACCCACGCGCGCGTGCCGCTCACCTGCGGCTGGTCGATGCGGGCGGCACCGCCGCAGCTGCCCGCGGCGACCGACGCGTCCGCCTGGCCCTGCAACTGCCGCCGTGCCTCTTCCAGCTTCCGCTCGAGGTCCTTCTTCACCTGCGCGAGTTGGGCGTTGCGTCACTCCAGGTCCTGCCATGCCGCCTCTGCCCTGGCCTCGTCCGCGGCCAGCCGCGTCTCGGCTCGGCGGCTCTTGTCGAGGGCGTTGCCGACGGCCAGTTGCGCTTGCGAGAAGCCGCGCTGACCGCGCATCAGCTCATCCGGGCTGTCGGCGAGGATGATCTGCGCGGTCAGCGGCACCCCGCCGCCCGTGCGGTACTGGGCGCGTGCGATACGGCCCAGGTCCTTGTGGAGCACGGCGATCTCCCGCCGCTCGCGGTCGAGAAGTGCCTCGTACCGCTCGGCCTTGGCCCTCTGCGCCTCGGCCTCTTGCCGCACCGACTCGTACTGCCGCGTCGCCACCGCCGCTTCCTCGTACAGCCGCGCCACCTGAGCGCTGATGCCGGAGGGGCCGTCGCCCGTCGCGTGGTCCGCGGCGTCGGTGGGGCGGGCCACAAGGACGGCGAGTGCGCACAGCAGCACCAGAACGACCAGCGGGTGGCGGCGAGATGAGTACATGTCAGCGATCGTGACGCGCTGCCGCGGCTGCGGGCCTGTTCACGTCGTACGCATGGGGACGCGTTACTGCGGACGGAGCATACCGGGCAGCGGCCTCTCAGGCCTCCCGAAGGGCGGCGACGAGGTTCTTGCCGGTGGAGCCGCACTCCGCTAGTGCACGCCGACCAGCAGCTCCGACTCCGCCTCCCGCTCCGCCATCCGCCGCAGCGGCCCTTCCACCACGGCCAGCTCCGCATACGTGCCCCGCTGTGCCACGCGCCCCTCCTCCAGCACGATCACCTCGTCCACCGTCTCCAGACCGGCCAGCCGATGCGTGATGAGCAGTGTCGTACGGCCCTCGGTGGCAGCCAGCAGATCGGCGGTGAGCGCGTCCGCCGTCGGCAGGTCGAGATGCTCGGCGGGCTCGTCGAGCACCAGGACCGGGAAGTCGGCGAGCAGTGCGCGGGCCAGCGCGAGCCGCTGCCGCTGCCCGCCGGACAGCCGCGCCCCGTGCTCGCCGACCAGCGTGTCGAGCCCGTCGGGCAGGCTGTCGGCCCAGTCCAGCAGCCGGGCCCGCTTCAGGGCGTCGCGCAGTTCGCCCTCGGTGGCGTCCTTCCTGGCGAGCAGCAGGTTCTCCCGCACCGAGCTGTCGAAGAGGTGCGCGTCCTGGGCGCACAGCCCGACGAGCCGCCGTACGTCGTCGCCGTCCAGCGCGCCCGCATCCACGCCGCCCAGCGTGTACGAGCCCGCGTCCGCGTCCAGGAAGCGCAGCAGCACCTGCGCGAGCGTCGTCTTGCCGGACCCGGACGGGCCGACCACGGCGATCCGGCGGCCCTCCGCCAGCGTCAGGTCGAGGCCGGCGAGGGCGTCCCGGTCCTGCCCCGTGTGCCGGGCGGCCAGGCCCTTGACGACGACCGGGAACGGCGACGCGGGCGCCTGCCGGGGCCGCTCCGGCTCTTGTACGGGCTCGGGCGCGTCCAGTACGTCGTACACACGCTCCGCGCTCCTGCGCACCCGCTGCCGGAACCGCACGGCCAGCGGCATTCCGAGCACGGCCTCGAAGGCGGCCAGCGGGGTGAGGACGACGACAGCCATCGCGATGCCACCCAGGCGGCCGTCGGCGACCGCCTGGGCGCCCACGAGGGCGGTGGCGGCGACAGTCAGGCCGGAGACGAGCGCGGTGAGCCCGTCACCCAGCGCGGTGGCGGTGGCGGCGCGCGAGGCGATCCGGGTGAGCGTGCCGTCGGCCCGCCGTACCTCGGCGGTACGTGCGGGCAGCGCGCCGGCGACGGTCAACTCGGCGGTGCCGGTGAGCAGATCGGCCACACGGGTCGCCAGCACTCCACGGGCGGGGGCCAGTCTGCGCTCCGCTCGCCGGGCGACGGCTCCGGTGAGCAGCGGGACACCGGCTCCGGCCGCCAGCAGCCCGACGGCGAGCGCGACACCGGCCTCGGGCAGCAGCCAGGCCGTGAATCCGACCGAAGCGGCGGACACGGCGACGGCGGCACCGGCGGGCAGCAGCCAGCGCAGCCAGTAGTCCTGCAGGGCGTCCACATCGGAGACGAGCCGCGACAGCAGGTCGCCCCGCCGGGTCCGGCGCAGCCCCGCGGGCGCCAGCCGCTCCAGCCGCCGGTACACGGCGACCCGCGTATCGGCCAGCATCCGCAGCACGGCGTCGTGCGACACCAGCCGCTCGCCGTACCGGAAAACAGCGCGCCCGATACCGAAGGCCCGCGTCGCCGTCACCGCGACCATCAGATACAGCACGGGCGGCTGCTGCGAGGCCCGCGAGATGAGCCACCCGGAGGTGGCCATGAGCCCGACGGCGCTCCCGAGAGCGAGGCTTCCGAGCAGCAGGGCAACGGCGAGACGTCCGCGGTGGGAGCGGGCCATGGCGCGGACGCGGGCGAGTACGCCGCCGGTGGTCGTCGGGACCTCCGTTTCCGGCTCGGCCACGAGGTCGTCCGCCGCTGCCTCCTCGATGCGGTGAGCCGCCGCTCCCTTGGACACGGCCTCCGCGCCCGCGGGGGCGTAGGCCGTGGCTTCTTCCAGCCGCACGACCCGATCCGCGACGCTCAGCAACGCCGGCCGATGCACCACGAGCAGCACCGTCCGTCCCACGGCCAGGCGCCGCACCGCCTCCACGACCTCGCCCTCGGTCTCCCCGTCCAGCGCGGCCGTCGGCTCGTCGAGCAGCAGCACAGGCCGGTCCGCGAGGAAGGCCCGGGCCAGCGCGAGCCGTTGCCGCTGCCCGGCGGACAGCCCGGCCCCGTCCTCGCCGAGCAGGGTCTCCCGGCCCAGGGGCAGCGCGTCCACGAACTCCAGGGCTCCCGCATCCCGAAGCGCCCGCCGTACGTCCGTGTCATCCGCGTCGGGACGCGCCAGCCGTACGTTCTCCGCGATCGTCCCGGCGTACAGATGGGGCCGCTGCGGCACCCAGGCGATCCGCGACCGCCACTCCTCCAGGTCGACCTCGGTGAGATCGACTCCCCCGAGCAACACACGCCCCTCAGTGGGCCGTACGAACCCCAGCAGGACGTGCAGCAGCGTCGACTTGCCCGCGCCGCTCGGTCCGACGAGTGCGACCGTCTCTCCGGACTCGACGGCGAAGGACGCCTCTGACACGGCGTCCATGGACCGGCCGGGGTACCGGACGGTGACGCCCTCGAACCGCACCGGCCCGGTCGGCACGGCAGCGGTTCCCGACGTCGGCACCGGCGTCTCCAGCACCGCAAAGATCTCCTCGGCGGCCGCGAGCCCCTCCGCCGCCGCGTGGTACTGCGCCCCCACCTGTCGCAGCGGCAGATAGGCCTCGGGTGCGAGCACCAGGATGACCAGACCGATGTAGAGGTCCATCTCGCCGTGGACGAGCCGCATGCCGATCGTCACCGCGACCAGGGCCACGGAGATCGTGGCGAGCAACTCCAGAGCGAAGGAGGAGAGGAACGCGATCCGCAGGGTGCGCATGGTCGCCTGCCGGTACTCGCCGGTGATGCGCCTGATCGAGTCGGCCTGTGCCTTGGCCCGCCCGAACACCTTCAGGGTGGGCAGCCCCGCGACGACGTCCAGGAAGTGCCCGGACAGCCGGGACAGCAGCTGCCACTGACGGTCCATCCGGGACTGAGTGGCCCAGCCGATCAGCATCATGAAGATCGGGATGAGGGGCAGGGTGCCGACGATGATCGCGGCAGAGACCCAGTCTTCGGTGACGATCCGGGCCAGCACCGCGACAGGGACGACGACTGCCAACCCCAACTGCGGTAGATAGCGCGAGAAGTAGTCGTCGAGGGCGTCGACTCCGCGGGTGGCAAGGGCGACCAGCGAGCCGGTCCGCTGTCCGCTCAGCCAGCCCGGTCCCAATGCCCCGGCCCGCTCCAGCAGCCGCCCCCGCAGCTCCGACTTCACCGCCGCACTCGCCCGATGGGCGGCCAGCTCCGTGAGCCAGGCGACAGTGGCGCGGCCGAGGGCGACGGCCACCAACAGCGAGAGAGGAGTGCTGAGTTCACCGACCGACAGCCCGTGCTGGAACGCACCGACCACTACCTCGGCGATGAGCATGGCCTGCGCGACGACCAGCACCGCTCCGACAGCACCCAGGCCGACGACGGCCAGCAGAAAGAGCCGGGTGGCGCGGGCGTACCGGAGCAGTCGGGGATCGATCGGTTTCACGTGAAACACACCCTCTTCTCACGAGGTCTCATGGGGCATGTTTCACGTGAAACATGCCCCAATTCGGACTCAGTGCACTGCCCCGGCAGCAGCGTCGCCGGCGATGTGCTGCGTACCGATCCGCTTGCGGAACACCCAGTACGTCCACGACTGGTACAGCACCACGATCGGCGTCGCGATCGCCGCACACCAGGTCATGATCTTCAGCGTGTAGGGGCTCGACGAGGCGTTCGTGACCGTGAGGCTCCAGTCTTCATTGAGGGAGGACGGCATGACGTCCGGGAAGAGTGACAGGAATAGCATGGCCACGGTGGCCACGATCGTGATCCCGGACAGGGCGAACGACCAGCCCTCACGCCCCGCCTGATTCGCCATCAGCGCCGCGACCAGCGAGGCGACTGCCACGATCAGGGCGACCAGGCTCTGGCCGTCACCACTGTCGACCTGCGTCCAGAGCAGGAAGATCGACGCCAACACAGCGGTGACGAGGCCGACTTGCAGCGCCAGCTTCCGTGCCCGCACCCGGATGTCTCCGACCGTCTTGAGTGCCGTGAACACCGCACCGTGGAAGGTGAACAGCGTCAGGGTCACCAGACCGCCGAGCAGGGCGTACGGGTTGAGCAGGTCCCAGAAGGTGCCGGCGTAGTTGAAGTCCTGGTCGATCTTCACGCCTCCCACGATGTTACCGAAGGCCACTCCCCACATGAACGCGGGAATCAGGGAGGTCCAGAAGATCGCGGTCTCCCAGTTGCGCTGCCAGTTCTCCTCGGGCCGCTTCGCCCGGTACTCGAAGGCGACGCCTCGCACGATCAGGCAGACCAGGATGAGCAGCAGCGGCAGATAGAAGCCGGAGAAGAGCGTGGCGTACCACTCGGGGAAGGCGGCGAAGGTCGCGCCGCCCGCCGTGAGCAGCCACACCTCGTTGCCGTCCCAGACGGGCCCGATGGTATTGATCAGCACCCGCCGCTCGGGCCGGTCCCGCGCCAGCAGCTTGGTGAGGATGCCGACCCCGAAGTCGAACCCCTCCAGGAAGAAGTAGCCGGTCCACAGGACGGCGATGAGGACGAACCAGACGTCGTGAAGTTCCATGACTGTGCAGCTCCCTCGGCCTAGTACGAGAAGGCCATCGGCTTGTCGGCGTCACGGGAGTCGCCGCCGATCTTCGTGGGCGGGTTCAGGTCGGCCTCGGTGAGCTCGGGCGGGCCGGCCTTGATGTACTTCGCGAGCAGCTTGACCTCGATGACGGCGAGGATCGCGTACAGGGTGGTGAAGACGATCATCGAGGTGAGGATCTCGCCCTGGGAGACGCCGGGGGAGACCGCGTCACGGGTCTGCAGGACGCCGTAGACGACCCATGGCTGGCGGCCCATCTCGGTGAAGATCCAGCCCCAGGAGTTGGCGATCAGCGGGAAGGCCAGGGTCCAGATGGCGATGCGCCAGTACCACTTGGTGAGCGTCGGGCCGAGCGGCTTCTTCCAGAACAGCACGAGATGCGGTACCTCGTCATCGCCCACCCGCAGGTGCCGCGGAAGCAGGAACTTCTTGCGGGTCAGCCAGAGTCCGATCAGGCCGATGGTGAAGGAGGTCATGCCGAACCCGATCATCCAGCGGAAGCCCCAGTAGGCGACCGGGATGTTGGGCCGGTAGTCGCCGGGCCCGAACTGCTCCTGCTCGGCCTTCTGGACGTCGTTGATGCCGGGGACGTACGAGGTGAAGTCGTCCTTGGCCAGGAAGGACAGCAGGCCCGGGATCTCGATGGCGACCTTGTTGTGGCCCTTCTCCACATCGCCGTAGGCGAAGACCGAGAAGGGGGCCGGGGCCTCGCCGTCCCACAGCGCCTCGGCCGCGGCCATCTTCATCGGCTGCTGCTCGTACATGATCTTGCCGAGCGTGTCGCCGCTGATGGCGGTGAGCAGACCGCCGATCGCGACGGTGACCAGGCCGAGCCGCAGCGAGGTCTTCATCTCATGGATGTGCTTCTTGCGGAGCAGATGGAAGGCGGAGATGCCGACCATGAAGGCACCGCCGGTGAGGAAGGCGGCGGAGAGCGTGTGGAAGGCCTGGGCGAGCGCGGTGTTCTGGGTCAGCACCAGCCAGAAGTCGGTGAGCTCGGCCCGGCCCTTCGCCTCGTTGATCCTGTAGCCGACCGGGTGCTGCATCCAGGAGTTGGCCGCCAGGATGAAGTACGCGGACAGGATCGTGCCGATCGAGACCATCCACATGCAGGCCAGGTGGATCTTCTTCGGCAGCTTGTCCCAGCCGAAGATCCACAGGCCGATGAAGGTCGACTCGAAGAAGAACGCGATCAGGGCCTCAAAGGCGAGTGGGGCGCCGAAGACGTCACCGACGAAACGGGAGTAGTCGGACCAGTTCATGCCGAACTGGAACTCCTGCACGATGCCGGTGACCACCCCCATCGCGATGTTGATCAGGAAGAGCTTTCCCCAGAACTTGGTCGCCCTGAGGTACTTCTCCTTCTCCGTGCGCACCCAGGCGGTCTGCAGTCCGGCCGTGAGGGCGGCCAGCGAGATTGTCAGGGGGACGAACAGGAAGTGGTAGACGGTGGTGATGCCGAACTGCCATCGCGCCAAAGTCTCCGGCGCCAGAGCCAGGTCCACGTCGTCATTCTCCTTACGTCGCCGTGGTCACAGCGGCAGCTTGCCCCGCTTGTTCCGTACATCTCGTTCGGTACATCTCGGGTAGAACTGGGACACGCTTGTGAACGCGTTCACATTCACAAGCAATTATGACGCACCCCCTTTCGATCTCCGCAAGGGGGTCCCCCTGCCGTCGTCTCTGTTCCACGGCAGTCGTTGGCCATCTCGTTTGCCCCACCCGCCGGCCTCACGCTTGGATGGCGCCGGTCAAGGCGAGGCCGTTCGAGCCTCGCGCGAGGGGGTCCGGGGGCATGCTCGATCGGCGGTTCGAGTGGCTCTGGGCGTCATACGCGGTCAGCACCTTCGGCACCTTCTTCGCCTTCGACGCCTTCCGCCTGATCGCCATCCTCGTCCTGGACGCCGGTCCGACGGAGGTGGCGCTGCTGGCCGCCGCGGGGCTGGCCGTGGGAGCGGTCGTCGCGGTCCCGCTCGGTCCCTGGGTGGAGTTCCGCCGCAAACGGCCCGTGATGATCGCGATGGACCTGGTGCGGTTCACCGCGCTGCTGAGCATCCCCGCCGCGTACGCGCTCGGCCTGCTCACCTTCGCCCAGCTCGTGGTGGTGTCGGTCGTCGTCGCCGTGGCCGACATCGCCTTCATCTCGGCGAGCGGGGCCTTCCTGAAGAGCCTCGTACAGCCGCAGGACCTGCTGGTCGCGAACGGCCGCTTCGAGTCCACGACCTGGACCGCCACCATGCTGGGACCGCCGCTCGGCGGGGCCGCGGTGGGCCTGTTCGGGCCGGTGACGACCGTGACGGCCGATGCGGTGAGCTACCTGCTCTCCGCACTGGGGATCCGCGCGGTGGGCGGCAAGGAGCCCCGCCCCGTACGTGACGAGGGACCGCGGCTGCGCGCGGGCGACCTGCTCGACGGCTGGCGCTTCATCCTCGGCCACTCGACGCTGCGCCCCCTGTTCTTCAACACGGTGCTGGTCAACAGCCTGATCATGGCGCCGGCGCCGCTCCTCGCCGTCCTCATGCTCGGCTCGCTCGGCTTCGCACCGTGGCAGTACGCCCTCGCTTTCGCGGTGCCCTGCACCGGCGGCCTGATCGGCTCACGGCTGGCCCGCCCGTTGGTCGCCCGGTTCGGCCGGCACCGGATGATGCTCACCGCCGGGACGCTGCGCGCCTGCTGGCCGCTCGGACTGGCCTTCATCGGCCCGGGCACAGCCGGGCTCGTCCTCGTCATGGTCGTCGAGTTCGGGCTGATCATCTGCATCGGGGTGTTCAACCCGGTGGTCGCCACCTACCGGCTCGAGCGGACCCCCAAGGAGCGCGTCGCCCGCACCCTGATGGCGTGGTCGATCACCGGCAAGGCCGCCACCGCGACCATGACCGCCGTATGGGGCCTGCTGGCCGCCGTCACCGGCACCCGCACCGCGATCGCCATCGCCGGTCTCCTGCTGCTGGCCACCCCGCTCCTGCTGCCACGACGCGACGACGCGCAGCAGTTCGAGCCGGACGAGGCGGCCAACACCCGTATCTGACGCGGCCAGCGCTCCCTGCCTCCCGCCCTGCTACAGCTCCTTGCGGAACCCTTCGGCCACCTTCAGGAAGATGTCGTTCCCCTCGGTCTCCCCGACCGTCACCCGCACGCCCTCGCCCGGGAACGGCCGGACGACGACGCCCGCCTGCTCACACGCCGCCGCGAACGCGACCGTACGCTCCCCCAGTCGCAGCCAGACGAAGTTGGCCTGGGTCTCGGGCACGGTCCAGCCCTGGGCGCGCAGCCCGTCGACCACCCGCGCGCGCTCGCACACCAGCGAGCCCACCCGGCCGAGCAGTTCGTCCTCGGCACGCAGCGAGGCGATCGCCGCGTCCTGCGCGAGCTGGCTCACACCGAACGGCACAGCCGTCTTGCGCAGCGCCGCCGCCACCGGCTCATGCGCGATCGCGAACCCGACGCGCAGCCCGGCCAGGCCGTACGCCTTCGAGAACGTCCGCAGCACACAGACATTCGGCCGGTGACGGTACAGCTCCACACCGTCCGGCACCTCGGCGTCACGGATGAACTCCCGGTACGCCTCGTCCAGCACCACAAGCACATCGCTCGGCACCCGGTCCAGGAAGCGCTCCAGCTCGGCCCGCCGTACGACCGTGCCCGTCGGGTTGTTGGGGTTGCAGACGAAGACCAGCCGCGTCCGGTCGGTGATCGCGTCCGCCATCGCGTCCAGGTCGTGCACATCGCCCGGCGTGAGCGGCACCCGCACCGAGGTGGCGCCGCTGACCTGCGTGATGATCGGGTACGCCTCGAAGGACCGCCAGGCGTAGATCACCTCGTCGCCAGGGCCGGCGGTGGACTGGATCAGCTGCTGGGCGACGCCGACCGAGCCGGTGCCGGTGGCCAGATGGGTGACGGGGACCGCGAACCGTTCGGACAGCTCGTTCATCAAGCCCGTGCAGGCCATGTCCGGGTAGCGGTTGAACGACGCGGCGGCGGCCGTCACGCTCTCCATCACACCGGGCAGCGGCGGATAGGGGTTCTCGTTGGAGGACAGCTTGTACGCCACCGGACCGCCGGCGGCAGCGGGCCGCCCCGGCTTGTAGGTGGGGATACCCTCCAGCTCGGCGCGCAGCTTGGGGCTGGTCTCGCTCACCGCAGTCCTCCTCGCGACCACCGGCGGCCTCTGACCGCCGCCGGCTTCCAATGCTTCTCACCTTATGAGGATTCGGCGCCGCTGCGTATGGGGCGGCGGCCACCTCGTACAGCCGGGAGGAGCTGATCCCATCTGCCCCACTGACATCAGGGGCATCACTGTACGAAGGTGTGCGAATTCCGGGGCGCTCACACATATATCTATGCGCCGGTGGCTCGCGCGGTGGCGCGCATCACCCGTGAAGGTGAGTTGAGACCTCTTCGAAACATCGGCTACTTGGCAGGTATGCACACGCCGACAAGTTACGTGCTGGCGTCAAAGCATCCAACTCCCTTGCTTTCCAAGGAAATTGACGGCCTATGACCTTGCAGAAACGTGCCTGTCAACGGGTGCATATGCGTCCGCACTACCCCACCGCATGAGCCCTACTATCGGCTCGCCATGACAGCAGCAGGGAAGCACCAGGTGAGCCGCGCGGAAACCTCACGTCGAGGCAGTCGGCCGGGCCGGGCGGGCATCAGAGACGTAGCCGCCGCCGCCGGAGTCTCCATCACGACCGTCTCCGACGCCCTCAACGGCAAGGGCCGGCTCCCGGACGCCACCCGACGCCATGTCCGCGAGGTCGCCGACCGACTGGGTTATCGCCCATCGGCCGCGGCCCGAACCCTCCGTACCGGCAAGTCAGGGCTGATCGGCCTGACCGTGACGACATACGGGGATGAACCTTTCACCTTCACCGAGTTCGCGTACTTCGCCGAGATGGCCAGAGCCGCCACCTCGGCTGCGCTCGCCCGCGGCTACGCCCTCGTGATCCTCCCCGCGACCTCCCGCCACGACGTGTGGTCGAACGTCGCCCTGGACGGCACGGTCGTGATCGACCCGTCCGACCAGGACCCGGTCGTCAGCGAGCTGGTCCGGCAGGGTTTACCGGTCGTCTCCGACGGCCGCCCGGCCGGGTCGCTGCCGGTCACGGCGTGGGTCGACAACGACCACGAGGCCGCGGTCATGGGCATCCTCGACCACCTGGCCGACGCCGGCGCCCGCCGCATCGGCCTGCTGACCGGGACGTCGACGGACACGTACACCCATCTGTCGACCACGGCGTATCTGCGCTGGTGCGAACGGGTCGGACAGGATCCGGTGTACGAGGCCTACCCGGCGCACGATCCATGCGCGGGCGCCGTCGCCGCCGACCGGCTGCTCGCCCGCCCCGACCGGCCCGACGCCGTCTACGGCCTGTTCGACCCGAACGGCACCGACCTGCTCGCCGCCGCCCGGCGCTACGGGTTGCGCGTACCGGACGACCTGCTTCTGGTCTGCTGCAGCGAGTCCACCGTGTACGCCAACACCGAGCCGCCCATCACCACGCTCTCCCTGAAGCCGCGCCGCATCGGCACGGCGGTGGTCCAGCTCCTCATCGACGCCATCGAGGGGGCCGATTCGGACCAACCGGTCGAGCAGGTGATACCGACCGAGCTGATCGTGCGTACCTCGTCCCAGCGACGGCCGCCGCGGACGACCGTCAGCCCACCGCGGTCGCCCAAGAAGGAGTAGGACAAGGGCGGTCGCCCTGCGGGCAAAGCCCGGCCCAATCGGGGCGAAAGCCGCGATGAACTGGAGTCTTGCGCTGATTCACCACCCCTGGGTCATCACATGGCGCGATCCGCATTCCTATGATGGGCCCACGACACCGCGGGCCGCTGCGACCAGGCAGTCCGATGCGGTGCAGCTGCGGCGCGATGGTGGAGGGGTCGATGACTCAGGGGGCCGGTCAGGGACCCGAGGTGGAGCGGACGGCGACGTTGCGCGACTTCCGGGTACCCGCGTATGTCCACGAGACCGGTCTGTACGTCCACAGCATGCACCCCGGCGAGGCCGTCAGCCCCGTCGAGGAGCCTGTGGACTACCCGGACGGCTACACACCCACGCAGCGCGACCTGCCCGTCATCAACCGCGGTGACACGCTTCAGGTGACCGTAGACCCCGTCTCCGAGCCGGCCCCGCAGTCGACTGCCGGGCCCGGTGCGCTGTACGTCGTGGGAGACGTCCACGGCTATCTCGACGAGTTGGTGGCCGCCCTCCAGGAGAAGGGCCTCATCGACACCGGGGGCAACTGGTGCGCGGGCACTACCCGGCTGTGGTTCCTCGGCGACTTCACCGACCGCGGCCCGGACGGCATCGGCGTCATCGACCTCGTGATGCGACTGTCCGCCGAGGCCGCCGCGGCGGGCGGCTACTGCAAGGCCCTCATGGGCAACCACGAGCTGCTCCTCATCGGCGCCAAGCGGTTCGGCGACACTCCCGTCAACTCCGGCGCGGGCACGGCCACCTTCCAGGCCGCCTGGCTGCTCAACGGCGGCCAGAAGACCGACATGGACCGTCTCCAGGACCACCACCTGCAGTGGATGGCCCGGCTGGACGCCATGGAAGAGGTCGACGGCCATCTGCTCGTCCACTCGGACACCACCGCCTATCTCGACTACGGCGACTCGATCGAAGCGGTCAACGACACCGTCCGCGAGACGCTCACACGCAATGACGCCGACGAAGTCTGGGATCTCTTCCGCAAGTTCACCAAGCGCTTCTCCTTCCGCGACGAGGGCGGCGCCGACCATGTGCGTTCACTGCTCGATACGTACGGCGGCACCCGCATCGTTCACGGCCACAGCCCCATTCCGTACCTCCTCGGCGAAGTCGGTTCCGAGGACGGCGAGGACGAGGCCGGGCCCCATGTCGAGGGACCGCACGTCTACGCCGACGGGCTCGCCATCGCGATGGACGGCGGAGTGACCATGGCCGGAAAGCTGCTGGTCCAGCAACTTCCACTGGATATCTGAGCGTTCACAGGGCAGGCGTCCCGTCACGGAGTACTACCGGGGACGGCGCAGGCCAAGGGGCAATTTTTGGAAACCCCCTGTCACCGTGTGCCGTTACCGCTCTACCATCGGCTTATCCGTAGCAGGCTCCCCTCCGTTTCTGCCATACGGCTCGTCAGCGTGCGAGCCCCAAGCCCTACGGAGCATCGGGGGATGCACATGAACAGCGTTCCGCAGCACCTGCTGAGCGAGGACCGCCAGGAATACGAGCGGATCCTCGATGAGGCGCTGCGCTCCGCCCCACACCGCCCTGAACTGACCGCTGTCGGACAGCGGCTCAACCCCGAACAGCTGCGCACCATGGCTCTCAACGCCTCCGCGATCATCACCGCGGCGGCGGCCACCGAGTACCAGCACTACGTGAAGGTCCGCGAGGAACTGCGCCAGCCGGCGCCGTCCACCCCGCCGTCCGTCCGCGAATCCGGTTCCACGGAGCCGGCCGCGAACACGGTGGGGCTCGCCGCCACCATGGGCGAGGTCGCCGAGACCGCCGGCGCGGGCGCCGTCGCCGTCGTCGCGGTCCTGGCACCCGTCCTCGCCGGAACCGCAGCGGCGATCTTCCTGCTCGTGGGCTACATCCTGAAGATGCTGGACCCCGCGCCGCAGTTCGCCCAGACCATGCTGACCACCGGATGGGTGTTCGGCGCCGTGACGGCGGTCGCGATCCTTGTCGCCGCCGTCGGGCTGCTGATCACCGCCCTGCGCAACAGGCCCTCGCTCGACACCGGCCCTTACGGCAAGCTGAGCGGGGAGGTGGCCAGGGCCAGGGAAGCCTGGCGCGAGGCCCTGCTGGAACGCGGCATCCTGCCGTTCCTGCGCGACGCACTGGCCGAACCCGGCGCCGCCGCGGCACTGCACCGCACGGCACCGCGGGCGACCACCAGCCGCATGCCGCATCTCGGCTACAACCGCCCGGGCTTCAGCAGCCCCGACGACGGCCCCGCCCCGGGCCACCGCCCGAGCTTCAGCAGCCCGGACTACACCAGCCCGGATTTCGGAGGCCCGGAGCACCAGCCGGAGTAAGCCCGCTCCGGCATGATGCCCCTCGGCTTGCGCCCCCACGGAGGGGAGCGCAAGCCGAACACGGGGCTGCGGACGGCCTGTTCCGGACGTCGACGTCAGTTCGCGATCGGCAGGTACACACGGTTGCCCGCGTCAGCGAACTCCTTCGACTTCTGGGCCATACCCTCCTCGATCTCCGACTTGGTGCTGCCGTGCTCACGGCGGATGTCCTGGGAGATCTTCATCGAGCAGAACTTCGGCCCGCACATCGAGCAGAAGTGAGCGGTCTTGGCCGGCTCGGCCGGCAAGGTCTCGTCGTGGAACTCCCGGGCCGTGTCCGGGTCCAGGGCGAGGTTGAACTGGTCCTCCCATCGGAACTCGAAGCGTGCGTCGGACAGCGCGTCGTCCCACTCCTGTGCACCGGGGTGCCCCTTGGCGAGGTCGGCTGCGTGGGCGGCGATCTTGTAGGTGATGACGCCGGTCTTGACGTCGTCACGGTTGGGCAGGCCCAAGTGCTCCTTGGGCGTGACATAGCAGAGCATGGCCGTGCCCCACCAGGCGATCATCGCGGCACCGATGCCGGAAGTGATGTGGTCGTACGCCGGCGCGACGTCCGTCGTCAGCGGGCCGAGCGTATAGAACGGAGCTTCATCGCAGATCTCCTGCTGAAGGTCGATGTTCTCCTTGATCTTGTGCATCGGGACATGTCCCGGGCCCTCGATCATGGTCTGTACGTTGAAACGCTTCGCGATCTGGTTGAGTTCCCCGAGAGTTCGGAGTTCCGCGAACTGCGCCTCGTCATTGGCGTCCGCGATGGAGCCGGGCCGCAGACCGTCGCCGAGCGAGTACGTGACGTCGTAGGCGGCGAGGATCTCGCAGAGTTCCTCGAAGTTCTCGTAGAGGAACGATTCCTTGTGGTGCGCCAGGCACCACGCCGCCATGATCGAGCCGCCGCGCGAGACGATGCCGGTCTTGCGGTTGGCGGTGAGCGGTACGAACGGCAGGCGAACGCCCGCGTGGACGGTCATGTAGTCCACGCCCTGTTCGGCCTGTTCGATGACCGTGTCCTTGTAGATCTCCCAGGTCAGCTCCTCGGCGCGGCCGTCGACCTTTTCCAGGGCCTGGTAGAGGGGGACCGTGCCGATGGGGACGGGGGAGTTGCGCAGCACCCACTCACGGGTCGTGTGGATATTGCGGCCGGTGGACAGGTCCATGACCGTGTCGGCGCCCCAGCGGGTCGCCCAGGTCATCTTCTCGACCTCCTCCTCGATGGAGGAAGTGACCGCGGAGTTGCCGATGTTGGCGTTGACCTTCACCAGGAACCGCTTGCCGATGATCATCGGCTCGATCTCCGGGTGGTTGACGTTCGCGGGCAGCACGGCCCGGCCCGCCGCGATCTCCTCACGGACCACTTCGGGCGAAACCTCCTCCCGGACGGCCACGAACTCCATTTCGGGCGTGATCTCGCCCCGGCGCGCGTAGGCGAGCTGGGTGACGGCCTTGTCGTCGCGGCTGCGGCGCGGCTGGCGTGGCCGTCCGGGGAAGACCGCGTCGAGGTTGCGCAGGCCGCCGCGCGGCGAGGTGTGCTTGATGCCGTCGTCCTCGGGGCGGACGGGACGGCCCGCGTACTCCTCGGTGTCGCCGCGGGCGACGATCCAGTTCTCTCGCAGCGGGGCGAGCCCCCGGCGGACGTCGGTGTCGACGAGCGGATCGGTGTACGGGCCGGAGGTGTCGTACAGCGTGACCGACTGCCCGTTGGTGAGGTGCACCTGGCGGACCGGCACGCGCAGATCAGGGCGTGAGCCCTCGATGTACGCCTTGTGCCAGCCGATGGACTTCCCGGCCTCCTCGCTGGTCGGAGTCGGCGACGGACCGTCCGTCGCGTTCTGCGTGGAGGCAGGCGTGCGTGTGTCCTTGATGGTCATGAGACCTACTCCCTACGCCGGCATTACCCGGTAACAGGTTCAGCGGTCGACGCAGCGGTTTCCGTCTGCCGCCGTTTCATGGGGAACATCACTCGAATCCGATGACGTTCCACGTGAAACATTGCGAAGACGGAGGTCAGCGCCCTCTCAGCCCGGTGCTCCGAGCTCCCGCGTGTACAAAGGTGCCTACACGCTAGCGTCAATTCGGGCGCGCTGAACAGTGGGCCCCGGCCGTTCTTGCGATGATCGGGCGGTGACCACGACGCATCAGTCCCCGTACCCACCGCCCGAGCCGCCCCGCGGCCCCGGCTCCGGAAGCGGCCCCGCGAACGGCAACAGCCGTGGAAGCGGGCCTGTTTCCGGCGGCGGTCGCGAGACTGGAGCCGGAACCAGATCCGGCGACTGGCATGAGCACGGGCCCGCCTCCGACGCCGGACCCGGCCAGAGTTCGGGGGCCGGTGGCGGCCACGATCACGGCGGCGGGGGCGGACACGGACCCGGGGGCGGCGGTGGTGGCGGACATGGCCACTCGCACAGTCACGGTCCCGCGGCGCCCGTCTCCCAGCATCTGCGCAAGATCATCGCGGCGATCCTCATCCCGTTCGCCGCGGCCGTGGTCGTAGGGCTCGCAGTGTTGTGGCCCGGCGGAGCGCCGCCGCACGAGCGCACCGGGGTCGGCTTCGACCGGCAGACGCAGCAGGCCACAGTCACCAAGGTGGACGAGGTCAGCTGCAAGGACGTCAACGCCTCGGGTGAGACCCCGACCGGTGACACCTCCACCGCGGAGGGTTCCTCGGCGCAGCAGCAGGCGAACGGCACCTGCAAGAAGGCGACGATCCGGGTCGACACGGGCAAGGACAAGGGCCGTACGTTCACCGAGATCGTGCAGCCGGACCAGTCGCGGCAGCTGGACGAGGGCCAGAAGGTCGTCGTCGCCTACGAGCCCTCCGCACCCAGGGACTTGCAGTACTCGGTCACCGATGTGAACCGTCGTCTTCCGATGATGCTGCTTGCCGGGATCTTCGCCCTCGCCGTCGTGGTCGTCGGACGGTTGCGGGGCGTCATGGCACTGGTCGCCCTGGCCATCAGCTTCCTGGTGCTGAACTTCTTCATCCTGCCCGCCATCCTCCAGGGCTCGAACCCGCTGGTCGTGGCGGTGATCGGGGCGAGCGCCATCATGCTGGTCGCCCTGTACCTGTGCCACGGCCTGTCCGCGAGAACCTCGGTGGCGGTGCTCGGCACCCTCATCTCGCTGCTGCTGATCGGCATCCTGGGCTCACTGTTCATCGACTGGGCCGCGCTCACCGGCAACACGGATGACAACACCGGTCTGATCCACGGCCTCTATCCGTCGATCGACATGAGTGGTCTGCTGCTCGCCGGCATCATCATCGGTTCGCTCGGTGTGCTCGACGACGTGACGGTCACGCAGACGTCAGCGGTCTGGGAGCTGCACGAGGCCAACCCGACGATGGGCTGGCGCGGGCTGTATCGCGCGGGCATCCGCATTGGACGCGACCACATCGCATCGGTGGTCAATACGCTCGTCCTCGCCTATGCGGGCGCCGCGCTGCCGCTGCTGCTGCTCTTCTCGATCGCGCAGAGCAGCGTCGGCACTGTTGCCAACAGCGAGTTGGTCGCGGAGGAGATCGTGCGCACGCTGGTGGGCTCGATCGGTCTCGTCGCGTCGGTGCCGGTCACTACGGCGCTCGCGGCGCTGATGGTCTCGGCCGACCGCCAGGGAGGAGAGCAGGCCGCTCCTTCCGGCGCCACTGTCGCGGCTCCGACACGAGGCGGGAAGGGGCGACGCCGCAAGCGGTGAGGGGAGCGGCCACCGGGAGCCGGTCACCGCCGGCGACAAGCGAGCCCGCAATCGCTCACCCCGACCTGCCTCGCAAAAGCGTTCCTGCACGGCTGCACAGCCCCGGCGAACCGTTGCGTCACCGCCGCCCCCCGCGCCCTTCACCCCGCGCTCTGCTCCTCCGCCAGGATGCGGTCCAGCGCCTCGTCGAGATGAGCGTCGAAGTCGGCGAGGGCGCCCTCCTGGCCCAGCGGCACCAGCTTGTCGGTGCGGTCGAGAAAGGCCACGAGCGGTGCCGCCGAGGAACGGAACACGGCCTGATCGCCCCCGACCTGAAGCCGGATCAGGACGTCGCCGAGCGTGTCGTGTTCGGCGGGCGAGACACGAACATCCCCCTCTCCGCACGGCCGGCCCACCCCGTCGATCAGCAGCTCCCGCCCGAACGCCCAGGTCACGGGGGCGTCACCGGGCAGATGGAACGTCAGCCGCACGGCATAGGGATCATCGGTCTCGTAGCGCAACTCCACCGGGATACGGAAGGAGAGCTCCTCGGACACGAGAAAGCTCATCATGACCTCTGCCTGTACGGACTCGCGCATCGCCTGTCCCGTCATTTGCCATCGTCTGGCCGGGTATGGACCCCCCGGCACTGAAGGCATCTTGCTGAACGTACACGACAGATCACAAGGAGTGAGTTTTCAGATGCTGATAGAGATCGCCAGCGAGCCCAGGAGCCGCCCGATCTCACCCTGCAACTGCCGTACCGCGGGCAGCAGCCGATCGGCTTGATGGGAGGGCAGCGAGATGGCCATCGTCGCGGCCGTGGTGCCCACGGTGATCGGAATCGCCGCGCACACGGTCCCCAGCGCGTACTCCTGCCGCTCCGTCACCGGCTGCGTCCGCCGCGTCCGTTCCAGCCGCCGTAGCAGCGTGTGGTCGTCCCGCACGGTGTACGGGGTGATGGACTGCACGGGATAGCGATCGAGATGGTCGCGGCGGGCGTCCTCGTCGAGTTGGGACAGCAGGCACTGCCCGATGGCGTGCGCATGTCCGGTCTCGCGGAAGTCGGCCCACTCCTCGACCGCCGGATTGCCCGGGGTGTCGGAGACACACATGACTTCGATCTCGCCGTCCTGGTACATCGCGTAGTACACGGGTACGCCGATGGCGTCGCGCCAGGTCGCGAGGGTCTCGACGACCGTGCTGCGACGTTTCTGCCGGGCACCGCTGCTGCCCAGCCGCTCAGCGGCCTCCCCGAGGAAGAACAGCCCTTTGTCACGGCGCAGATAGCCCTCGTGCACGAGGGTGCGCAGCAGGTGGTACGCCGTGGGCAGCGCCAGGCCGGTCTCGCGGGCCAACTGCTTGGCGGGGGCGCCGTGTGCATGCTCGGCGACCGATTCGAGGAGGCGCATGGCGCGCTGAACGGATCCGATGAGCGTCGCGGAGTGCGGCTGCTCCTCAGGGGCCGCTGTCTGCTGCCGGGGCTGTCGCTCCCGGGGGCCGGGCTGTTCCGGGGGTCTGATGCGGGTGCCCGGAGTCAGGACGGCTGTGGGGGGTGCGTGGGGGTCTGCCGGTGCGGTGTCAGCCGTGGCCAAGGGTCACTCCCGATGCGAGGGGGCAGCCCGTGCGGGGGGGAACACGGGAGGGGGTGTGCGCCGCTCGCGGGGTTCGTACGCCCCGCGTCGAATTCCGGACTTTAACCGTCTGCCACCGCTCACAGTCGGCCCGTCCGGAAAACTTCCCTCGCCCGAGGGAACCGGTGATTCCTGTTACCGCTCACCGGCTCCCCGCGGTCCTCACCAGTCGCTGCGTGAAGACGAGCTCGAGGTGAACTTGCGTACGACGTAGATGAGTCCACCGACCAGTGCCACGAAGACCAGCAGCTTGAACAGCAGCCCGATGACGAAGCCGACGACGCTGGCTATCAGCCCGCCGAACACGACCAGGGCGATGACAGGCACCGCGATCCACTTCACCCACCACGGCAGTCCCGTGAAGATCTCTCGCATCGCCCTTGTCCTTACTTCTCCGCCCGTCGCTGTGCCGGGTCCGTCGATGTCCGGCCCTGTCGGTACCGGATCCTTCTGATGTCCTGCACTCGATGCTAGGGCCGCCAGGGGGCGCGGCGGGGGCCTCGCAGCCCTTGTCCTCCCCTGATCGATCCCCTAGGGAATCCCGGGGTGCCAGGTCAGCTCTCGGGCGGAGAGAACACCACCAGCACCCGCAGGTCCTCGCTGATGTGGTGGAACTTGTGGGCGACACCGGCCGGCACGTACACCACGCTGCCACGCGCCACCTGCGTGGTCTCCAGGCCGACGGTGATCGCGGCGCGGCCGCTCACAATGAAGTAGACCTCGTCCTGGTTGTGCGGCTTCTGTGGATCATGCTCGCCCGCGTCGAGCGCGTACAGGCCGACGGACATGGTCCGCTCCCGCAGAAACTGCAGGTAGGCGCCCTCATTGGCGGCGCGCTCCGCCTCCAGTTCATCCAGCCGGAATGCCTTCATCGCCCTCGTCCGCCCTTGTCCCACTGCTAGTAACCGATCTCGTCTGCCACGATCAGACACATGAAGAATTTTGTAGTCAAGACGATCGCCAACGCGGGCGCCCTGGCGGTCGCCGTATGGCTGCTCGACAAGATCACCCTGACCGGGGACAGCACGGGCAAGAAGATCTGGACGCTCATCCTCGTCGCCCTGGTCTTCGGCCTGGTGAACTTCCTGGTCAAGCCCATTGTGAAGCTGTTCAGCCTGCCGCTTCTCATCCTGACGCTCGGCCTGTTCACCCTGGTCGTCAACGCGCTGATGCTGCTGCTCACCTCCTGGCTCGCCGACAAGCTCGACCTGAGCTTCCACGTCGAAGGCTTCTGGACCGCGGTCCTGGGCGGCCTGATCATCTCGATCGTGTCCTGGGCACTCCACATGGCCCTGCCCGACGGCAAGGACTGAGTACGGCATGACCTACCGCGTCTGCTTCGTCTGCACCGGCAACATCTGCCGCTCCCCGATGGCCGAGTCCGTCTTCCACGCGCGCGTGGTGGAGGCCGGGCTGGACGAGCTCGTCGAGGTCGACAGCGCCGGCACGGGCGGCTGGCACGAGGGCGACGGAGCCGACCCGCGCACCGTCGCCGTACTCGCGGACCACGGCTACGCCGGCGAGCACACGGCCCGCCAGTTCCAGGCGTCCTGGTTCGCCCGCCTCGACCTCGTCATCGCCCTCGACACCGGCCACCTCAAGGCCCTGCGCCGCCTCGCGCCCACCGAGCAGGACGCGGAGAAGGTGCGGCTGCTGCGCTCGTACGACCCCGCCGCGGGCCACGATGTCGACGTCCCGGACCCGTACTACGGGGGGATGGACGGCTTCGAGGAGTGTCTTGAGATGGTGGAGGCGGCGAGCGCAGGGCTGCTCGCCACGGTCCGCGAGCAGGTGGAGGGGGAGGCAGCGTGAACGATTCCGCAATGGGCAGGGGCGGTCCGGGCACCGGCGAGGGCACGCGCGCGGTGCGGGCCGGCCTCCCTGAGCCGGTCAAGTACGAGCCGACGCTGCCCGGTCCGGTGTTCGCCGCGCACTACCATCTGCCGGGCGACCCGACGGGCCCGTACAACTACGGCCGCGACGAGAACCCGACCTGGACGCTTCTGGAGCGCGCGATCGGCGAGCTGGAGGCTCCCGGGCAGGACGGCATCGAGACGCTGGTCTTCGCCTCCGGCATGGCCGCCATCTCCTCCGTCCTCTTCTCCCAGTTGCGCTCCGGCGACACGGTCGTCCTGCCCAGCGACGGCTACCAGGCGCTGCCGCTGTTGCGCACGCAGCTGGAGTCGTACGGCATCGAGGTGCGCACCGCTCCCACCGGAGGCGACGCCCAACTGGACGTCCTCGACGGCGCCGGGCTGCTGTGGATCGAGACCCCGTCGAACCCCGGGCTGGACGTGTGCGACATCCGGCGGCTCGCCGAGGCGGCACACGCGCGTGGCGCCCTCGTCGCCGTCGACAACACGCTCGCGACGCCGCTCGGGCAGCGTCCGCTGGAGCTGGGCGCCGACTTCTCCGTGGCCAGCGGCACCAAGCAGCTCACCGGGCACGGAGACGTCCTCCTGGGCTACGTCGTCGGCCGCGACGCCGAGGCCATGGCGGCCGTACGCCGCTGGCGCAAGATCGTCGGGGCGATCCCGGGGCCCATGGAGGCCTGGCTCGCGCACCGTTCTGTCGCGACGCTCCAGCTGCGGGTGGACCGGCAGAACGCCACCGCCCTCGCGGTCGCCGAAGCGCTGCGCGACTGGCCCGAGGAGCTCGGGGTGCGCTACCCGGGACTGATGAGCGACCCCTCGTACAAGATCGCCTCACAGCAGATGCGTCGCTATGGGTGCGTCGTCTCCTTCACGCTGCCCACGCGCGCGCGTGCCGACCGTTTTCTCGATGCCCTGCGGCTCGTCGACGACGCGACGAGTTTCGGTGGGGTGCGCTCCACGGCCGAGCGCCGGGGACGCTGGGGTGGGGATGCGGTGCCGGAGGGCTTCATCCGCCTCTCTGTCGGCGCGGAGGATCCCGAGGATCTGGTGGCCGATGTGCTGCGCGCGCTCGACGAGTCGGCGGGCTGACCGCTACTGACCGGCCCGGACGGGGGCCGGATACGTACAACGGACGGTCCGAGCCTCCCCCCTCGTGGCTCGGACCGTCCTCGGTTCCGCGCGCGAAGAACCGCGCGAACAAGGCTAGTTGACTCTGTGTCAGTGTCCAATCACAGTAGCGACAGCGACCTATCGACTTATTTATAGTTGGGCGCGACCGGGGGGTCAGCAGGGGAAAGCAAAGAAGGGGAGGGTGCGCCATGGATCTGGCCTTGCTGCGCACCTTTGTGACCGTGCACAGGGCCGGCTCCTTCACCCGCGCCGCCGCGCTGCTCGGACTGTCGCAGCCGGCCGTCACCTCCCAGATCCGCACCCTGGAGCGGCAGCTGGGCCGCCCCCTGTTCCTGCGGCAGGCGCGCGGTGTGACACCGACGACCATCGGCGACGAGCTGGCGCACAAGGCCGCGCCGCATCTCGACGCGCTGGTCGAGATCGCCGAGACGGGGATCGACGACGAGTCCTCCTTACGCACCCTGCATCTCGCCGGACCTCCCGAGTTCACCGCCGAGCGAGCGCTGCCCGTGCTCACCGAGCTGACCGGCGAGGACGGCCAGGGCTTCGCGCTGCGCGCCTCCTTCGGCAACGCCGAGGAGACCTTGGAGGGGCTCGCCGCCGGGCATCACGATCTGGCCATCAGCACGGCACGTCCACGCGGTGCTCTGCTCACGGCGACTGCGCTCTGCGACGAAGAGCACGTCCTGGTCGCCGCCCCGCGCTGGGCCGAGCAGATCGACTCCGGGAAGCTGCGCAGCATGGGGGCGCCCGTCCTGGAATACCTTCCCGTCGTCGAGGTGCACGAGTCACTGCCCTTCGTCTCGCGCTACTGGGCCTCCGTCTTCGACTCCCGCCCGGCGGCCTCCGGCTCTGTCATCGTTCCCGATCTGCGCGCGGTGCTTGCCTGCGCGTCCGCAGGCGCCGGTCTCGCGGTGTTGCCTCGCTATCTCTGTGCGCTCGCTCTGGAGCGCGGGGAGGTCGTGGCCCTGCACGAGCCGGCGGTCCCGCCGCTGCGGACGTACTTCCTGGTGGTGCGGACCGGCACGCTGGCGATGCCGCACATCGCCCGGGCCCATGAGTGGCTGCAACAGGCCGCCACGGAGTGGTGTTGAGGCGCCGACCACGAGGCATCACGCCCCGAGCCCTTGCGGTGACGTGCTGCGATGTTTCACGTGGAACATCGCGGGCCACATTTCTCCCATGACCGTCCGACCCGTGGTCAAGCGCACCGCCCGTGCCGTCCTCCTGGACGGTGACGACCTGATCCTCATCAAGCGCACCAAGCCTGGCGTCGATCCCTACTGGATCACCCCCGGTGGTGGGGTGGAACCGGAGGACACGACCGTCGTCGAAGCCTTGCACCGTGAGGTCTACGAGGAACTCGGCGCCAAGATCATCGATGTGGTGCCCTGCTTCGTGGACACCGTGGAGCACATCGGCGAGGACGGCGGCGCGACCGGAGTGAAGGTGCAGCACTTCTTCGTCTGCCGACTGGGGTCCATGGACCCGGCCCTGCGGCACGGACCCGAGGTGGACGAGCCCGCGGGCGAGTACGAGATCGTCCGCGTGCCGTTCACCCGTGTCGGCATCGCTTCCGTGCACCTCGTCCCGCTGTCGCTGCGGCACTACCTGGACGGGAACATCGAGGGGGTACGCGCGATGCACGCCCCGGACCTGGGCTGATATCGCGCTCGGGCATCAGTCCCCGGCGGCGACGAGCTCCTCCACCGAGTCATGCCGTATGCGCTCCGACGGGATGCCGACGTCCTTCAGGGCGTCCACACCGCTGCGGATCATGCCGGGCGGGCCCGAGAGATAGGCGTCGTACTCGATCCAGGGCCCGTACTCGCGTACGGCGTCAGGGAGCTGGAGATGCGCCTTCTGGTCGACGATCGCGCGGACCGAGAGCCAGGGGTGGGACTGCTGGAGTCTGAGCATCGTGTCGATGTCGTACAGGTCGTGATCGGTGCGGGCGCCGTAGAACACCTCGACCGGTCGCCGCTCGCCGTGCTCGGCGACGTCCTCGACGAGCGCCTTGATGGGCGCTATTCCGGTGCCGCCGCCCAGACAGAGCAGCCCGCTGTCCGTCGTGTGGTCCACCGTCATCGAACCGGCGGGCGGGCCGAGCCGGATGATGTCGCCGGGCCGGGCGCGGTGCACCAGGGCGTTGGAGACCCAGCCGGCGGGGACGGCCTTCACATGGAACGACAGCAGGCCGTCGGAGCGGGGCGCCGACGCGAAGGAGTAGTGCCGCCATATTCGCGGCCACCACGGTGTCTCCAGGCTCGCGTACTGGCCGGCGAGGAAGGGATAGGGCTGGTCCGGGCGGACGGTGACCACCGCGACGTCCGGCGTCCTGAGATCGTGCGACACGACCTCCGCGTACCACCAGGCCGGGGCGCGCAGTTCATCCGCGGCCGCCGCATCGATCATCACCTGCGAGATCGTCGTGTACGTCCGGACCCAGGCCGCCTCCGTCTCCGCGTCCCAGATGGGCTCGGCGTATCGGCTCAAGGCGCCGATGAGGCACTCGCCGACGGCCGGGTAGTGCTCGGGACGGGTGCCGTACTTGCGGTGGCCGCGGCCGAGGTTCTGCAGATACTCGACGAGGACCGGGGTGTTGTCGATGTGCTCGGCCGCGGTGAGCAGCGCCTTGAGCAGCCGGTCCCGCTGGGTGTCCATCGCGGCCGGGAACAGCGACCGGAGGTCGGGATGGCGGACGAAGAGCAGCGCGTAGAAGTACGAGGTGACCTTGTCGGCCACCGGGCCGACCTCGGCCATGGTCCGGCGGACCAGAATGGCGTCCGGCGAGGCGGCGTCCTCGGGAGGCTCCGAGCGCTGGACGGGCACGCGATGCTCGGAGGGCGGAGGATCGGCCGGGATGGCTTGCGGTGGCGGGGGAGCAGCCGGGCCGCCTGCCGGGGAGGACGGCGGCGCGGCGGGACCTGCCTCGACGTCAGGGGGTGGCGTGGCAGCGCGTGCGGGGGCGGGCGCCGACGGCTCCTCGGTGGCCGTCTCCGGCGTACCCTCCGGGGCTGTGACGGAGGCGGACCTGCCCATCGGCCGCATTCCGGCCAGGCGGCTGCCCTCCGCCGCGTCCTGCTCGCCGCCCGGAGTCGTCGGCGGCTGCTTGCGCGGCGTGAACCAGCCGCCACCGCCGCCGGAAGTGCCATTGTCGGCCGACGTGGTGGTCGGAGCGTCCATCGTGTGCCTCGCCTCGAACATCTTTCGGTCGGTCTGCGCACTTCCCCAGTCGGAAGGTGCCTGCTTTCCCCCACAGACGGTTGTGCTGTCCCGTTCGGCGCCGCGGCCAATGCGGCCACATTCAACCCGCATTCGTGCTGCGTACGGACAAGTAAGGCGAGAGTGTGACATTGGCCGCAGTGCTGTGACCGCAGCATCCCACCCCGCGTGGAAGCCTCAGCCGTATAACCCGGAATGCGGGTCTTCGATCTCTCCGTCCCGTTAGGCTGCATTGCCCTGCTCTCGGCCCGGACCAAGAGCTGTGTGCCCCGCCCCGGAAGCGAACCGGAGTCGACCATACCGGCCGCCGCCCCGATCACAAGTCCCCCCATGCTCCCCCACGAATAAGGCGAGAGGGCGAACCAGCAATTCCCTCAATTAGCGGGCGTGACGCACCAATTCATAGGCTTCCCACAGATCTCTGCCCTTGTAGGAATGCGTCGCGAGACCGGAGAGGGCATGGTCCGCGTTGACCGCGACGGAGACCGGCACCACGCCGAACAGAGCCGTGTCCGACGATGAGTCGCCATAGGCGATGCAGTCTCCGCGGGTCACACCGAACTTCTCGCACAGCATGTCGGCGATCTCGACCTTGGCCGCGGCACTGAGCACTCCGGCAGGGTCCACGGGCTCGGTGAACGGGAGGGCGGGAAAGCGGGATCCATATGCCGCGTGCGCGCCCCAGGCGGTGAGGCGTTCGACGAAGAACGACGGAGAGAGCGAGACAACGGCACAGTAGTCGCCCCGCGCCGTGATCTCCGCCCAGACGTCACGGATGCGTGTCAGCCACGGTGCGCCCTCGAAGGCGGCGGACACATGCGCCTCGGTGAGATCCGCCCATAGCCCGTGCACTCTCGTCGCATACTCCGGCGGCCCGATGCAACCCGCCGAGATCGCCTGCTCCAGCAGCACCGTCTCGGCCTCGAGTCCGAGCTGCCGTGAGATCTCCATGGGAGCGGAGGTGCCGTGCAGCAATGTGCCGTCGAGGTCGAAGAGATGAAGTCTCGCCATGGGCCTTGAGGCTAATGGGACGCGCATGAGGCACTCTGCGCGAGTGCAGCGAGTACAGTCCGGGACGAGCCGAGTCCGAGCGCCCGATGCCCGCCGTTCGCCCATGTTTCACGTGAAACATCCGGCACACGTGGACGGGCCGTGCACGTCGCTATGACATGGCCAAAAGGTCGTACAACTCCCCGGAAACAGGTGGACGCAGAGGGTATCCGTCGGACAGCCTGACCTGCGTGCCGACTCCTTTCCTCACCGCTCTGCCCATCCGCCGTCTGACGCCCCGGGATCTCACCGCCTGCGCCGACCTCTCCGAGGACCGGGGGTGGCCACGCGAGGAGCACAAGTGGAGCTTCCTCCTCACAGCCGGAAAGGGCTACGGCATCGACGACCCCGACGGAGGACTCGTCAGCGCCTGTGTCGTCACCGAGTACGGTCCCCGGGAACGTCCCGACCTCGGCGCCATCGGCATGGTCCTGGTCGCCGAGCGGCACGCCCGCAAGGGCATCGGCCGCCGGTTGATGCAGCATGTCGTGTCCGAACTGGGCACCACACCGCTGACACTGCACGCCACGCCGAACGGCCGCCCACTGTACGAGGAGATCGGCTTCAAGGTCACCGGCCGGGCCGAGATGCTGCGCGGACACTTCACGCCGGGCGGTCGCACGCCCGAGGTCACCACCCGCTCCGCCACTGCCGAGGACCTCACGGCGATCGTCCGGCTCGACGAGGAGGTGTTCGGCGCCGATCGCACGCACATCATCACCCGGCTGCCTGCCTTCGCCGATCGGCTGTGTGTGGCCGAGGAGCACGGCCGGATCGTCGGATACGCGGCCGCCTGGCCCAACATGGACACACATGTCGTGGGCCCGCTGATCGCCCAGGACACGGAGACCGCCAAGGCACTCATCGCCTCCCTGGCCGCCCATACGAACCGCCCGCTGCGCACGGACATCGATGTGCGTCATGAGGACCTGCTGGCGTGGGCGAAGGAGCGGGGTCTGGCCTCCGTCGCCTTCAACGCGGTCATGACGCACGGCATCTCGGAACTGCCCGGCGACTGGACCCGGCGGTTCGCCCCGCTCACGGTGGCCGCCGGCTGAGACCCTCCGACATGGCGAGACCGGCCCCGCGGAGGGCATGGACCGGCCTGGCCTTGGGAGCACATCAGTGGTGTACGGCGCTCTGCCGCTCGGCAGGCACCGCACCGGCCACAACAGCACTGGGTGCGCTCTCGCGGCGCTCCAGAACGGCTGAAAGGACTGCCAGGACCAGCGCCGCCGCAGCCAGGATGGCACCCACCCAGTTGGGCGCGGTGTAGCCGAGACCGCCCGCGATGACGAGGCCGCCGAGCCAGGCGGACAGCGCGTTGCCGAGGTTGAATGCGCCGATGTTCACGGCCGAGGCCAGGGTCGGGGCGCCGTGCGCCTGGTCGAGGACACGCTTCTGCAGTGGCGGGACGGTGGCGAAGCCCAGGGCACCGATGAGGGCGATCGTGACGGCCGCGAGCACCTTGTTGTGCGCGGTGAGCGTGAACAGCGCGAGGACTACCGCCAGGGCGCCCAGGGAGACGTACAGCAGGGGCATCAGGGCTCGGTCGGCGTACTTCCCGCCGACGAGGTTGCCGCCCACCATGCCGAGGCCGAAGAGGACCAGCAGCCAGGTGACAGAGCCGTCGGCGAAGCCGGCGACGTGGGTCATCATCGGCGCGATGTAGGTGATGGCCGCGAAGACGCCGCCGAAGCCGAGGACGGTCATCGCCATGGCGAGCAGGACCTGGGCGTTCTTGAAGGCGGCCAGTTCATGGCGCAGGTGCACGCCTTCGGGCTTGGGCAGATCGGGGACGAGCTTGGCGATGCCGGCCAGGCCGACGACGCCGAGAGCGGCGACGATGCCGAAGGTGACGCGCCAGCCGACGGACTGTCCGACCAGCGTGCCGAGCGGAACGCCGACGACATTGGCAACCGTGAGCCCGGTGAACATCATCGCGATGGCTCCGGCCTTCTTGTCCGGGGCGACCAGGTCGGCCGCGACGACCGAGCCGATGCCGAAGAAGGCGCCGTGGGCGAGCGAGGCGATCACCCGACCGGCCAGCATGACGCCGAAGGCCGGGGCGAGGGCGGAGAGCAGGTTGCCGGCGATGAACAGGCCCATCAGCAGCATCAGCATCCGCTTGCGGGGGATCTTGGTGCCGAGCACGGTCATCAGCGGTGCGCCGAACATGACGCCGAGCGCGTAGCCCGTCACCAGGAAGCCGGCCGTGGGGATCGATACGCCGAAGTCTCCGGCGACCTCGGGCAGCAAGCCCATGATCACGAACTCGGTCGTTCCGATCCCGAAGGCCCCGATCGCGAGGGCCAAAAGCGCGAGAGGCATGGGGTGGTACACCTTCCAGACGATTGCAGGAGCGCTTTGCGCACGCTCACAATAATTGCAGACGCCTGATACTTGCAACCGCAGGCTATTGCGGACCTGGTCTATCCTGGTGCCAGCCGCTCCGGGACGGAGGAACACGCCAATGACAGCGACGGACCCCGCGCTCACCGCCCTTGCCCAGGGCTGGTGCGCACTCTCCCTGCTGCACGGGAGGATCGAGGCCCACATCGAGCGGGCCCTGCAGGCCAAGCACGACCTGAGCGTGCGCGAGTACTCCCTGCTCGACGTTCTCAGCCGTCAGCACGACGGAGACGGAGGCCATCTGCAGATGAAGCAGGTCGCCGACGCCGTCGTTCTCAGCCAGAGCGCCACCACCCGGCTGGTCACCCGGCTCGAGGACCGCGGTCTGCTCACCCGCTACCTCTGCCCCACCGACCGCCGCGGCATCTACACCAACGTCACCGAAGCGGGGCTCAAGCTCCTCGCGGAGGCGCGGCCGACCAACGACGCCGCCTTGCGCGAGGCCCTCGACGAGGCAGCCAGAAACCCCGAGCTGGCTCCGCTGGTACGTGTCGTGGAGTCGCTGAACGTGCCCGCGTAGGGTGCGGGCATGGGAGATCTTGAAACAGGCCTGGGAGATCTTGAAATACGTCCCGCCACCAAGGACGACGTCCCGGCGATCGTGGCCATGCTCGCCGACGACCCCTTGGGCGCCCAGCGCGAGTCCCCGGACGACCTGACCCCTTATCTGACGGCACTCGAGCGCCTCAGCGCCGACCCGAACCAGCACGTGGTCGTAGCCGTAAGGGAGAGCCGGATCGTCGGAACCCTGCAGCTCACGATCATCCCCGGGCTGTCCCGCAAGGGAGCAACGCGGTCGATCATCGAGGCCGTACGCATCCACGCGGACGAGCGCGGCGGCGGTCTCGGCACCCAGCTCATCGAGTGGGCAGCCGACGAATCCCGGCGCCAGGACTGCCAGTTGGTGCAGTTGACCTCCGACGCCTCCCGGACCGACGCGCATCGCTTCTATGAGCGGCTGGGCTTCGAGGCCTCGCATGTGGGCTTCAAGCTCGTGCTGTGACGGAGGGTCCTGTTTCACGTGAAACAGGACCCTCACCTGTCGTACGCACCGAGCCGGTGGTTACCGAATGCCCCGCCAGCCTTCCCGATCGACTCCACCGGGCACAGAAGCCGCCTCGTCGTACGGCTGACGCGTGAACACGAACGACCCGAGGTCCAGATGGTCCACCGTGCCGTCCGCGCGCCGTACGGCCCGTAGAAGCTCTCCGGCGTAGTAGCCCTCCAGGCCGGTCCAGGTGCCGTCGCCGTTCGACCGGAAGCGAGAACGACGGCCGGTTCCGGACAACGGCTCCAGTGAGACGCCCTCGGCGGCTGTGAGGCGCAGTGCGAAAGCGTGTGTCCCCCAGTACCACTGGCCCGTCAACTGCAGTGCAGACGGGTCGACTTCGGGCAAGGGACGCCACGGTTCGGGAATGCGCGGCTCAGCGTCGGCGACGATGCGTACGAGGTCGGCGCCGACCGAGCCCAGCAGGGGCCCGGAGGTGCAGTTGGCCAGCACCACCGCCGCGACGTCGTCCTCCACGCTCATGGTGAGGTTCGCCAGGAAGCCCGGCAGCGAGCCCGAATGCCCCACGAGCAACCGACCTTCCCGGCTCTGGAGCTGCATGCCGAGACCATAGGTCGCGCCGTCCACGACATCCGCGGCCTCAGCGGGCGCCGCCGGAGTCCGCATCTCCCGTACCGTCTCCGCACTCAGCACCCGGCTGTCCCCCTGGTTCAGGAAGACCGCGAATCGCGCCAAATCCCCGGCGGTGGACCAGAGTTGGCCTGCCGGAGCCATCCGCCCCAGGTCCTCTGTCGGCTCGGGCAACATGACATCGGCCCAGGGATGCACGGCCCAGCCGCCGGCATGCGGTGCCCGGGGTTGAGCACTCGTGCGGTTCAGGCCCAGGGGTTCGAGCACTTCACGCCGAAGTACGTCCTCCCACGCAGCCCCCCGCAGCTTCTCGACGAGCGCGCCCAGCATCGTGTAGCCGGGGTTCGAATAGTGGAAGCGGCGGCCTACGGGATGCACCAAGGGCTGCTTGCCGAGCACGTCGGCGAGTTCGGGGCGCAGGGCCCCCGGCGTCCGCTCCCACCACGGCGCGGGCGACTCGGCGGCCAACCCGCCGGTGTGCGCGAGGAGTTCGGCGACGGTGGCCTCCCCCGCGCCCGTACCCGGCAGATGCTTCTCCAGTTGGTCACCGAGGTCGAGCACTCCCTCGTCGCGCAGCCTCAGCACGAGAACGGCCGTGAAGGTCTTGGTGATCGAGCCGATTCTGTACTGCACATTCTCGTCGGGCGCGTGCCCGTCCACCGAAGTCCGGGCACCGTGCCACACCGTCCGGCCGTCTCGTACCACTGCGGCGACCAGCGACGGCGCACGCCCTTCGGACTGGGCAACCGCGATCCGGTGCAGCAGCGCCCGGCGCGTGCCGGGAAGAAGCTCATCCTGAGTTGTCGTCATGCTCCCCAGTCCATCCGGCGGGACGGCACACGTCGAGCGCATTTCCGCGTGCCCGCCCGTCGGCGTCGGATCAGGTCTGCGCCATGTCCACGAACCGCGAGTAGTGCCCCTGGAAGGCGACCGTGATCGTCGCGGTCGGGCCGTTACGGTGCTTGGCCACGATCAGATCGGCCTCTCCCGCGCGGGGGGACTCCTTCTCGTAGGCATCCTCGCGGTGCAGCAGGATGACCATGTCGGCGTCCTGCTCGATGGAGCCGGACTCACGCAGGTCGGAGACCATCGGCTTCTTGTCGGTCCGCTGCTCGGGACCACGGTTCAGCTGGGAGAGCGCGATGACCGGGAGCTCCAGCTCCTTGGCCAGCAGCTTGAGGTTACGGGACATGTCCGAGACCTCCTGCTGACGGCTCTCGGCGCGTTTGGAGCCGCCGGACTGCATCAGCTGGAGGTAGTCGATGACCACCAGCTTGAGGTCGTTGCGCTGCTTCAGTCGACGGCACTTGGCGCGGATCTCCATCATCGACAGGTTCGGAGAGTCGTCGATGTAGAGCGGGGCTGCCGAGACGTCCGGCATCCTGCGGGCCAGCCGCGTCCAGTCCTCGTCGGTCATCGTGCCGGACCGCATGTGGTGCAGGGCGACACGGGCCTCGGCGGACAGCAGGCGCATCGCGATCTCGTTGCGGCCCATTTCCAGGGAGAAGATGACGCTCGGCAGATTGTTCTTGATCGACGCGGCGCGCGCGAAGTCCAGCGCGAGCGTGGACTTACCCATGGCGGGACGCGCGGCGATGACAACCATCTGCCCCGGGTGCAGGCCGTTGGTCAGCGAGTCGAAGTCGGTGAATCCCGTGGGCACACCGGTCATCTCGCCGCTGCGCGAACCGATCGCCTCGATCTCGTCGAGCGCGCCCTCCATGATGTCGCCGAGCGGCAGGTAGTCCTCGCTGGTGCGCTGCTCGGTGACCGCGTAGATCTCCGCCTGGGCGCGGTTGACGATCTCGTCGACGTCGTCGTCGGCCGCATATCCCATCTGAGTGATACGCGTGCCTGCCTCGACCAGGCGGCGCAGGACAGCCCGCTCGTGCACGATCTCGGCGTAGTACTCGGCGTTCGCCGCCGTCGGCACGGTCTGGACGAGGCCGTGGAGATACGACGCGCCGCCGACCTTGTTGATCTCGCCGCGCTTGGTGAGCTCGGCGGCGATCGTGATCGGGTCGGCCGGCTCCCCCTTCGCATAGACGTCGAGGATCGCCTGGAAGATCGTTTCGTGGGCGGGCTTGTAGAAGTCGTGGCCCTTGAGGACTTCGACGACGTCGGCGATGGCGTCCTTGGACAGGAGCATGCCGCCGAGGACGGACTGCTCGGCGTCGAGATCCTGCGGCGGTACACGCTCGAAGGACGTGCCCCCGCCGTCCCATGCGCTCTCCCGGCCACGGTCGTGCTGTTCGTCGCGGCCACGGCCGCCGTCACCGCGTCGGCGAGACGCGGGGAGACGATCACCTGGACCGCTGTCGGCCCACGGGTCGTCCAAGGGCTCGGAAATACTCACCGAGCCACCTCCTCCCGTCCGCCCAGCGGACCTCGCCGCGCCCCATCTTTTCTACGGCACGGCACTGACAAATAAGAGGCCCAACTCCGGTTCTGACGCGTCGGATTTGTGATGATTTCCAAGCCGACGGGCGGGGCAGGCGTCGGACCACCGTAGGCCCCTCGGCACCGTCAGCCAATCTGGTTATCCACAGGCCATGTGGACGACGGTCCCGATGCTGTGGAGAACTCCACAAAACCTGTGCACGACCCGGTGGACAGGCCTGTGAACAAGCCCCCACCTCCGCCCACGAAACCGCTTTGACCTGCATCTTTCCCATCCACCGGCTGTGCAGAAGAAAAACTTTCCCTGCCGGGCCAAGATCACTTCAAACTGTGCACGAGAGCGCGGGGGCCAAGACGGCAAGTAAGGGTCCTATTGCCATTGCATCTCTTACCTGTGGACGATTAGATTGATGCTCATGACACAGGCTCCCGCGACCCCCAAGGCCGGCCGGCGACAGCACGATCGAGAGATCGTCGCACTGGCCGTCCCGGCTTTTGGCGCACTCGTCGCCGAGCCCCTCTTCGTCATGGCCGACAGTGCGATCGTCGGCCATCTCGGCACGGCGCAGCTCGCCGGACTCGGGGTCGCCTCCGCCCTCCTCATGACAGCCGTCAGCGTCTTCGTCTTCCTGGCCTACGCCACCACGGCGGCCGTCGCCCGACGCGTCGGCGCCGACGATCTCCAGTCCGCCATCCGCCAGGGCGTGGACGGCATCTGGCTCGCCCTACTCCTCGGCGCAGCGGTCGTGGCCGTCGTCCTGCCCACGGCGCCAGCACTCGTGGACCTCTTCGGCGCCTCGGACACCGCGGCACCGTATGCGACCACCTATCTGCGCATCTCGGCCCTCGGCATACCGGCCATGCTCGTCGTACTCGCCGCGACAGGTGTCCTGCGCGGACTGCAGGACACCAAGACGCCTCTGTACGTCGCGATCGCGGGCTTCCTCGCCAACGGCGCCCTGAACGTGGGACTCGTCTACGGCGCCGGCCTCGGCATCGCCGGATCCGCCTGGGGCACTGTCATCGCCCAGTGCGGTATGGCGACGGCCTACCTTGTGGTGGTCGTCCGGGGCGCCCGCAGTCACGGCGCTTCGCTGCGCCCCGACATCGCCGGGATCCGGGCTTCCGCGCAAGCAGGCCTGCCCCTGCTGGTCCGCACGCTCTCCCTGCGGGCGATCCTGATGATTGCCACGGCTGTAGCAGCCCGCCTCGGCGATGCCGATGTCGCAGCGCACCAGATCATCCTGTCCCTGTGGAGCCTGCTCGCCTTCGCGTTGGATGCCATAGCGATCGCCGGGCAGGCCATCATCGGACGCTATCTGGGCGCCGGAGACGCCGAAGGCGCCCGAGCCGCATGCCGACGGATGGTGGAGTGGGGTATCGCCACCGGACTCGTACTGGGACTGCTGGTGATGCTCACCCGCCCGCTGTTCCTGCCACTGTTCACCAGCGACTCCGTGGTCAAGGACGCCGCGCTGCCCGCTCTGCTGATGGTGGCCCTCTCGCAGCCGATCTGCGGCATCGTGTTCGTCCTGGACGGCGTCCTGATGGGCGCGGGAGACGGACCCTATCTGGCCTGGGCGATGGTGGTCACCCTCGCGGTGTTCGTCCCCGTCGCGCTGCTCATCCCCGTGCTCGGCGGAGGGCTCACCGCGGTCTGGGCCGCCATGACACTGATGATGACCGTCCGGATGCTGACCCTGTGGCTGCGCACCCGCTCGGGCCGCTGGATCGTCACCGGCGCGACCCGCTGAGCGTTTCACGTGAAACATGAGGGGTCGGTGGGGCCCGGCCCCCATGCGGTTCGCGGTGTTTCACGTGAAACACCGGCAAGCAGTGTGGGGGGGGGGGGCGGACGGTGGTGGGCCGCGCCCCGCGCCCCCCGCGCCGGCCCCCCGTCACCCCCACAAACCCCGCCCACACTGCGGGCCCCCCCCCCCTCGGGGGGCCCCCCCACACACCGCTCTCGCGAGCGCAGCGCTTACGCCGCGACAACCTCGATGTTGACCTTGGCGGCAACCTCGGGGTGCAGACGTACAGACGTCTCGTGAGCACCGAGGGTCTTGATCGGCGAACCGAGCTCGATACGGCGCTTGTCGACCTCGGGGCCACCGGAAGCCTTGATCGCGGAAGCGATGTCGGCAGGGGTGACGGAACCGAAGAGACGACCGGCGTCGCCGGAGCGGACGGCCAGACGGACCTTGACGCCCTCGAGCTGGGCCTTCACAGCGTTGGCCTGCTCGATGGTCTGGATCTCGTGGATCTTGCGAGCACGACGAATCTGCTCGACGTCCTTCTCGCCACCCTTGGTCCAACGGATCGCGAAGTTCCGCGGGATCAGGTAGTTGCGAGCGTAACCGTCCTTGACGTCGACGACATCGCCCGCGGCACCGAGGCCAGAGACCTCGTGGGTGAGGATGATCTTCATGTGTCGGTCACCCTTCCCTTATCGCGCGGTGGAGGTGTAGGGCAGCAGCGCCATCTCACGGCTGTTCTTCACGGCCGTGGCGACGTCACGCTGGTGCTGCGTGCAGTTGCCGGTCACGCGGCGGGCACGGATCTTGCCGCGGTCGGAAATGAACTTCCGCAGCATGTTCGTGTCCTTGTAGTCCACGTACGTGACCTTGTCCTTGCAGAAAGCGCAGACCTTCTTCTTAGGCTTGCGCACAGGCGGCTTCGCCATGGTGTTTCTCCTGTGTGATCAAGAAGTGTGGGTACGACCCACCCTCGGCCCTGAGGCCTAGAAGGGGGGCTCGTCCGAGTAGCCGCCGCCCTGCTGACCGCCGCCGGAGTTTCCACCCCAGCCGCCGCCACCGCCACCGCCCTGCTGGCCACCGGCGGGAGCGCCGGTCGCCCACGGGTCGTCGGCGGGAGCACCGCCAGCGCCCTGCTGACCGCCGCTGGGGCCACCGCCCCAGCCGCCGCCACCCTGGGCGCCACCGCCACCGCCGCTGTAACCACCCTGGCCACCGCGGCCGGCGGTCTTGGTGACCTTGGCCGTGGCGTTGCGCAGGCTGGCGCCGACTTCCTCGACGTCCAGCTCGTAGACCGTGCGCTTGACGCCCTCACGGTCCTCGTAGGACCGCTGCTTCAGCCGGCCCTGCACGATGACGCGCATGCCTCGCTGGAGCGACTCTGCGACGTTCTCCGCCGCCTGACGCCAGACCGAGCAGGTGAGGAAGAGGCTCTCGCCGTCCTTCCACTCGTTCGTCTGACGGTCGAAGGTGCGGGGAGTGGACGCGACACGGAACTTCGCGACCGCCGCACCGGAGGGGGTGAAGCGCAGCTCGGGGTCGTCGACAAGATTGCCGACGACCGTGATGACGGTCTCGCCTGCCATGGGGGAACCTCTCGGCGGGTTTGCTGCTGCTGGCTGCTTGTGCTGCTACTCAGAATCCCGAGTTCAGCTGAGCGGAAGAGCTCAGTGGGTCTCGGGGCGGAGGACCTTGGTCCGGAGGACCGACTCGTTCAGGTTCATCTGGCGGTCGAGCTCCTTGACGACCGCAGGCTCGGCCTGCAGGTCGATGACCGAGTAGATGCCCTCGGGCTTCTTCTTGATCTCGTACGAGAGACGACGACGGCCCCAGGTGTCGACCTTCTCGACCTTGCCGTTGCCCTCACGGACGACGGAGAGGAAGTTCTCGATCAGGGGGGCGACAGCGCGCTCCTCCAGATCGGGGTCGAGGATGACCATCACCTCGTAGTGACGCATGTGGAACCCACCTCCTTTGGACTCAACGGCCACGGTCGTTCCGTGGCAGGAGGGTTGTGATGCGTACGCAACGGTATCGGCCGCCACTGACAATCGGGGTTCCCCTCGGGATTCCGAGCCGTGGCATGGGCAGACACCAGTGCAGAGGGTACAGAGTACCCGCACACCGGCTTCCGGTTGAAATCCGGCCGCCGACACCGACAATCTGTACACATCGGGTGTGTATGGCGCTACGATGCGCCGTCTTCCGCAGGAGGTGCCCTATGGCACAAGCATTGCGACCCAACACCGTCGGAGGCCTCTTCGCCACCGACGGCAAACCCCACCCGCTCCAGGACACGCTTCTCGCGGTGACCCTGGTGCTGGGCATCATCTCCTTCGTCACAGCGATGTTCCACAGCCTGCACCTGCTGAGCTCCTGGACAGGCTTGGTGGGGATCATCACCGGCGCCTACGGGCAGTGGATCTCGGAGACGACCCGCGAACGCTTCGGTCTGATCCTGGGCCTCGGCGCCTCAGGGGTCGGCTTCTTCCTCGGCATGGCGCACGGCGGTCTCTTCGGCGGGGTCTTCTGAGCCACCGCCACTGTCTCCTCAACACCGCACAACGCCCCGGCGGCCAACAGGCCGGGGCGAAGCTTCCGTAGGCCCAGTCGGGGCGCTCGCAAGGCGCAGTAGGCTTCGGCGCTAGAGCCGGAGCCCCTGTACCCATGGGGACACACCAGCCCGAGGAGCGCCCCGAATGAGCCTGACCCTGAGGACGATCAGTCGCGAGCAGCATCTGGCATACATCCAGAGCCTGCCGTCGGCGAGCCACATGCAGGTCCCGGCCTGGGCCGACGTCAAGGCGGAGTGGCGCTCCGAGAGCCTCGGATGGTTCGACGACCGCACCGGTGAATTGGTCGGCGCGGGGCTCGTCCTCTATCGGCAACTGCCCAAGATCAAGCGCTACTTGGCCTATCTGCCCGAGGGCCCGGTCATCAACTGGTTCGCGCCGAATCTCACCGAGTGGCTGGAACCGATGCTCGCGCACCTCAAGCAGCAGGGTGCCTTCTCCGTGAAGATGGGCCCGCCGGTGATCATCCGGCGCTGGGAGGCCGGCTCCATCAAGCAGGGCATCCAGAACCCGGACGTGAAGCGCCTGCGTGACATCGAGGCCGACTTCATCGAGCCGCGCGCCTTCGAGGTCGCCGACAAGCTCCGCCGTATGGGCTGGCAGCAGGGGGAGGACGGGGGCGCCGGCTTCGGTGACGTACAGCCCCGATACGTCTTTCAGGTGCCGCTGGCCAACCGCTCCCTGGAAGACGTCCACAAGAACTTCAACCAGCTCTGGCGCCGCAACATCAAGAAGGCCGAGAAGGCCGGCGTCGAGGTCGTCCAGGGCGGCTATCACGACCTCGAGGAATGGCAGCGGCTGTACGAGATCACCGCTGTGCGCGACCACTTCCGGCCCCGCCCGCTGTCGTACTTCCAGCGCATGTGGACGGCCCTCAACTCCGAGGACCCCAACCGCATGCGGCTGTACTTCGCGCGCCACAACGGGGTGAACCTGTCGGCCGCGACCATGCTGATCGTCGGCGGGCACGTCTGGTACTCCTACGGCGCGTCCGACAACATCGGCCGCGAGGTCCGGCCCTCGAACGCGATGCAGTGGACAATGCTGCGCGACGCCTATGCGCTCGGCGCAACCGTCTACGACCTGCGCGGCATCTCCGACTCGCTGGACGAGACCGACCACCTCTTCGGCCTGATCCAGTTCAAGGTGGGCACGGGCGGCCAGGCCGCCGAATACCTCGGTGAGTGGGACTTCCCGCTCAACAAGCTGCTCCACAAGGCGCTCGACATCTACATGTCCCGCCGCTGACGCACCACAATTTGCTTTCACATCTCTGATACACCGCAGCCACGAGAAAGGTTCCAGGTCCGGCCATGGCGCTCACGCTCTACGTCGACACCGCGCGCTGGCGGGCGCACCACAAGCACGTGCAGGAGCAGTTCCCGGGTCTCGTCCCGGTCTGCAAGGGCAACGGCTACGGCTTCGGACACGAGCGGCTCGCCGAGGAGGCCACCCGGCTGGGCTCGGAGGTCCTCGCCGTGGGCACGACGTACGAGGCCGCGCGCATCAAGGACTGGTTCGGCGGCGACCTGCTGGTGCTCACGCCGTACCGGCGCGGCGAGGAGCCCGTGCCGCTGCCGGACCGGGTCATCCGCTCGGTGTCGTCGGTGGACGGCGTGTACGGCCTCGTGGGCGCCCGGGTGGTCATCGAGGTGATGTCCTCGATGAAGCGGCACGGCGTGAACGAGCAGGACCTGCCGCAGCTGCACGCCGCCATCGAGAACGTCCGCTTGGAGGGCTTCGCCATCCATCTGCCGCTGGACCGCACCGACGGCTCGGACGCCGTCGAGGAAGTCATCGGCTGGATGGACCGGCTGCGCGCGGCCCGCCTGCCGCTGCACACGATGTTCGTCAGCCACCTCAAGGCCGAGGAACTCGCCCGCCTCCAGCAGCAGTTCCCGCAGACCCGCTTCCGCGCCCGCATCGGCACCCGGCTGTGGCTGGGCGACCACGAGGCAACCGAGTACCGCGGCGCGGTCCTGGACGTCACCCGCGTCTCCAAGGGCGACCGCTTCGGCTACCGGCAGCAGAAGGCGGCCTCGGACGGCTATCTGGTGGTCGTGGCGGGCGGTACGTCGCACGGAGTGGGTCTGGAAGCCCCGAAGGCGCTGCACGGCGTCATGCCCCGCGCCAAGGGCGTCGCCCGCGCCGGCCTCGCCACCGTCAACCGGAACCTCTCGCCGTTCGTCTGGGGCGGCAAGCA
This sequence comes from Streptomyces sp. NPDC050211, assembly GCF_040656035.1. NCBI lineage: Bacteria > Bacillati > Actinomycetota > Actinomycetes > Kitasatosporales > Streptomycetaceae > Streptomyces > Streptomyces sp. NPDC050211. The sequence goes on from NZ_JBFALC010000013.1 coordinate 65,318, forward strand.
GCGCTGGTTCGCCGAGCCGCCGCACATGCAGGTCTCCATCCTGTTCGTGCCCGCGGACGCCCCGGAGCCGACGGTCGGCGACGAGCTGGTGGCCCATCTGCGGCACACCACCACGCAGTTCGACCGGCTCGTCGATCGCTGAGCAGCGGCGCCACAGCAGGAAAGGCCGTACACGGGAACACCGTGTACGGCCTTTTGCGTAGCCCACGCCCGCCCCGTTCGCTCAGAGCGAACGCCCCTCAGGTGGCCCGGGGCGCGCGCTGCCCCACTCCACCTGAGCTCCTTCGAACTGCGCCGCGTGCCGCGGCGGATGGGCTGCAGCGCCGAGCACGAAGACGTCCTCAGCACCGTCGAGGACGCCTCCCGAGGGGTCGTCGTCGCCGGCCCTGCGCACCACGTCCCGCTCCGGCATGAGGATGTCGCGCACGATCAGCACGCACAGGTACAGCGTCCCCAGCAAGTGCACGCCGATGGCCCAGTGGTAGCCGTCGGTCGGAAGGCCCTTGTGGGCGTCTCCGCTGGTCGTGTAGGCGAGGTACAGCCAGATGCCCAGGAAGTACGCCACCTCGCAGGCCTGCCAGATCAAGAAGTCCCGCCACTTCGGCCGGGCCAGCGCGGCCAGCGGGATCAGCCACAGGACGTACTGCGGCGAGTAGACCTTGTTGGTGAGGATGAAGGCCGCGACGATCAGGAAGGCGAGTTGGGCGAAGCGCGGACGGCGCGGTGCGGTCAGCGTGAGCGCCGCAATGCCCGCGCAGCACACCAGCATGAGCAGCGTGGCGAGCGTGTTGACGGTGTCGGTGCTGAGCGGGTTGGACGAGTTCTGGGCCATGATCAGCCAGAAGGAGCCGAAGTCGACGCCCCGCTCCTGGCTGAACTCGTAGAACTTCGACCAGCCTTCGAAGGCGAACAGCATCACCGGCAGGTTCACGACCAGCCAGGCGACGACCGCCCCTCCCAGTGCCGTGCCGAACTCCCGCCATTTGCCCGCGCGCCAGCAGAGCACAAGCAGCGGCCCGAGCAGCAGGAAGGGATAGAGCTTGGCGGCCGTGGCAAGCCCCAGGAGGACGCCGAAGGCGAGCGAGCGGCCCCGCGACCACATCAGCATCGCCGCGGCCGTTAGAGCGACCGCCAGCAGGTCCCAGTTGATGGTCGCGGTCAGCGCGAAGGCGGGCGCCAGAGCGACCAGCAGACCGTCCCAGGGCCGCCGGGCGTGCGTACGGGTCACACAGACGGCGATGACGACGGCGCACACCATCAGCAGCCCGGAGTTGACCATCCAGTACCACTGCTCCTGGTCCTGGATGCTGCCGCTGCCGGGCGTGAGCCAGGCGGCCACCTCCATGAACACTCCGGTCAGCACCGGGTACTCGAGGTACTGCATATCGCCGGAGAGCTTGTCGAAGTACGGCACAAGCCCGTCGGCGAACCCGCGCCCCTGGTAAAGGTGTGGGATGTCCGAGTAGCACGCGTGCGTGTACTGCGAGCTGGCGCCGAAGAACCAGGCGCCGTTGTAGCAGGGCGCCTTCTGGACCAGGCCGAGGGCGAACATGCCGATCGCCACCAGCGCGATGATCCGCACGGGGGTCCACCAGGACGTCCCGAGCAGGGCGCGTCGGCCGATGGGACCGCCGATCAGCTCACTGCCGGTCGCCGCGACCTCATCGGTCTTGGTCGGCGGGACCGGGTCCGGCTCGTGCACGCTCGCTTGCGTCGATTCTGCGCTGGGCATAGGGCACATCCTGCCGTACCGACCTAGGAATACGGCGAGGGCCGCCGCACCTCGTGGGTGCGGCGGCCCTCGTTTCACGTGAAACATCCGGGTGTTTCACGTGAAACAGTCACACCGGACGATCCGGTGGCTAACCCGTTGAGCCTCCGAGAAAGCCTCCGTTGCCATTGCCGTTGTTTCCGCCCTCGTCGCCCGTACCTGTGGGCGTCGGTGAGGCGGTCACACCGCCGTCCGTTCCTCCGCTGTCCGCACCGCCCGTCTCGGAGCCGCCGTCCTCACAGCCGAAGAAGCCACAAGTCTCGCTCTGCGTGGGCGTGGGCGACGGCAGGGGCTGACTGGGCGTCGGAGTCGGCGTCGGGCTCTCCTCCTGCGTTTCCGTGATGGTGGGAGTGGGGGTCGGCGTCGGCTCGTTGACGATCTCACCGATGGGCTTGGGCGTCGGGAAGTCGATCGCAGGCTCCCCCTTCAGCGCCGCTTCCATGTAGTCGTGCCAGATCTCGGCCGGGAACGAGGCGCCGTGGATCGACTCCTGGTCACCCGTGCCGTACATCTCCAGGAACGTACGGTTCTTCTTGGTCTCATCGTCGTCGTACCGGAACATGGTGATCGATGTGGACAGCTGCGGGGTGTAGCCGACGAACCAGGCGGACTTGTTGCCGTCGGTGGTACCGGTCTTGCCGGCCACATCGCGCCCGGTCAGCTGAGCGTTGGTACCCGTTCCCTTGTCGACGACCGTCTTCAGGACGTCCGTGACGTTGTCGGCGACGTCCTCGGTGAACGCCTCCTTGGTCTGCGTCTCGTGTGTGAAGACCGTGCCGTCCTTGCTCGTGACCTTCTCCACGGAGAACGGTTCACGCTGCTTGCCGCTGGCCGCGAACGTGGCGTACGCACCCGCCATACGGATCGCGCTGGGGTCGGAGGTGCCGATGGAGAACGTCGGATAGTTGGTGCCGGCCAGGCTGTCCTCCTTGAGGCCCGCGTTCATGGAGGCCTCCTTCACCTTGTCCAGGCCGACGTCCATGCCGAGCTGCACAAAGGCGGAGTTCACCGACTCCCGCATCGCCTCACGGAGATCGATCTGGTAGTCGGGCGGAGTGCCGTACGACTCGTCGCCGTCATTGACCTGCAGCCACTCCTTGCCCTTCTCGTTCTTCCAGACCTCTCCGGTGTAATCCTCGATCTTCAGCTTGTTCTTGCCGCTGAACAGGCTCTTCGGGGACACCTGGGTCCGCTCGTCCTGCGCCTGGGTCGGACCCAGATCCGGGTCCCGCACACCCCACGTCATCGCTGCCGCGAGCACGAACGGCTTGAACGTCGAACCGACCTGGGCGCCGGTGACGTCGGCGTTGTTGGTGAAGTGCTTGGTCGCGTCTTCACCGCCGTAGATGGCCTTGATCGCGCCGGTCTTCGGGCTGATGGAAGCACCGCCGAACTGGACGTGGGTGTCCGTCTTCGGGCGCTTCTTGGGGTCGATGTTGGCCTTCTGGACCTTCTTGACCGAGTCCTCGAGCTCCTTGACCTTCCTCTTGTCGAAGGTCGTGTAGATCGAGTAGCCGCCCTTCTGCAGGTCGTCCTCAGTGATCTTCGTGTTGTTGACCAGATACGCCTTGGCCAGGTCGACGAGATAGCCGACCTGGCCGCTCAGCGCGGCGTTCGAACGCGGACTCTGGGTCTTGGGAAGCTCGGTGTACTTGGCCCGCGTCGCGGCATCCAGATGGCCGTACTCGACCATCTTGTCCAAGGTGTCCTGCATCTGGATCTTTGCGCGCCGCTGGTTCGCCTCGGGAGTGGCCCCGACCGGGTCGATGGAGCGCGAACCCGCTGGGTCGTAGTACGTGGCGCCCTTGAGCGTCGCTGCCAGGAGGGCACACTCGCCCTCGTTCAGGTCGACGGCGTCCTTGTTGAAGTACGCGCGTGCGGCCGCCTGGATGCCGTAGGCCCCGCGGCCGTAGTAGCCGGAGTTCAGGTAGCCGGCCATGATCTCGTCCTTGGAGAGCTTCGCTCCCACCTTGATCGAGACGAAGATCTCCTGGAACTTCCGGGAGACGGTCTGCGACTGGTCGTTGAGCATCGCGTTCTTGACGTACTGCTGGGTGATCGTGGATCCACCCTGCGTCTCGCCGCCCCTGGCCATGTTGAACACGGCACGGCCGATGCCCTTCAGGTCGATGCCGTTGTCGGAGTAGAAGGTCTTGTTCTCCTGGGAGATGACCGCGTACTGCATCGCCTTGGGGATCTGCGAGAGGTTGACGATCTGGCGGTTCGTCTCGCCACCCGTGGAGACCATCTCGCTGCCGTCGGCCCAGTAGAAGACGTTGTTCTGCGCCTCGGCAGTCTTCTGGATGTCGGGGACGCCCACCATCGCGTAGCCGATGCCCGCCACGGCCACCAGGCTGCCGAAGAAGCCGATGCACAGGCCGGAGACGAGCTTCCAGGAGGGCACCCAGCGGCGCCATCCGTACTTACCGGCCCGGGGGTAGTCGACGAGCCTCTTGCGGCCAGGAGGAGCCGGTCGCCCTCTTCCTCGTCCAGGACCGTTCGGACCACCGGGAACGGCGCCTCGGCCGCTCCGGCCGGGGTCGGCCGCTCTGCGGCGGCCGCCTGTGCTTCTCTGGGCCGCACGCCGGGCCTCGGCGCGGCCGCCGTACGGCCGCTCCTCTGCTCCCGACCCGGAACCCGACCCGTACGAGTCGGAAGGAGACCCGGTTGCGCCTCGCGGTGCCGCGCGGCGGCCGGTGGGCAAGCCGGACTGGCCGCGTCGGGCCGCGGCACGTCCGCCTCCCTGCGGCTGCGGCGGTTTGCGACGGTGCTCGCTCATCGAACGACTACTCCTAGGGCAGGCGCACCGTGGCGCGCCTGGAAACGGCGGCAGGTTTCCGGTCCCCCCGAAGTACGGATGTGGTCGGTCCTGCATTCACCCGTACTGCACCGGGGACGAGGACGCCCCCAGACGTCACTCGGTTCCCGGTGGTCTGCATGCCGCACAGACTACGCACCGTCAAAACCCACCTAGCACCGAAGTTCACCCCAAAACAGGCAACTTACTTCCTACGAATCGGTGATGTGATCCCGTTCACCGTCCTCCCTCTTGTCGCATCCGGAAGGCCGTTCTATCGTCGGGATGTATCGAGTCGATACATCAGCTCGGCATAAGGACCGTCAAGGCGCCCGTCGCACGGGCCGCGGCAGAGAGGAGGCGACGATGAGCCGGCGTTCCGGGATCCTCGAGTTCGCCGTACTCGGCCTGCTCCGCGAATCCCCGATGCACGGATACGAGCTGCGCAAACGACTCAACACGTCACTGGGTGTGTTCCGTGCGTTCAGCTACGGGACGCTCTACCCCTGCCTCAAGACGCTGGTCGCCAACGGCTGGTTGATCGAAGAGCCGGGGAACACCACCGAGGACGCCCTCGCCGCGCCCCTCACCGGCCGCCGCGCCAAGATCGTCTACCGATTGACGGCGGAAGGTAAGGAGCACTTCGAGGAACTGCTCTCGCAGACCGGGCCCGATGTGTACGAGGACGAGCACTTCGCCGCTCGCTTCGCCTTCTTCGGGCAGACGTCGCGCGACGTACGCATGCGCGTACTCGAGGGGCGACGCAGCCGGCTGGAGGAGCGCCTGGAGAAGATGCGCGCCTCTCTGGCGCGCACCCGGGAGCGCCTCGACGACTACACGCTCGAGCTCCAGCGCCACGGGATGGAGTCCGTGGAGCGCGAAGTGCGCTGGCTGAACGAGCTCATCGAAAGTGAGCGGGCGGGCCGGGACCTGAAGGGTCCCGCCCACGGAGAAGCCGCTCGCGACACCACAGAGGGAGCGCCGGGCGTCCTGCCCCGGCCCGGGGACACCCCCGGTCCGGATACGCCCGGCGACACCACCACGTGAGACCCCTGCCAGGGCCTCACTCGTACACACAGGGAGCAACCGGAATGGGTTCGGTTCGCGTAGCCGTCGTCGGCGTGGGCAACTGCGCCGCGTCGCTGGTGCAGGGAGTCGAGTACTACAAGGACGCCGATCCGGCGTCGAGGGTGCCCGGCCTCATGCATGTGCAGTTCGGCGAGTACCACGTCCGTGACGTGGAGTTCGTCGCCGCGTTCGATGTCGATGCGAAGAAGGTCGGCCTCGACCTCGCGGACGCCATCGGCGCCTCCGAGAACAACACCATCAAGATCTGCGACGTGCCGAGCACCGGCGTGACCGTCCAGCGCGGCCACACCCTCGACGGCCTCGGCAAGTACTACCGCGAGACCATCGAGGAGTCCGCCGAGACGCCGGTCGACGTCGTCCAGGTCCTCAAGGACAAGCAGGTCGACGTCCTCGTCTGCTACCTGCCCGTCGGTTCCGAGGACGCGGCGAAGTTCTACGCCCAGTGCGCCATCGACGCCAAGGTCGCCTTCGTCAACGCCCTCCCGGTCTTCATCGCCGGCACCAAGGAGTGGGCGGACAAGTTCACCGAGGCGGGCGTGCCGATCGTCGGCGACGACATCAAGTCGCAGGTCGGCGCCACCATCACGCACCGCGTCATGGCGAAGCTGTTCGAGGACCGCGGCGTCGTCCTCGACCGCACGATGCAGCTGAACGTCGGCGGCAACATGGACTTCAAGAACATGCTCGAGCGCGACCGCCTCGAGTCGAAGAAGATCTCCAAGACGCAGGCCGTCACCTCCCAGATCCGCGACCGCGACATGGGCGCGGACAACGTCCACATCGGCCCGTCCGACTACGTGGCCTGGCTGGACGACCGCAAGTGGGCGTACGTCCGCCTCGAGGGCCGCGCGTTCGGTGACGTCCCGCTGAACCTGGAGTACAAGCTCGAGGTCTGGGACTCCCCGAACTCCGCCGGCGTCATCATCGACGCCCTGCGCGCCGCGAAGATCGCCAAGGACCGCGGCATCGGTGGCCCGATCCTGTCGGCGTCGAGCTACTTCATGAAGTCCCCGCCGGTCCAGTACTACGACGACGAGGCCCGCGAGAACGTCGAGAAGTTCATCAAGGGTGAGGTCGAGCGCTAAAGACCCAGGTCTTGCTCGATGGTGAGGGTCCCCGAGGCATTCCGCCCGGGGACCCTCCCCGTATGTGAGGCTGTGCCCCATGGCCGTCGTCCGTGACCTGCGCGTCCTCCTGCGCTTCCAGGGGTTCCGGCGCCTGCTCGCCGTACGCCTGCTGTCCCAGGGGGCCGACGGCGTCTACCAGGTCGCACTCGCCTCCTACGTCGTCTTCTCGCCGGAAAAGCAGACGTCGGCCGCCGCGATCGCCTCCGCGATGGCGGTCCTGCTCCTGCCGTACTCCCTGGTCGGCCCCTTCGCCGGCGTCCTGCTGGACCGCTGGCGCCGCCGTCAGGTCCTCCTGTACTGCAGCCTGCTGCGCGCCCTGCTGGCGACGGTCACGGCCGCTCTGATCGTCAGCGACGTCCCGGACTGGCTCTTCTACGTCTCCGCCCTGTGCGTCACCGCCGTCAACCGCTTCGTCCTGTCGGGCCTGTCCGCCGCGCTGCCCCGCGTGGTCGACGCCGACCGGCTGGTGATCGCCAACTCCCTGTCCCCGACCGCCGGAACGCTCGCCGCGACCGCCGGCGGCGGCCTCGCCTTTCTCGTACGAATCCTGGGCGCCGACTCCGACGCGGCCGTGGTGCTGCTGGGCGCCGTGCTGTATCTGTGCGCCGGGCTGGCTTCGCTGCGCATGGCCCGGGACCTGCTGGGTCCCGACCGGGAGCTGGTCCAGCCCCGCCTCACCGCCGCACTGTCCGGCACCGCACGCGACCTGGTGGCAGGTGTACGTCATCTCGCCGCGCCGCAGCGCCGGCAGGCGACGTGGGCACTGTGCGCGATGACGATGATGCGGTTCTGCTACGGCGCCCTGACGGTCATGCTGCTGATGCTCTGCCGGTACGCCTTCACGTCCACCTCGGAGGACGGACTCGCCCTGCTGGGACTGGCGTTGGCCATTTCCGGTGCCGGCTTCTTCGCGGCGGCAGTGCTGACGCCCTGGGCGGCGGGACGACTCGGCCCCGGCGGCTGGATCATCGTATGTGCCGCGGCGGCCGCGGTCCTGGAACTCGTCCTGGGCCTGCCGTTCGCCACGGCTCCCATGCTGGCAGCGGCATTCGTCCTGGGCCTCACCACGCAGGGGGCGAAGATCGCCACGGACACGATCGTGCAGTCCTCGGTCGACGACGGCTTCCGCGGCCGCGTCTTCTCCGTCTACGACGTTCTGTTCAACGCCGCCTTCGTCGGCGCCGCCGCGGTGGCCGCCGCAATCCTGCCGCCGGACGGTCGGTCGGTGGCGCTGGTGGTCACGGTGGCCGTTATCTACGGGGCGGTTGCCGCCACTATGGCCCGCTTTGAACGCCAGTAAGTGTCACATCAGTGCCACAGAGTCACTCCCGGATACAGAGTTGTCAGTGGAGGCCGATAACTTACGTGCGTCTTATTTCGACGCCATGTCCGCGTCACGCATCCTTTTCAGGGGGACCTCAGTGACAACTCCGCCGCCCCAGGGCCAGAACCCATTCGGGCAGGGCCAGAACCCTTACGGCCAACCGCAGGGCCAGGCTCCGTACCCGCCCCAGGGCGGCTATCCGCAGCAGCCGGGCCAGCCCGGCGTCCCCCAGCAGCCCGGCTTCCCGCAGCAGCCCGGCTTCCCGCAGCAGGGCGGCTCGCCCTACGCGTCGGTCCCGCCGCAGCCGGCCGGCCGCAAGCTCAGCTTTAAGACGATCAAGAACATCGTGATCGGCGTGGCGGTCCTCGCCGTGATCATCGTTGGCATCATCGCCAGCCGGGATGACGCCAACACCGCCGCGGTGGGCGACTGCATGCAGCGTGGCAGCACCAACAACAGCGACCCGGACCTCGAAGTCGTCGAGTGCGGCTCCGCGGACGCCGAGTACGTGGTGCTGGCCAAGATCGAAGGCTCGTACACCACTGACGCCGCGGCCAGCTCCCAGTGCGAGGCCAAGGCCAAGGACTTCCAGTACGTGTACACCGAGAGCGGCGACGGCAGCGACTTCCTGCTCTGCCTGAAGGACGCCAAGTAGGGCAGACATCGAGAGGGGCGTTGTTTCACGTGAAACATCGCCGCGTTCTGAACGGGGTCATGTTTCACGTGAAACATGACCCCGTTCCACATCCTCAGCCCTGCTCGGCCCACCACTCCTTGAGTGCCGCCACCGCCGCGTCATGTTCCATCGGCCCGTTCTCCAGCCGAAGTTCCAGCATGTGCTTGTACGCACGCCCGACGGCCGGCCCCGGTCCGACTCCCAGGATCTCCATGATCTGGTTGCCGTCGAGGTCAGGGCGGATCGCGTCCAGCTCCTCCTGCTCCTGGAGCTGAGCGATGCGGTCCTCCAGGCCGTCGTACGCCCGCGCCAGGGCCGCCGCCCTGCGCTTGTTGCGGGTCGTGCAGTCCGAGCGGGTCAGCTTGTGCAGGCGGTCGAGGAGGGGACCGGCATCACGGACGTAGCGGCGGACCGCGGAGTCCGTCCACTCCCCGGTGCCGTAGCCGTGGAAGCGGAGGTGGAGTTCGACCAGACGGGAGACATCCTTCACAAGCTCATTGGAGTACTTCAGCGCCGTCATCCGCTTCTTGGTCATCTTCGCGCCGACCACTTCGTGGTGGTGGAAGGAGACCCGGCCATCGCTCTCGAAGCGACGAGTGCGGGGCTTGCCGATGTCATGCAGCAGCGCGGCGAGGCGGAGGGTGAGGTCGGGGCCGTCTTCCTCGAGCGCGATCGCCTGTTCCAGAACGATCAGCGAGTGGTCGTAGACATCCTTGTGCCGGTGGTGCTCGTCGCGCTCCAGACGGAGCGCCGGGAGCTCGGGCAGTACGTGGTCGGCGAGTCCGGTGTCGACCAGCAGCGTCAGACCCTTGCGCGGGTGCGAGGAAAGGATCAGCTTGTTCAGCTCGTCCCGGACCCGCTCGGCCGAGACGATCTCGAGGCGCCCGGCCATCTCGTTCATCGCCGTGACGACCTCCGGAGCCACCTCGAAGTCGAGCTGTGCGGCGAAGCGCGCGGCCCGCATCATCCGCAGCGGATCGTCCGAGAAGGACTCCTCCGGTGTGCCCGGAGTACGCAGCACACGCTCCGCGAGGTCCTTGAGACCACCGTGCGGATCGATGAACTCCTTCTCCGGAAGCGCGACCGCCATCGCGTTCACCGTGAAGTCACGCCGGACGAGGTCCTCCTCGATGGAGTCGCCGTACGACACCTCGGGCTTGCGTGAGGTCCGGTCGTACGCCTCGGACCGGTAGGTGGTCACCTCGATCTGAAAGCGTCGATCAGTGTCTCCGACGCGGGCGTCCTTCTGCACCCCTACGGTCCCGAAGGCGATCCCGACCTCCCACACGGCGTCCGCCCACGGGCGCACGATCTTCAGTACGTCCTCGGGGCGGGCATCGGTTGTGAAGTCGAGGTCGTTGCCGAGCCGGCCGAGCAACGCGTCCCTGACCGATCCGCCGACCAGAGCGAGTGAGAACCCGGCTTCCTGGAAGCGGCGGGCGAGGTCGTCGGCGACAGGAGCGATCCGCAGCAGCTCACTCACCGCGCGGTGCTGCACCTGGCTCAGGGCACTGAGGTTGTCTTCGTTGGCGTTCGGCACAACAGAAGAGGGTACGTGGCTCGGGCGACCCCGAGCGCCCCCATTAAAAGGGGGGAAGACATCACACCTTAAAGCGGACGGGCACCTCGCCTCCTTGATACGTGCACAAGATCCGTCCGTGCGGCGAGCGGAGCCGCCCCTCCTTTATACGGGCACATACGGGACAGCCCGGCACCGTCCACCGATCTTGTGGAGCGGTCCGCGGCACTTCCCCTCAGCGCGCATCGTTACCATGCGTGGGCGGACATTCCGACGACCACTGACGACGACGAGGGACGGACGAGCGCGTGGCCGAGGCGGCAGAATTCCAGGGGACCAGTCCCTCACCTGCCCGCCGGTGGCTGCGGCGCACGGCAGCACTGCTCGCCGGCGCGCCCCTGCTCACCGGGCTGCTCCAGCTGCCCGCCGCCACGCCCGCGGACGCCGTCGGACAGACCTCGCTGAAGACAGCCTCCGGCTCGAGCACGGTGGCCGTCGCCGTCGACTCGCTCACCCCCGTCGCCCCCGTCGAGGGCGACACCCTGACCGTCTCCGGCACGGTGACCAACAACGGCAAGCAGGCCGTCACCGGCGCCGAGGTCGATCTGCTCCTGGGCCCCCGGCTGACCACCCGCTCCGCCATCGACAGCGCCGCCCAGCGCACCGGCTACCAGGAGGGCGCCGACGGCTCATCGGTCGGCGGGGAGTACGTCGAGGAGTTCCCTAAGCTCACGCCGGGCGTCTCCGAGCGCTTCAGCATCTCCGTGCCGGTCGACGAGCTGGATCTCACCACGGACGGGGTCTACCAGTTCGCCGTCTCACTCTCCGGCGAGACGTCCGCGCAACCGTGGGACCAGGTGCTCGGCATCCAGCGGACCTTCCTGCCCTGGCAGTCCGGCGAGGCCGACACCAGGACGAAGACAACCGTCCTGTGGCCCCTCATCTCCACGGTCCACATGACGGCGGAGACGGGATCGAACGAGCAGCAGACGCCGGTCTTCCTCAATGACGACCTCGCCAAGGAACTCTCCCCGGGCGGCCGGCTGAACCAGCTCCTGAGCCTGGGCAAGAACCTCGACGTCACCTGGGTGATCGACCCGGACCTGCTGGCGTCGGTCGACGCGATGACGCGCGGCTACCGGGTGAAGAACGAGGACGGCACGACCACGGCCGGAGCCCATCAGGCGGTCGCGAAGAAGTGGCTCGCCTCGCTGCAGGAGGCGGTCGTCGACAAGGAGGTCGTCGCTCTTCCCTTCGCCGACCCGGACCTGGCCTCCATCGCCCACAACGGCACCAGCGTCACCGGCTCGCTGAGCCACCTCAAGGAAGCCACCGACGTCGTCGCCGGCACCGTCGAGACGATCCTCCACGTGGAACCGATCACGGACTTCGCCTGGCCCGTGGACGGTGCCGTCGACCCGTCGATCGTCAAGGTCGCCACCTCGGCCGGAGCGGACAAGGTGATCGCGCGCAGCGACAGCCTGGAGGAGACGGGCGGACTGCCGTACACGCCCTCGGCGGCGCGGCCCATCGGCGGGGGCATCACCGCGGTGGTCGCGGACACACGGCTGTCGACGGCCTTCCAGGGCGATCTGACGAAGGCGTCGGCCTCCACGCTGGCCGTGCAGAAGTTCCTCGCCCAGAGCCTCACGATGAACCTCCAGACGGACAAGCAGCGCAGCGTCGTCGTCGCCCCGCAGCGCATGCCGACGGCACGGCAGGCCCGGGCGATGGCCGAGGCGGTGACGGCGCTCCAGGGCGGCGCCTGGTCCGAGTCCCAGGAACTCACGGCCGCCGCCGCAGCCGAGCCGGACGAGGGCGCCACCACCAAGGTGCCGTCGAGTTCCGCCTACCCCGCGTCCCTGCGCAAGCAGGAGCTGCCCAGGTCGGCCTTCCAGCAGATCGCGACGACGCAGGACAAGCTCGACAACTTCAAGGTGATCCTCAACGACCAGTCCCGTGTCGTGACGCCCTTCGGGCGGGCCATGAACCGCGAGATGTCCACCTCCTGGCGCGGCCGGGCCGAGGAGGCGGAAAGCTTCCGCGTAGATGTGGAGAAATACCTCGACAGCCTCGCCGGCCAGGTCACGCTGATCGACAAGTCCGAGACCAAACTCTCCGGACGCAGCGCCACCATCCCCGTCACCGTGCAGAACAACCTGGTGCAGGGCGTCGACCACCTGGTGCTGCGGCTCACGTCGACAAGCCCGAACCGGCTCGAGATCGGCGGCGATTCCTACGAGGAACAGCCCGTCACGGTCTCCGGCGGCCACAGCCAGACGGTGAAGTTCACCACCTCGGCCAAGGCCAACGGCCGCGCGACGGTGATCGCCCAGCTGTACACGGAGGACGGCCAGCCGTACGGCGGGCAGGTCACCTTCGACGTGAAGGTCACCGAGTTCACGGCCACGGTCATGCTGGTCATCGGCGGTGGTGTCCTGCTGCTCGTCCTGGCCGGCTTCCGGATGTACACCCAGCGCAAGCGCGCCGCTGCCCGCGAGGCCGACGGAGACGGCACCGACGAGGCGAGCCAAGGCGACGACACCCCGCAGAACCCCGAGAGCCCCGAAGACCGTCTCCAGGAGGAGTCCGACACCCGGACCCGGGCAGGCGACCCGGAGCAGCCGAGTGACCCGGCACCGGACACCCCAGCGGAAAGCGCAGACCCGTCCGGCACGGGTGAGAGAGTGGACCGTTGAGGATGTCGTGGCCGGTGGGCCCGGGACGATGAGGTGGGGTAACCATGAACGCGCCGCACGACGGTGACCGCGGCCAGGCCGCGGGCAACTCGGGGCACCCCGAGGGCCCGCCGCCCGAGCACGGCCAGGTGCCGCCGCAGCCCCCCGCGGACATGTACCTCCAGGACGCCTACGACCAGGATCCCTACCGGGCGCAGGACCTCTCGGCCCAGGACCCGGTCGCCGAAGCGCTGTACGACCGCGCTGCGCACCCCCCGCCGCCCCCCGGCACGTACCCGCCGCCGCAACAGCTCTACGCCCAGCCGCCGCAGTCCCCGTACGCTCCCGATCCGCGTGTCTGGGCCCAGACCCCGCCCCCCGAGCCGGACGGCCCGACCCAGTACCTGCCGTACGGCGACGATCCCCGCACCACCCAGTACGTCGGCGTCGACGACCTCGTCACCCACTCCTCCGAGGAGCGCCACGAGCCAGACGCCTTCGCGCATCTCTTCCGGGACCAGCAGCAGGGCAGCGGCCATCCGCAGTACGAGCCCGCGTCGGTACCCGGCCAGTACCCGGCGCAAGGACAGTACGGCCAGTACCCCGCGGCGACCCCGCCGCCGCCCGCGCCTGAGGCCCCCGCTCCCACGCCCGCCCCGGCGGCGACCAGGAAGGGCGGCCGGGCGGGCGGTCTGCTGAAGTCGAGCGCCGTGATGGCGGCGGGCACGATGGTCTCCCGCCTCACCGGCTTCATCCGCTCCGCGCTGATCGTCTCGGCGCTGGGTCTGGGGCTGCTGGGCGAGTCGTTCCAGGTGGCGTACCAGCTCCCGACGATGATCTACATTCTGACCGTCGGCGGCGGCCTCAACTCCGTGTTCGTCCCGCAACTGGTCCGTGCCATGAAGGACGACGAGGACGGCGGCGAGGCATACGCCAACAGACTGCTGACCTTGGTCATGGTGATCCTCGGTACCCTCACCGCGCTCGCCATGTTCGCCGCCCCCCTCCTGGTCCGGGCACTGTCGACCCCCCTGGCCAACAATCCTGCGGCAAACGACACCGCCGTCACCTTCACCCGGTTCTTCCTGCCCTCGATCTTCTTCATGGGCATCCATGTGGTGATGGGGCAGATCCTCAACGCCCGGGGACGGTTCGGCGCGATGATGTGGACGCCGGTCCTGAACAACATCGTCATCATCACGAGTCTCGGCGCGTTCCTGTGGGTGTACGGCACCGCTGAACACTCCGGCATGCAGGTCACGAACATCCCGCCGGAGGGCGTTCGGCTGCTGGGCCTCGGCGTCCTCCTCGGTCTCGTCGTCCAGGCCCTCGCGATGATCCCGTATTTGCGCGAGACCGGGTTCAAGCTGCGGCTCCGCTTTGACTGGAAGGGCCACGGCCTCGGCAAGGCCGCGATGCTCGCCAAGTGGACGATCTTCTTCGTCCTCGCCAACCAGGCGGGCGCTCTTGTCGTGACGCAGCTCGCCACCGCGGCCATCACAGACTCGGGCGTCCCCGGCACCGGCTTCAGCGCCTACGCCAATGCCCAGCTCATCTGGGGTCTCCCGCAGGCCATCATCACCGTTTCCCTGATGGCTGCCCTGCTGCCTCGTATCTCCCGCTCGGCGGCCGAGGACGACACAGGTGCCATCCGTGACGACATCTCGCAGGGTCTGCGTACGACAGCGGTGGCGATCGTGCCCCTCGCTTTCGGATTCCTCTCGCTAGGCATCCCGATGTGCACGCTGATGTTCGGCTCCTCCGGGACGAGCGAAGCAACGAACATGGGCTACATGCTGATGGCGTTCGGCCTCGGCCTGATTCCCTACTCGATTCAGTACGTCGTCCTGCGCGCCTTCTATGCCTACGAGGACACCCGCACCCCGTTCTACAACACGGTCATCGTGGCTGCGGGCAACGCGGGAGCCTCAGCACTCTGCTACATCCTGCTCCCGGCCCGCTGGGCCGTGGTCGGCATGGCGGCCTCGTACGGCCTGGCCTACGCGATCGGCGTCGGCGTCGCCTGGAACCGGCTGCGCAAGAAGCTGGGCGGGGATCTCGACGGGACCCGCGTGATGCGGACGTACGCCAGACTGTGCATCGCCTCGGTGCCCGCGGCGCTGCTCAGCGGCGCGGCCTGCTACGGCATCAGCCGCTCGCTCGGCCAGGGCGTCATCGGCTCCTTCGCCGCGCTCCTCGCCGGCGGAGCCGTACTGCTGGGCATCTTCTACGTGGCTGCCCGTCGCATGCGCATCGAGGAGCTCAACTCGCTCGTCGGCATGGTCCGCGGGCGTCTGGGGCGCTAGGGCTGGGGTACGCGCACAACCATCGGCCCCCACCGTGTGTCGTGCATAGCGGCGGACTGTGGGCACAATTGGTTTCGGCGTCGGACGGCGCGCACAGCAGTCGAACGGCGCGCAATGGATGGGGAGGCAGGAACGACGGTGGCGGAACGGAGCACAGCTGCCGTCGACGTGGCAGACAACAGCGGCGACGAGCCGCTGACCGCTCAGGCGGACCAGTCCACGGCCGACGGGGTGGCCAAGAATCGGGAGCTGGACACGGACATCGACGAGGCACAGGGGAGCGGCGGGACCGAGGATCCCGGAAAAGCCTCACCGCCCGAACTGCACAGCGGCCACAAACTCGCCAGACGCTACCGACTCGAGGAATGCGTCACCCGTCTGGACGGATTCAGCAGCTGGCGCGCGGTGGACGAGAAGCTCCGTCGCGCGGTCGGCGTCCACATCCTGCCCGCGGACCACACCCGGGCGCGTTCCGTCCTGGCAGCGGCCCGCTCCTCCGCCCTGCTCGGCGATCCCCGGTTCGTCCAGGTCCTCGACGCCGTCGAGGAGAACGACCTCGTCTACGTCGTCCACGAGTGGCTGCCCGACGCCGTCGAGCTGACCGCGCTCCTCGCCCCCGGGCCGCTGGAGCCGCACGACGCCTACCAGATGGTCAGCCAGGTGGCCGCCGCGATGGCCGCCGCCCACCGTGAGGGCCTCGCCCATCTGCGCCTGAACCCCAACGCCGTCCTGCGCACCTCGTCCGGTCAGTGGCGTATCCGCGGCCTCGCCGTGAACGCGGCGCTGCGCGGCATCAGTTCCGGCACCCCCCAGCGCACCGACACGGAGTCCATCGGCGCCCTGCTGTACGCGGCGCTCACCCAGCGCTGGCCGTACGAGAGCGACGCCTACGGCCTGTCCGGGCTGCCCAAGGACGTCGGTCTGATCGCCCCCGACCAGGTGCGCGCCGGCGTCCACCGCGGTCTGTCCGAGCTCGCCATGCGTGCACTCGCCAACGACGGCGCGACCGCCTCCCGCCACGAGTCCCCGTGCACCACGCCGGAGGAGCTGGTGAAGGCGATCGGCGAGATGCCCCGCATCCGGCCGCCGGAGCCGGCGTTCACCGCCCCGCCCGAGTATCAGCGCACGACCTACCAGCAGGGCACGTACGGCCGTCAGGCGCCGCACCCCGGAGCCACCCAGCCGGTACAGGCGCCGCCGCCTCCGCTGCAGAGCCGCACCGGCAAGGCGCTGAAGTGGGCCGTCTCGGCCCTCCTGATCGCGGCCCTGGGCCTGGGCAGCTGGCAGCTCGCCGATGCGCTCATGGACCAGGGCAGCAAGTCCGAGGACACCAACCAGACGCAGACGGAAGACAACGAAAAGAACGGCGACAAGACCAAGCCGGTCAAGACGCTCGCTATCGAGGGTGCCGAGGAGTACGTGGCCGAGGGCGACGCCCAGCATCCCGGCGACGTGGACCTGACGTACGACAGCAGCACCACGACGGGATGGCGGACCAACAGCTACAACGACGGCCCGAAAATAGTGATCAAGCCCGGTGTCGGCATCGTCTACGACCTCGGCTCCGCCCAGGAGGTGTCGACCGCGACGCTCTCCCTCCGCTACGGCGGCCCTCACACCACCGTCAAGCTGTACGCGACCGACTCGCTGGGTTCGTCCACGCCGCTGAGCTCGATGAAGGAGCTGGGCGAGGCGACCACGAGCGGCACCTCCGCAAAGGTGGCGGTCGCCAAGCCGGTGAAGAGCCGCTACGTGCTGGTCTGGCTGACAGCGATGCCGTATTCGGGAGAGGATTCCGCCAACTACAGCAGCGCCGGTTACAAGCAGGCCATCACCGACGTGAAGTTCACCGGCTGACAGCTCACCGCATCTCAGGGGAGGGGGTCCGATGGCAGATGGCACCGCATACGGCGACGCAAGCGATCAGGACCTCCTCGCTCGCCATGTGGACGGCGACCCCGACGCCTTCGGCGAGCTCGTACGGCGCCACCGTGACCGGCTCTGGGCCGTGGCCCTGCGGACGCTCGGGGACCGCGAGGAGGCCGCTGACGCGGTCCAGGACGCCCTCGTCTCCGCCTACCGGGCCGCCCACACCTTCCGCGGCCAGTCAGCCGTCACGACATGGCTCCACCGCATCACGGTGAACGCCTGCCTCGACCGCGCCCGCAAGGCGGCCTCCCGCAAGACGTCTCCCGTCGATGACACCGAGCGCTTGGAGCAGTTGCTGGAGCCGCATGAGTCGGCCTCGGCTCCTGCGGAGCGCAACGACCTGAACCGTCAGCTCCTCGAAGCGCTCGGTACCCTTCCGCCCGACCAGCGCGCGGCCCTCGTCCTGGTGGACATGCAGGGCTACCCGGTCGCCGAAGCCGCCCGTGTCCTCGACGTTCCGACCGGCACGGTGAAGAGCCGCTGTGCTCGTGGCAGAGCCCGGCTTCTGCCCCTTCTCTCTCATCTGCGGCCCGAAAACGCCGAGGACGACAGAGAACCCGGCCGGGGACGGAACCGGGTGCACGGGACATCCGTCCCACCGGCAGCGGATCCGCATGACGTCGGCTCCCGCGATACAGGACCCAGTGATTCAACTGCTGTGAAGGGCGGAGGTGGGCGAGCGTGACATCCACGACAGACACGGCCGGGCACCCGGACGTCGCCGAGATCTCCGACCTCACCGAGGGCCTGCTGCCTCCGGACCGGACCGCGGACGTACAGCGGCATCTGGACGAGTGCGATCTCTGCGCGGATGTGCACGCATCGCTCGAAGAGATCCGGGGCCTCCTCGGCACACTGCCCGGTTCACAACGCATGCCTGACGATGTTGCGAGCCGTATCGATGCCGCCCTTGCCGCTGAGGCTCTTCTCCAGGCCACCGCACCCGATACCGGGGGCGACCCGGCACCCGTTGATGCTTCCACGCCCGACCATCGTGCTCATGTTTCACGTGAAACATCGGTCTCCGCAGCCCGTCCCACAGGGCACGCCCGCAGCACGACAACGGGCCCGGGCCGCAAGGAACGCAAGAGGGGCGGGCGCCGCAGGGCCACCGTCCTCGGCGCCGTTTTCGCAGTGGCCGCCCTGGGACTCGGTTCCGTGCTGGTGGCGTATCTGAACGACGGCAAGCCGTCGGACGATACGACCACCGCGTCCGACACGTTCTCCGAGGGGAAGCTGGAGAACCAGGTCGCCGATCTCCTTGCCGAGAATCAGAGCGCCGGGGACGGCTCCCGCGCCCCGCACAGCCTCGGTATGGAGTCGACCCCCGACAGCCCGAGCCCTCGGGTCTTCAGGGAGCCCACAGTCCCGCCGTGCATCCAGCAGGGCATCGGCATCAACGACACGGCGATCGCGACCAAGAAGGGCACCTTCCAGGGGACGGACGCCATGCTCGTCGTGCTGCTCGACCCTGCCGATACCACTCGGGTCGTTGCCTACGTCATGGATGCCACCTGTGTCGCCCACCCGTCATCCGGCACAGCCAAGGTCTTGCTGAAGGACTCCTACACGCGCTCCTGAGCGCGAACGCTTCGTTTCTGCGCTGCGTGGTATCCCGTACGGTGTCCACTCTCTGTGTGCCCGGGGACACCGGGAATGCACGCCCCTTAGGATCCGTTGGGTGGGGTGAGAGTTCCGAGAGGGCTCCACTGGCCGTACTGACGCAGTCCAGAGACGAGGAATCAAGCCGTGAGCGACGTCCGTAACGTGATCATCATCGGCTCAGGGCCCGCCGGCTACACGGCGGCGCTGTACACCGCACGCGCGTCGCTGAAGCCGCTGGTGTTCGAGGGCGCCGTCACCGCGGGTGGTGCCCTGATGACCACCACCGACGTGGAGAACTTCCCGGGCTTCCAGGACGGCATCATGGGCCCCGAGCTCATGGACAACATGCGCGCCCAGGCCGAGCGCTTCGGTGCAGAGCTCATCCCGGACGATGTGGTGGCCGTCGACCTGTCCCGTGAGATCAAGACCGTCACGGACACCGCGGGCACGGTCCACCAGGCGAAGGCCGTGATCATCGCCACCGGCTCGCAACACCGCAAGCTGGGCCTGCCGAACGAGGACGCTCTCTCCGGGCGTGGCGTCTCCTGGTGTGCCACGTGCGACGGCTTCTTCTTCAAGGATCAGGACATCGCCGTGATCGGTGGCGGCGACACCGCGATGGAGGAGGCGACCTTCCTCTCCCGCTTCGCCAAGTCCGTGACGATCGTGCACCGCCGTGACACCCTGCGCGCCTCCAAGGCGATGCAGGAGCGCGCCTTCGCCGACCCGAAGATCAAGTTCGTCTGGGACAGCGAGGTGGCCGAGGTCCAGGGCGACCAGAAGCTGTCCGGTCTGAAGCTGCGCAACGTCAAGACCGGCGAGCTCTCGGACCTGCCGGTGACCGGCCTGTTCATCGCGATCGGTCACGACCCGCGCACCGAGCTCTTCAAGGGCCAGCTCGACCTGGACGAGGAGGGCTACCTCAAGGTCGAGGCCCCCTCGACGTGCACCAACCTGACCGGTGTCTTCGGCGCCGGTGACGTCGTGGACCACACCTACCGCCAGGCGATCACCGCGGCCGGCACCGGCTGCTCCGCCGCTCTCGACGCCGAGCGCTTCCTCTCCGCCCTGGCGGACGAGGAGCAGGCCGAGCCCGAGAAGACCGCTGTCTGACCCCCTTCCGCCCCACGCACCAACCAGTTAAGGAGCCCGCCGTGGCCGGCACCCTGAAGCATGTAACCGACGACTCTTTCGAGCAGGACGTCCTCAAGAGCGACAAGCCCGTTCTGGTGGACTTCTGGGCCGCTTGGTGCGGTCCGTGCCGCCAGATCGCACCGTCCCTCGAGGCGATCGCCGCCGAGTACGGTGACAAGATCGAGATCGTCAAGCTGAACATCGATGAGAACCCGGGTACGGCCGCCAAGTACGGCGTCATGTCCATCCCGACGCTGAACGTCTACCAGAACGGCGAGGTCGCCAAGACCATCGTCGGCGCGAAGCCGAAGGCCGCGATCGTCCGCGACCTCGAGGACTTCATCGCCGAGTAGTCGATGTTTCACGTGAAACACGAATGGGCCAGCCCCTGAGAGGGGCTGGCCCATTCGCTTGTCGCAGAAGTCTCTACAGCGGCCGCAGCACCGGCTCCTTCTGAACCGCCCCCAGCAACCGATCCAACGCCATCTCCACGTCTTCCTTCCAGGAGAGCGTCGTCCGCAGCTCCAGACGCAATCGCGGATAGGTGGGGTGAGGCCGGACCGTCTTGAAGCCCACAGCCGTCAAATGGTCGGCAGGCAGCACGCAAGCCGGCTCCGACCAACGAGCGTCCCCGAAGGCTTCGATCGCCTTGAAGCCCCGGCGCAGCAGATCCTTCGCGACCGTCTGTACCATCACCCGGCCCAGCCCCTGGCCCTGGTAGCCCGGCATGATGAACGCGGTCATCAGCTGCACGGCA
Organism: Streptomyces sp. NPDC050211; assembly: GCF_040656035.1. Lineage (NCBI taxonomy): Bacteria > Bacillati > Actinomycetota > Actinomycetes > Kitasatosporales > Streptomycetaceae > Streptomyces > Streptomyces sp. NPDC050211. The sequence goes on from NZ_JBFALC010000013.1 coordinate 86,030, forward strand.
TCAGGTGAGACAGGGCTCGTGGGAAACGCGGTCGACCGGGGGACGTATGCGGGAGGGGCGTAGAGCACGAAGCCCACGGGCACTTCATCGACGTACACCACTCGGCCGCAGGATCCCCAGTCCAGCAGCACGGCGGAGATCCAGGCTTCCTTCTCCAGCGCCGGGGTGCCCGCCTTTACCGCGGCTTCGCCACTGACTGGGTCCAGTTCCCAGAAGACACACGTGCGACAGCGCTTGGGAAGGTCCTGAAGGTTGTCCAGCGTGAGCGGTACGAGCCGGCGCCCCATGAAGGCTGTTCCTCGCTTCCTTCGCCCGCCGCGTCGCGGGCGGCCGTCAGGGCGCTTCGTTCCCGGAGCAGGCTGCCGACGAATCCGCCGACCGCGCCCAGCCCGAGGCCCGCGCTCACCAGTCCGGTGCGGCTCACCGTTCGCATGGCCTCTGCCTCCCCTGAGAGGTGCTGCCGGGTGGATGCGCCATACCCGAACGCATCGTATCCACGATTGCGATTCGATCGATACTGCCAAAAAGCAAAGAGCGGACCGTGTTCCGGTACACACCGGACACGGCCCGCTCTGCCGACCACCCAAGGCTCAACGACCGGGCGGCCGGAGGATCAGTCCTCGGAGTCCTCAGCGTCATCCTCGTCCAGAAGGCTCTTCTGGAGGACAGGACCCTCGCCGGGAGCAAGCGAGCCGAGGATGCGCTCAAGATCCTCTATCGAGGCGAACTCGACCGTGATCTTGCCCTTCTTCTGTCCCAGGTCCACCTTCACCCGCGTCTCGAAGCGGTCCGAGAGACGGGACGCCAGATCGGTCAGAGCCGGGGAGACCCGGGCTCCGGCCCGCGGCCCCTTGGCACGCTGGGCCTTCTGCGGGCGGGAGCCCATCAGGGTCACGATCTCTTCGACAGAGCGAACCGAGAGCCCCTCGGCCACCACCCGGTAAGCCAGCCTCTCCTGCTCCTCCGGGTCGTCGACGGAGAGAAGCGCCCGCGCATGCCCGGCGGAGAGCACACCGGCGGCCACCCGGTTCTGGACCTTCGGCGAGAGCTTCAACAGGCGCAGGGTGTTGGAGACCTGAGGGCGGGACCGGCCGATGCGGTCCGCCAGCTGATCGTGCGTGCAGCTGAAGTCCTTCAGCAGCTGATCGTAGGCAGCCGCCTCTTCGATCGGGTTCAGCTGAGCACGGTGCAGGTTCTCCAGGAGGGCGTCCAGGAGGAGCTTCTCGTCGTCCGTGGCCCGCACGATCGCGGGGATCGCCTCGAGCCCCGCCTCACGGCAGGCCCGCCAACGCCGCTCGCCCATGATGAGCTCGTAACGGGCGGGGCCGATCTGCCGTACCACGACCGGCTGAAGGAGACCGACCTCCTTGATGGAGGTGACGAGTTCCTGCAACGCATCCTCGTCGAAGACCTCACGCGGCTGACGCGGGTTCGGCGTGATGGCGTCGAGAGGGATCTCGGCGAAGTGGGCGCCCATGGGAGACGCGGGCGCCTCCGCCACGCCGTTCACCGAAGGCTCCTCGGTTTCACGTGAAACAGGCGGCAGCGTGGCCACCTTGGCCGCGGCCACGCCACGGTCGGTCGTCAGCACCGGCACCGCCGTGGGGGACGCGGAAGCAGCGCCCCCCACCGCTGGAGGCACCGTCTTCTCCGTCGGGGCTGCAGGGATCAGTGCGCCGAGACCACGGCCCAACCCCCTCCGTCGCTCGCTCACTGGATCCCCTCCACCATGTTCGGGTCGCTCTGGGCACCGATATGGGCGTGCGTCGCCTCGTAGGTGACGCCCACGCCCTTCAGTGCGATTTCTCGTGCCGCCTCAAGATAGGACAGGGCACCGCTCGATCCGGGATCGTAGGTCAGCACCGTCTGTCCGTAGCTCGGTGCCTCGGAGATACGGACCGAGCGAGGAATGCTCGTCCGCAGCACCTCGCCCCCGAAGTGGCTGCGCACCTCGTCCGCGACCTGGGACGCAAGGCGCGTCCGGCCGTCGTACATGGTGAGCAGGATCGTCGATACATGCAGGGTGGGGTTGAGGTGCCCCCGCACCAGGTCGACGTTGCGCAGCAGCTGGCCCAGGCCTTCCAGCGCGTAGTACTCGCACTGGATGGGGATGAGGACCTCCGCGCCGGCCACCAGCGCGTTGACCGTCAAGAGGCCGAGCGAGGGCGGGCAGTCGATGAGGATGTAGTCCAGCGGCTGCTCGTAGGCCTGGATGGCTCGCTGCAGCCGACTCTCTCGTGCCACCAGGGACACCAACTCGATCTCCGCACCGGCGAGATCGATCGTGGCGGGTGCACAGAAGAGGCCCTCGACATCAGGGACCGGCTGAACGACTTCCGAGAGCGGCTTGCTCTCGACCAACACGTCGTAGATGGAAGGAACTTCGGCGTGATGGTCGATTCCCAGGGCGGTGGACGCATTGCCCTGGGGGTCGAGGTCGATCACCAGGACACGGCCGCCATGCAAGGCCAGCGAAGCGGCAAGATTGACGGTCGTCGTTGTCTTGCCCACGCCTCCCTTCTGGTTGGCGACCACCATGACCCGGGTCTGCTCAGGCCGTGGCAGGCCCTCGCCGGCGCGGCCCAGAGCCTCCACCGCCAGTTGGGCAGCACGACCGATGGGAGTGTCGTCCATCGGGGGCGGTGTTTCACGTGAAACATCGTCCCCCATCGACTCGGTACGGGGACCGGGGACCGGATCGGTCATCGGTCCCGCGATGTTGGCGTCGGACCGCAAGGATTCACTCTCCTCGACTTCAGGCTCGCAATGAACAGAGCCTCCCATGTCTTCGGGGTCGTGAACCAGTGAGGCCTGTTGTTCTGTGGAGAATTCCACCTCTGTGGACAACTCCGTGCCCCCCGAGGGGGACCGAGAGCCGCCGGAATCGGTAGCTGGCGCCTCGCCGAGTGATCCGAGAGGCTTTCGGTCGCGAGGTTCGGCCGCGGCGCGGCCGCGACTGATGATGCCGTGCAGCAATGAGCGACGTTTCACGTGAAACACGATGCACAGCAGCCCTGGCCGGAGTGTCGCGACACTCCGGCCTGCGTAGGTTTGGCAGCTTGTGTGGAGTACGTGTCGTCGTCAGGACGGATCAGCGGCGCCCCTCATGCGCCCGCTCATCTCAACGACGTCGACGTGCCCGCCCCGTCCGGGCCGCCTTCGCACGCTTCGCCGCGAAGCGCACTCCTCCTGGGCTCTCCCCGACCTCCACACGGACGACGGTGGACATCGGATCCACCACTCCCTCGCCCACATGGAGGATGGACGTCTCCACGGCGCCGAGCTTGCTCAGAGCCGTGGAAGCGCTCTTGAGCTCCTCCTCGGCCGTATCACCCTTGAGCGCGAGCATCTCGCCGTACGGGCGCAGCAGCGGGATGCCCCACGTGGCCAATCGGTCCAGCGGCGCCACGGCCCGTGCTGTCACGACATGCACCGGCGTCAGCTTCCCCATGACTTCCTCGGCTCGGCCGCGCACCACCGTCACATGATCGAGCCCCAGCAGCTCCACGACCTCGGTCAGGAAGGTGGTGCGGCGCAGCAGCGGCTCCAGCAGCGTGATCTTCAGGTCCTCCCGGACGAGGGCCAGAGGAATGCCGGGCAGGCCGGCGCCCGAGCCGACATCGCACACGGTCACCCCCTCAGGCACGACCTCGGAGAGCACAGCGCAGTTCAGCAGGTGCCGCTCCCACAGCCGGGGCACCTCGCGCGGGCCGATCAGACCGCGCTGCACTCCCGCCTCGGCGAGCAACTCGGCATAGCGCACGGCATCAGCGAAGCGATCGCCGAACACCTCGCGCGCCTGCTCCGGCACAGGGGGAAGCTCCACTGCCTCCGTCACGGGGACCGTCCTTCCGTACCGCCTCGGCGCACCGAACGCCGACCACGAGAACCACCAGAACTATCAGGCTGACAAAGTTCGGCCCCGCCTGCCGGGCAGACGGGGCCGGAGGACCGAAGGGACCGATCAGGCGGGAAGCACAACGACGAACCGCTGCGGCTCCTCGCCCTCGGACTCACTGCGCAGACCCGCGGCCTTGACCGCGTCGTGCACGACCTTGCGCTCGAAAGGACTCATCGGCTTCAGCTTCATGGGCTCACCGCTGCTCCTGACCTCAGCAGCCGCCTTCGCGCCCAGCTCGGAGAGCTCCGCACGCTTCTTGGCCCGGTAGCCCGCGATGTCCAGCATCAGGCGGCTGCGATCCCCGGTCTCCCGGTGCACGGCCAGGCGCGTGAGCTCCTGAAGCGCCTCCAGCACCTCGCCGTCACGGCCGACCAGCTTCTGCAGGTCACGGCTGCCGGAGTCGCTGATGATCGACACAGCCGCGCGGTCCGCCTCGACATCCATGTCGATGTCGCCGTCGAGATCGGCGATGTCCAGCAGACCCTCGAGGTAGTCCGCCGCGATCTCGCCCTCCTGCTCCAGGCGGGTCAGGGTGTCTGCGCCCTCGGCAGCGGCGGAGGTGGTGCCTTCCGTCACGGGATGGACTCCTTCTTACTTCTTGGTCGGGGACTTGGGCCGCTGCGGACCCTTGCGCTGCCCGGACTGGGCCTTGCTGCGGCCACCGCCCCCGGGCTTCTGCGCGGCCTTCTTCGCGGCGGGCTTGGCATCCTCGGGCTCATCGGACTTGCTCAGTGACGTCTTCGGCTCGGAGGACTCACCGGCCACCTTCGCGCCGGCCTGCCGCTGGGACTTGGACTGCCGCTTCGGCTGCTGACGCTTGGGCGTGGCGGTCGTCGGCGTACCGTCCTCGGTCTGCACGACGGTCGCGGTCTCGCCCTTCACCACGGTGCCGTCAGCCTGAGCCGCGAGGCCCGCCTTGCTCAGACCGTTGATGAACTTCCGCTCGTACTCGTTGCGGTCGCGGCCCTTGGCCACGATGGCCTTGACGATGGCCTTCTCACCGCGGCCACGCGTCTTGCCGTGGTGCGTGACGTGCTTGTGCAGGCGCTCCAGGTACGCGGCCTGGGCCTTGGAACCCGGAGTCGGGTTGTTGCGGATGACGTACATCTGCTGACCCATGGTCCACACGTTGGTGGTCAGCCAGTAGACGAGGACACCCACCGGGAAATTGATGCCGAAGACGGCGAACATGATCGGGAAGATGTACATCAGCATCTTCTGCTGCTGCATGAACGGCGTCTTCACCGTGGTGTCGACGTTCTTCGTCATCAGCTGACGCTGCGTGTAAAACTGCGACGCCGACATCAGGACGATCATGACCGCGGTGACGATGCGGACGGTGGTCAGCGAGGCGTCGAGAGCGGCGACGTCGGACGAGCTGTCGGTGAACTTCGCGGCCAGCGGGGCCCCGAAGATGTGCGCCTTCTGCGCGCTCTCCAGCAGGCTCGCGTTGATGACACCGACGGTGTCGTTGTTCGCGATGCTGTTGAGCACGTGGTACAGAGCGAAGAAGAACGGCGACTGCGCCAGGATGGGAAGGCACGAGGAGAGCGGGTTGGTACCCGTCTCCTTGTACAGCTTCATCATCTCTTCGGACTGACGCTGTTTGTCGTTCTTGTAGCGCTCCTGGATCTTCTTCATCTCGGGCTGGAGCGTCTGCATCGCCCGGGTCGCCTTGATCTGCTTCACGAAGAGCGGGATCAGGCAGATACGGATCAGAATCACCAGGGACACGATGGACAGGCCCCAGGCCCACCCGGTGTCATCGCCGAAGAGGGCGCCGTACACCGTGTGGAACTGGACGATGACCCAGGAGACAGGTGTCGTGATGAAGCTGAAGAAGCTGGCAATCGTGTCCACTAATCATGCTCCTTGGGCATGGGACGGGGTCTCTGCGGCCGGGCTCGAAGGAGTCTGCCCCTCGGTGGCCGTTACGGCGGCGGAGTTCCCGCCCCTGCGTGTGCGCCAGGCGTCACGCAGCATTTCGTGCCACCGCGGGCGCTTGCGCGGCGGGACATGGTCCACACCGCCCAGCGACCACGGATTGCACCGCAGGATGCGCCAGGCGGTGAGTGCCGTTCCCTTGATCGCACCGTGCCGGTCGATGGCCGTATAGCCGTAGTGGGAGCACGACGGGTAGTACTTGCAGACCGGCCCGAGCAGCGGACTGATCGTCCACTGGTAGAGCTTGATCAGAGCCAGTAGCGGGTACTTCATCGTGCGCCCCCTCCCAGCAGCCGCCGCAGAGCGGCATCCAGGTCTTGGGCCAGTTGTCCATGGTCGGCGTCGCCCGCACCGGGCAACGCTCGTACGACTACCAGGCTACCGGGGGGCAACAGGGCGACTCGCTCCCGCATCAGATGACGGAGTCTGCGCTTCACCTTGTTCCGGACGACCGCGCCGCCCACCGCCTTGCTCACGACGAAACCCGCACGCGTCGGGGGAGCGCTCTCCCCAGGCGCGTGCGGGTCCGTGGCACCGCTTCGAAGGTGGACGACGAGAGTCGGGCGTCCGGCCCTGCGTCCTCGTCGTACCGCGGTCGCGAAGTCCTCGCGCCGCCTCAGCCGGTTCTCGGTGGGCAGCACGACGTCATGACCTGACCGGGATCAGGCGGACAAACGGGCGCGACCCTTGCCACGGCGGGACGCGAGAATCGCGCGGCCGGCACGGGTGCGCATACGCAGCCGGAAGCCGTGGGTCTTCGCGCGACGACGGTTGTTCGGCTGGAAGGTGCGCTTGCTCACTCGGGGGCTCCAGAAATCAATCGGTGGTGGCGGGTGCCGTCCTGGCTGTCACCGTGCGCCCACGAGTAGCTCGCATCACGCCCGAGTGCACCGCTTCCCGATCACCTTCAGCGATCTGTGCCCATCGGAGGCAGGCGGCAGCAGCCATCGACAACTCGACCTGGTCACGGTACGCGGGGCTACGCCATCCGGTCAAACCAACGGCCCACAGGAGACACTATCCACAGCCTGGGGACAACAACTTGAACCGCACCCGTCGCCCTGACTACCTTGGCTGGACTCCGATTCGCCCGTCCCATCCGATGTGAATCCCTACCCGTCCCACAACCACACGTTCGTGGGACCCACGAGAGAGCGTGCCCTGTGGCTGACGTACCTGCCGATCTTGCCGCAGTGTGGCCACGAGTACTGGAGCAACTCCTCGGGGAGGGCCGCGGGCAGGGCGTCGAAGCCAAGGACGAGCGCTGGATCCGGCGCTGCCAGCCCCTGGCGCTGGTCGCGGACACCGCCCTGCTCGCCGTACCGAACGAATTTGCAAAGGGCGTACTGGAGGGCCGTCTCGCACCGATCGTCAGCGAGACGCTGAGCCGTGAATGCGGCCGCCCGATCCGCATCGCGATCACCGTCGACGACTCCGTCGGCGAACCCCCGGCCCCGCCCGCGCGCCCCCGGTACGAAGAGCCGGAACTCCCCTCCTCCCAGTACGAGGGCTACGGCCGCCACCGCGCCGACGACCGGCCCGGCACCCCGAGCGACCAGCTGCCCCCGCCCCGCGCGGACCAGCTCCCGACGGCCCGCCCCGCGTACCCCTCGGAATACCAGCGCCCCGAACCCGGCGCCTGGCCCCGCGGATCCCAGGACGACTACGGCTGGCAGCAGCAGCGGCTCGGCTTCCCGGAGCGCGACCCGTACGCGTCGCCGTCACAGGACTCGTACCGGTCCCAGGACTCCTACGGCTCTCAGGACTCGTACGGACCCAAGGACTCGTACTCTCCGCCGTCCCAGGACTCGTACCACCAGCCCTCCCAGGACTACCGTCCGCAGTCCATGGAGCGCCCCTCCTACGACACACAGCGCTCCGACTACGACCAGTCCCGCTCCGACTACGACCAGCGTGACGCCCGCCGGGAGCGGCCCGAGCCGCCGTCCGGGTCCGGTCATGTGCATCGCGGCGGACCGGTCGGACCCACGCTCCCCACCACCGGCGCCCCCGGCCCGCTGGCCGCGCAGCCCGCGCCGGCGACCGGCCCCGGCGAGCCGACCGCGCGGCTGAACCCGAAGTACCTCTTCGACACGTTCGTCATCGGCGCCTCCAACCGCTTCGCGCACGCGGCCGCGGTAGCCGTCGCCGAGGCGCCGGCGAAGGCGTACAACCCCCTCTTCATCTATGGGGAGTCGGGGCTCGGCAAGACGCACCTGCTGCACGCGATCGGGCACTACGCCCGCAGCCTGTACCCGGGCACGCGCGTGCGCTATGTCAGCTCGGAGGAGTTCACCAACGAGTTCATCAACTCCATCCGCGACGGCAAGGGCGACAGCTTCCGCAAGCGGTACCGGGAGATGGACATCCTGCTCGTCGACGACATCCAGTTCCTCGCGGACAAGGAGTCGACGCAGGAGGAGTTCTTCCACACCTTCAACACGCTCCACAACGCCAACAAGCAGATCGTGCTCTCCAGCGACCGGCCGCCGAAGCAGCTGGTGACCCTGGAGGACCGGCTGCGGAACCGTTTCGAGTGGGGCCTGATCACCGACGTCCAGCCACCCGAGCTGGAGACCCGTATCGCCATCCTCCGTAAGAAGGCGGTGCAGGAGCAGCTCAACGCCCCGCCGGAGGTACTCGAGTTCATCGCCTCCCGGATCTCGCGCAACATCCGCGAGCTGGAGGGCGCGCTGATCCGGGTGACGGCGTTCGCGTCGCTCAACCGGCAGCCGGTGGACCTGGGCCTGACCGAGATCGTCCTCAAGGACCTCATCCCCGGCGGTGAAGACTCGACGCCGGAGATCACCTCGACGGCCATCATGAGCGCGACCGCCGACTACTTCGGTCTCACGGTCGAGGATCTGTGCGGCAGCTCGCGCGGCCGCCAGCTCGTCACGGCCCGCCAGATCGCCATGTACCTGTGCCGCGAGCTCACGGACCTGTCGCTGCCGAAGATCGGCGCGCTGTTCGGCGGCCGCGACCATACGACGGTGATGCACGCCGACCGCAAGATCCGCAATCTGATGGCCGAGCGGCGCTCCATCTACAACCAGGTGACCGAGCTGACGAACCGCATCAAAAACGGCTGACGACCACAGGGTTACGGCACCGAGGGCGCCCTCCGGAGGAGATCCGGAGGGCGCCCTTCGTTATGCCGCAGCCACCCGGTGTTCGATTACGTGCCGCGTTACGGCCACTCTCCACAGATTCGGTGACTTTCTGCCGTCCACACCCTGGGGACTGGGGAGTTGTCCAGATCCTGTCCACAGCCGACTCCGTTGACAGACCATCAAGCCAGCTCAAGTGGTTGTGGATTGGTGGACGAGCGATCTCCACAGACTGTGGACAGCGAAAAGATCCACAGGCTGTGTACGAAGTTGTCCACGGGCAACCCACAGGCTGGGGTCAGTTGTCCCCAAGGATGGCCCGCTTCTCCACACCGCTGTCCACTGTTCGGCAACGCGACGCGCCTCCTCACCGGGACGAGTGAAAGGCGTCACATCAAGCTGCCGGGTTGGTCTGTGGGAAAGCTGGGTAAAGCTGGGGACGGCACTGGGGAGAAGTCGCCTCAGCCTGTGCATGGGGTGTGCAGAACTTTCCGTTCTCCACAGATTCGCCTGGTTGTCCACCGGTGTCGCCCACAGGGCCCGTGGACAAAATCTTGCCGCTGACCTGGGAAAACAGGGTTATCCACGGTATCCACAGGCCCTACTACTACTCCCAACTAGAGAGAGCTGGGAATTCGCTTCGAAGAGGGTCCTGTGCACAACTCGCTCTTCGGCGCCCGACTGCCCCTCGTCACGACTTGACCCCGAGAGGCACCTACTGTCAGTGCCGTGCGTCAGACTGTTCTCCGGTGTCCTTCCCCTCACAGGGACCGACCACACCGAGACAGACGACGAAGCCAGGCAGGCCGAGAAGCGCCGGCAACAGCAGGAGGCGGCAACAGTGAAGATCCGGGTGGAACGCGACGTACTCGCGGAGGCAGTGGCCTGGGCGGCGCGCAGCCTCCCGGCCCGTCCGCCGGCGCCTGTCCTCGCCGGCCTGCTGCTGAAGGCCGAGGACGGCCAGCTGAGCCTGTCCAGCTTCGACTACGAGGTCTCGGCACGCGTGTCTGTGGAGGCCGAGGTCGAGGAGGAGGGCACGGTCCTCGTCTCCGGCAGGCTGCTCGCCGACATCTCCCGCGCCCTTCCCAACCGCCCGGTGGAGATTTCCACAGACGGTGTACGGGCGACGGTGGTCTGCGGCTCCTCGCGGTTCACACTCCACACACTGCCTGTGGAGGAATACCCGGCGCTGCCGCAGATGCCGTCGGCGACCGGCACCGTCCCCGGTGAGGTCTTCGCCTCGGCTGCCTCCCAGGTCGCCATCGCCGCCGGTCGTGACGACACGCTGCCCGTCCTCACCGGTGTGCGCATCGAGATCGAGGGCGACCGGGTCACCCTGGCCTCCACCGACCGCTACCGCTTCGCGGTCCGTGAGTTCCTGTGGAAGCCGGAGAACCCGGAGGCGTCCGCGGTCGCCCTGGTCCCCGCCAAGACGCTCCTGGACACCGCCAAGGCGTTGACCAGCGGCGACAGCGTGATCCTGGCGCTGTCCGGCTCGGGCGCGGGCGAGGGCCTGATCGGTTTCGAGGGCGCCGGCCGGCGTACGACGACGCGGCTGCTGGAGGGCGACCTCCCGAAGTACCGCTCGCTGTTCCCGACGGAGTTCAACTCGGTCGCCGTGATCGAGACCGCCCCCTTCGTGGAGGCCGTCAAGCGCGTGGCCCTGGTCGCCGAGCGCAACACTCCTGTGCGGCTGAGCTTCGAGCAGGGCGTGCTGATCCTGGAGGCCGGTTCCAGCGACGATGCACAGGCTGTGGAACGCGTGGACGCCCAGCTGGAGGGCGATGACGTCTCGATCGCCTTCAATCCGACGTTCCTGCTGGACGGCCTGAGCGCCATCGACTCCCCGGTGGCGCAGCTGTCCTTCACGACGTCCACCAAGCCCGCGCTGCTCAGCGGCAAGCCGGCGCTGGACGCCGAGGCGGACGAGGCCTACAAGTACCTGATCATGCCGGTCCGCCTCAGCGGCTGACCGCGACCGACGAGAACACCGCAGGTCGGGGCATACGTTTGAGCGCGTATGCCCACAGGTGTGCGTGAGAGTCCGGGTTTAGGCTCGGACATGGGTACGAAGGTGCCTCACACGCCACACAGCAACCTAAGGAACAACTGATGGAGCTCGGTCTCGTCGGCCTCGGCAAGATGGGCGGCAACATGCGCGAGCGGATCCGCCGCGCAGGCCACACCGTCATCGGATACGACCGCAACCCGGATCTCGCCGATGTCCACAGCCTGGAAGAGCTTGTGGGCAAGCTCGCGGGCCCGCGCGTCGTATGGGTGATGGTCCCGGCCGGTGCGGCCACCCAGTCGACCATCGACGAGCTGGCCGAGCTGCTGGAGCCCGGGGATGTCGTCGTGGACGGCGGCAACTCGCGCTGGACGGACGACGAGAAGCACGCGGAGGAGCTGGCCGCCAAGGGCATCGGCTTCGTCGACTGCGGTGTCTCCGGCGGCGTCTGGGGCCTGGAGAACGGCTATGCGCTGATGTACGGCGGCGACACGGAGAACGTGGCGAAGGTGCAGCCGGTCTTCGACGCCCTCAAGCCCGAGGGCGACTTCGGTGCGGTGCACGCCGGGAAGGTCGGCGCGGGCCACTTCGCGAAGATGGTCCACAACGGCATCGAGTACGCGATGATGCAGGCCTACGCCGAGGGCTGGGAGCTCCTGGAGAAGGTCGACTCCGTGACCGACGTCCGGGAGGTGTTCCGTTCCTGGCAGGAGGGCACGGTCATCCGCTCCTGGCTGCTCGACCTCGCGGTAAATGCCCTCGACGAGGACGAGCACCTGCAGAAGCTGCGCGGTTATGCACAGGACTCCGGGGAAGGCCGCTGGACTGTGGAAGCCGCCATCGACCACGCCGTGCCGCTCCCGGCGATCACGGCGTCCCTGTTCGCGCGGTTCGCCTCGCGGCAGGATGACTCTCCGCAGATGAAGATGATCGCGGCGCTGCGGAACCAGTTCGGTGGCCACGCGGTCGAGACGAAGTAATCCACAGGGCTGCTGAGCGGTCCACAACACTGGGGGAGGTCGGCGAACGACCATGCACGTCACGCATCTGTCGCTGGCCGACTTCCGCTCGTACGCCCGGGTCGAAGTTCCGCTCGACCCGGGTGTCACCGCCTTCGTCGGCCCCAATGGGCAGGGCAAGACGAACCTCGTCGAGGCGATCGGCTACCTCGCCACCCTGGGCAGTCACCGCGTCGCCTCCGACGCCCCTCTCGTCCGGATGGGCGCCGACCGTGCGGTCATCCGTGCGCAGGTCAAGCAGGGCGAGCGGCAGCAGCTGGTCGAGCTGGAGCTGAACCCCGGCAGGGCGAACCGCGCTCGCATCAACAGGTCCTCGCAGGTCAGACCCCGTGATGTGCTGGGCATCGTACGGACTGTGCTGTTCGCGCCCGAGGACCTCGCTCTGGTCAAGGGCGATCCCGGGGAGCGGCGCCGCTTTCTCGACGAGCTGATCACCGCCCGGTCTCCGCGCATGGCCGGTGTGCGCTCGGACTACGAGCGGGTCCTCAGGCAGCGGAACACCCTGTTGAAAAGTGCCGCGTTGGCTCGTCGGCACGGCGGTCGCTCGATGGATCTGTCGACCCTCGACGTCTGGGACCAGCATCTTGCGCGCGCGGGCGCCGAGTTGCTTGCTCAGCGCCTGGACCTGATAGCCGCGATCCAGCCACTGACCGACAAGGCGTACGAGCAACTGGCGCCCGGTGGCGGCCCGGTGGCCCTGGAGTACAAGCCGTCGGCGCCGGGCGAGGCGCACACGCGCGAGGACCTCTACACGCAGGTGATGGCCGCGCTCGCCGATGCGCGCAAGCAGGAGATCGAGCGGGGCGTCACCCTCGTAGGGCCTCATCGAGACGATTTGAATCTCAAACTCGGTCAGCTGCCGGCCAAGGGATACGCCTCCCACGGTGAGTCATGGTCGTTTGCGCTGGCGCTGCGGCTGGCGTCGTACGACCTGCTCAGGGCCGAGGGCAATGAGCCGGTGCTGATCCTCGACGATGTGTTCGCCGAGTTGGACACCCGGCGGCGCGAGCGGCTGGCCGAGCTGGTGGCGCCCGGTGAGCAGGTGCTGGTGACGGCCGCGGTGGACGACGACGTACCGCACGTGCTGACGGGGACGCGGTACACGGTGTCGGACGGGACGGTGGAGCGCGCATGACGACCGACGACCCCAAGAAGGCAACCGAGCAGGGGGCACCCGAGCCGTCCGGGGTGGACCTCGCGCGCGTGGCGTTGCGCGCGGCGAAGGAACAGGCACGCGCGCGTGGGGATGCCGTGCAGCAGAAGAAGCAGGCGCGTCGCGGTGGCCTGCGCTCCGGCGCGCGTGCCGATGGACGCGACCCCATGGCGCTCGGCGCCGCGATCAACCGCCTGATCACCGAGCGGGGTTGGGAGGCCCCGGCCGCGGTGGGCGGTGTGATGGGCCGCTGGCCGCAGATCGTCGGCGAGGACGTCGCCAAGCACTGCGTGCCGGAGCGGTACGACGAGGACGAGCGTGTGCTGATCGTGCGCTGCGACTCCACGGCCTGGGCGACGAACCTGCGTCTGCTCGCCCCCACGCTGGTCGCCCGGCTGAACGAGGATCTGGGCCATGGCACGGTGCAGTTGATCAAGGTGAACGGCCCCGGTGGTCCCGCCCGCCGGTACGGCCCGCTGCGTGCTCCGGGCAGCACGGGGCCCGGCGACACCTATGGGTGACGGACATCACGTCGAGAGAAGCGATCAACGCGCGTCGACGTCTGCGAAGTACCGGCGGACGCGGTTGCGAATCGCGACCTGACTCCGAAGTAGCCATGGGTTGACAGCCGGAAGCGCTGAGTGCCGCTGTGAGCCTCTTGGAGCCCCGCTCCGTATATGGGGACCCGGCGGAGACCGATTCAGGGCGCCACATGAGGACTCAGGTACCGGCAAACCCCCATCACTGTCGGCGCTACCGGTAGACTGGAAGCTAATCCCGCCCCATCCGTGGGGACCGTCCGGGAAAAGCTGAGCAACGCTGATCAAGGCTTACCAACGCAACATGCCGCAGCCGCTCCGGCAACCTGCCGGCGAGCCTGGCTCGTGCTGTGCCAGAAAGGGCGCTTCGTGGCCGATTCCGGCAACCCCAACGAGAACATCCCGTCCACCGACGCCGGCGCCAACGGCGCGGTGACTTCGTCGAACGGCGAGGTCACCGCCTCGTACGACGCCAGCGCCATCACCGTCCTCGAGGGTCTGGACGCGGTCCGCAAGCGACCCGGTATGTACATCGGCTCGACCGGTGAGCGCGGACTGCACCACCTCGTGTACGAGGTGGTCGACAACTCCGTCGACGAGGCGCTGGCCGGTCACGCGGACACCATCGAGGTGACGATCCTCGCCGACGGCGGCGTGCGCGTGGTCGACAACGGCCGTGGCATCCCGGTGGGCATCGTCGCCTCCGAGGGCAAGCCGGCCCTCGAGGTCGTGCTGACCGTGCTGCACGCGGGCGGCAAGTTCGGCGGCGGCGGCTACGCGGTCTCCGGTGGTCTGCACGGCGTGGGCGTCTCCGTGGTGAACGCGCTGTCCTCGAAGGTCGCCGTAGAGGTCAAGACCGACGGGTACCGCCACACGCAGGACTACAAGATGGGCGTCCCCACGGCGCCGTTGGTCAAGCACGAGGCCACGGACGAGACCGGCACGTCGGTCACCTTCTGGGCCGACGCCGACATCTTCGAGACCACGGACTACTCCTTCGAGACGCTCTCGCGGCGCTTCCAGGAGATGGCGTTCCTCAACAAGGGTTTGACCATCAAACTCACTGATGAGCGCGAGTCGGCGAAGGCGACCTCCGGGGCGGACGAGGCCGGCGCGGACGAGACCGCCGAGGTCAAGAAGGTCACGTACCACTACGACGGCGGCATCGTCGACTTCGTGAAGTACCTCAACTCCCGCAAGGGAGACGTGGTGCACCCGACGGTGATCGACCTCGAGGCCGAGGACAAGGACAAGGCCCTCTCCCTCGAAGTCGCCATGCAGTGGAACAGCGGCTACAGCGAGGGTGTGTACTCCTTCGCCAACATCATCCACACCCACGAGGGCGGCACCCACGAAGAGGGATTCCGCTCGGCGCTGACGAACCTGATCAACAAGTACGCGCGCGACAAGAAGCTGCTCCGTGAGAAGGACGACAACCTCACGGGCGACGACATCCGCGAGGGTCTGACCGCGATCATCTCGGTGAAGCTGAGCGAGCCGCAGTTCGAGGGCCAGACGAAGACCAAGCTGGGCAACACGGAGGCGAAGACCTTCGTCCAGAAGGCGGTCTACGAGCACCTCAACGACTGGCTGGACCGCAACCCGAACGAGGCCGCGGACATCGTCCGCAAGGGCATCCAGGCCGCCACCGCGCGCGTGGCCGCCCGCAAGGCCCGCGACCTCACCCGCCGCAAGGGCCTGCTGGAGTCGGCGTCCCTGCCGGGCAAGCTCTCCGACTGCCAGTCGAACGACCCCACCAAGTGCGAGATCTTCATCGTCGAGGGTGACTCCGCCGGCGGCTCGGCCAAGTCCGGCCGCAACCCGCAGTACCAGGCGATCCTCCCGATCCGAGGCAAGATCCTCAACGTCGAGAAGGCGCGGATCGACAAGATCCTGCAGAACCAGGAGATCCAGGCGCTGATCTCCGCCTTCGGTACCGGAGTCCACGAGGACTTCGACATCGAGAGGCTGCGCTACCACAAGATCATCCTGATGGCGGACGCCGACGTCGACGGCCAGCACATCAACACCCTGCTGCTGACCTTCCTGTTCCGCTTCATGCGGCCG
This sequence comes from Streptomyces sp. NPDC050211, assembly GCF_040656035.1. Classification (NCBI taxonomy): domain Bacteria; kingdom Bacillati; phylum Actinomycetota; class Actinomycetes; order Kitasatosporales; family Streptomycetaceae; genus Streptomyces; species Streptomyces sp. NPDC050211. The sequence continues at coordinate 101,771 of NZ_JBFALC010000013.1, forward strand.
CTGGTCGAGGCCGGGCACGTGTTCCTGTCGCGTCCCCCGCTCTACAAGATCAAGTGGGGCCGGGACGACTTCGAGTACGCGTACTCCGACCGCGAGCGCGACGCGCTGATCGAACTCGGCCGGCAGAACGGCAAGCGCATCCGCGACGACTCGGTCCAGCGCTTCAAGGGTCTCGGCGAGATGAACGCCGAGGAGCTGCGCATCACCACGATGGACCAGGAGCACCGCGTCCTCGGCCAGGTCACCCTCGACGACGCCGCGCAGGCCGACGACCTGTTCTCGGTCCTCATGGGCGAGGACGTCGAGGCGCGGCGCGCGTTCATCCAGCGCAATGCCAAGGACGTCCGCTTCCTCGACATCTGAGTCGGTCTCAGCTGACCGCACCAGGAAGGATCTTCACCAGCAATGGCCGACGAGAACACTCCCTTCACGCCTGAAGAAGGCGGCGACATCGCCCAGCGTGTCGAGCCCGTCGGGCTCGAGACGGAGATGCAGCGCTCGTACCTCGACTACGCGATGTCCGTCATCGTCTCCCGTGCGCTGCCGGACGTCCGGGACGGGCTCAAGCCCGTCCACCGCCGCGTCCTGTACGCCATGTACGACGGCGGCTACCGCCCCGAGCGCGGCTTCTACAAGTGCGCCCGTGTGGTCGGCGACGTCATGGGCAACTACCACCCCCACGGCGACTCCTCGATCTACGACGCCCTGGTCCGCCTCGCCCAGTCGTGGTCGATGCGCATGCCGCTCGTCGACTCCAACGGCAACTTCGGCTCTCCGGGCAACGACCCGGCGGCGGCCATGCGCTACACCGAGTGCAAAATGGCGCCGCTGTCGATGGAGATGGTCCGCGACATCGACGAGGAGACCGTCGACTTCACGGACAACTACGACGGCCGCTCCCAGGAGCCGACCGTCCTGCCCGCCCGGTTCCCGAACCTGCTGATCAACGGCTCGGCCGGTATCGCGGTCGGCATGGCGACCAACATTCCGCCGCACAACCTGCGCGAGGTCGCGTCCGGCGCCCAGTGGTACCTCGAGAACCCGGAGGCGTCGCACGAGGAACTGCTCGACGCCCTCGTCGCGCGCATCAAGGGCCCGGACTTCCCGACCGGCGCGCTCGTCGTCGGCCGCAAGGGCATCGAGGAGGCGTACCGCACGGGCCGTGGCTCGATCACGATGCGCGCGGTCGTCGAGGTCGAGGAGATCCAGGGCCGCCAGTGCCTGGTGGTGACGGAGCTGCCATACCAGGTCAATCCGGACAACCTGGCGCAGAAGATCGCCGACCTGGTGAAGGACGGCAAGGTCGGCGGTATTGCGGACGTCCGCGACGAGACCTCGTCACGCACCGGCCAGCGACTGGTCATCGTGCTGAAGCGGGACGCGGTCGCCAAGGTCGTTCTGAACAACCTCTACAAGCACACCGACCTGCAGACCAACTTCGGCGCCAACATGCTGGCCCTGGTCGACGGCGTGCCCCGCACCCTCTCCCTGGACGCGTTCATCCGCCACTGGGTGACGCACCAGATCGAGGTCATCGTCCGCCGGACGCGCTTCCGCCTGCGCAAGGCCGAGGAGCGCGCCCACATCCTCCGCGGCCTCCTCAAGGCCCTGGACGCCATCGATGAGGTCATCGCGCTGATCCGGCGCAGCGACACCGTCGAGATCGCGCGCGGCGGCCTGATGCAGCTCCTGGAGATCGACGAGATCCAGGCCAACGCCATCCTCGAGATGCAGCTGCGCCGCCTCGCCGCCCTCGAGCGCCAGAAGATCGTCCAGGAGCACGACGAACTCCAGGCGAAGATCAACGAGTACAACGAGATCCTCGCCTCGCCGGTCCGCCAGCGCGGCATCGTCAGCGCGGAGCTGGCCGCGATCGTCGAGAAGTACGGCGACGACCGCAAGACCATGCTGGTGCCCTACGACGGCGACATGTCCATCGAGGACCTCATCGCCGAAGAGGACATCGTGGTGACCGTCACACGTGGCGGTTACGTCAAGCGCACCAAGACCGTCGACTACCGCGCCCAGAAGCGCGGCGGCAAGGGCGTGCGCGGCGCGAAGCTCAAGGAAGACGACATCGTCGACCACTTCTTCGTGTCCACCACCCACCACTGGCTGCTGTTCTTCACCAACAAGGGCCGCGTCTACCGGGCGAAGGCGTACGAGCTGCCGGACGCCGGCCGTGACGCGCGCGGCCAGCACGTGGCCAACCTGCTCGCCTTCCAGCCGGACGAGGCGATCGCCGAGATCCTCGCGATCCGCGACTACGAGGCGGCGCCGCACCTGGTGCTCGCCACCAAGGGCGGTCTGGTCAAGAAGACGCCTCTGAAGGATTACGATTCGCCGCGTTCCGGTGGCGTCATCGCGATCAACCTCCGTGAGACGGCGGACGGTTCCGATGACGAACTGATCGGAGCCGAACTCGTATCGCCCGATGACGATCTGCTTCTGATCAGCAAGAAGGCGCAATCGATCAGGTTCACTGCCACGGACGACGCCCTGCGGCCCATGGGCCGTGCCACCTCGGGTGTCAAGGGCATGAGTTTCCGCGAGGGCGACGAGCTGCTCTCGATGAATGTTGTTCGACCCGGTACGTTCGTGTTCACTGCCACCGACGGCGGGTACGCGAAGCGGACCGCTGTCGACGAGTACCGCGTCCAGGGACGCGGCGGCCTCGGCATCAAGGCCGCCAAGATCGTGGAGGACCGCGGATCGCTCGTCGGTGCGCTGGTGGTTGAGGAGACCGACGAGATCCTCGCCATCACGCTGTCCGGCGGTGTGATTCGTACGCGAGTCAACGAGGTCAGGGAGACAGGCCGTGACACGATGGGCGTCCAACTGATCAACCTGGGCAAGCGCGATGCCGTCGTCGGTATCGCACGCAACGCCGAGGCGGGACGCGAGGCGGAGGAAGTCGACGGCGACGTGGCCGTGGACGAGATCGCCGAGGGTGTCGCGACCACCGGCACGGACGAGGGTGAGGCGCCCTCGGACGAGTAGCGCGAGGAGTGAGTCATCGTGAGCGGAGCCACGGGCGCCGGACCGACCGGTACGGAGACGGACGGCGGCGGCAGTGGCTCCGCCGCGCGTGTGACGGACTCGCACACGACCAACCTGCAAGCGATCAAGTCGTCCCCGACCGACTCACGCTCGCCTGACACTCATGGATCCCAGGGGGGAACTGTGACGGACACCCGTGGCTCGCAGACCCAGCAGTACGCGGCTGGGGCGGGCTCGGCCGCTGCGGGCTCCCAGCCCCAGCCGTCGGCCCAGCAAGCCGCTCAGGCGGCGCCGCAGCCGGCCTCTCCGCTGCCGGGAGAGCGCCAGCCACAGCAGCCCGCCGGCCCGTACCACCCGCCGCAGGCCTACCCGCCGGCGGCGGCGCCCGCCGGTGCCGTACGACGGCCCCGCACGGGCGCCCGTACGACGCCCCGCACCCGCAAGGCCCGGCTGCGCGTGGCGAAGGCCGACCCCTGGTCGGTCATGAAGGTGAGCTTCCTGCTCTCCATCGCCCTGGGCATCTGCACGATCGTCGCCTCGGCGGTGCTGTGGATGGTCATGGACGCGATGGGCGTCTTCTCGACGGTTGGCGGCACGATCTCCGAGGCCACCGGCTCGAACGAGTCGAACGGCTTCGACCTCCAGTCCTTCCTGTCCCTCCCGAACGTCCTGATGTTCACGTCGATCATCGCCGTCATCGACGTCGTCCTCGCGACGGCCCTGGCGACCCTCGGCGCGTTCATCTACAACCTGTCGGCGGGCTTCGTGGGCGGCGTCGAGCTGACGCTGGCCGAGGACGAGTGACATTAACCGGCAACGCCCTTTCAAACCTCGGGCGACGGTCCTCTGACTATCGATTTTGGGACTGCCCACGTCGTGCGCTAATCTTCAGGGGTCAGCGCGCGGGACATACACCGCAGAGCGCGGCGGGGCTATAGCTCAGTTGGTTAGAGCGCATCCCTGATAAGGATGAGGCCACAGGTTCAAATCCTGTTAGCCCCACAGCGGCATAGCGCCAGGTGAGAAGCCCGGTAGATCCCCAGGATCTACCGGGCTTCTACATGTGTGGATCTTGGTATCCCGCTACTACCCCGTAACTTGCGCCAAACGCGACTGGATGACCTTGCAGGAAGCTGTGGATGCCAACTGACTCGCGGGGCACTACTGTGGCAGCGCGCCCCCTGCCGAATCACGCGGCAGGGGGCGTCTGCCATTCCGGCTGGGGCCTCCCGAGCACCCGGCCGGAGTTCTGGGCGGGCTGTCAGCCCCAACCGACATCGTCGAGGGCCGGAGACGCATCAGCCTCCGACGGCTCCTGGGTAGTCGAGGTGGTGGGCTCGACGCTGGTCCCCTGCGCATCCGGGGTATCCGCTGCAGCAGGGGTGACGGTGGCAGCCAGGGCCAGCAGTGTGGCCACGGCCGCTAGGCGGATCCTCGTCATGGAAACCCCTTACTCGAACGTGCGCGCGAATTAGCGCTACTCAACGTAGGTTGGCATGCGGGATTGATGAGATCCAAGCGACAGGCCGTACAGAAAAGAGCACATGCAGAATCTCGCACACCCAACTGGGGGCGAACATGAGCGAGTTGGACAGGTCGGGCGGTGAACTCCCCCTCCCACCCGAAGATCTTGAGACCTACCGGATGATCGCCGAGCAGGAAGAACTCCCACCCGACCGAAAAGTCGACCGGCTACTCGCGCTCCGCCTCATCGACCGCGACCCCTACCGGGCCGGCCGCTACGTCCCACACGATCCCCGCGCCGTCGCCCAAGCCCTCACCGCGGCCGCCCTGCGCGACCTCACCCAGCTCGCCGACCGCATGGCCCACATCCCTGCCCTGGAGCGCCTTGCCGAGCACTTCGACCCCCACCGGCTCTACGGCGGCCCAGGGTCGGAGTACCTCGCCACCGCCCATCAGATGAACGCTCGCCTCGGCGAAACCACCGTCGCGGCCACCGCGGAAGTCATCACCCTCCAGCCCTCGGAGCCAGCCGACCGCGACCCGGCGATACTCCGACTGGGCATCGACCGCACCCGCGCCGCGCTCAGCCGCGGAGTCCACGTCCGCTCGCTCTACCACCGCAGCACCCACGAGCACGGCCAGTCCCGCGACTACATCGGCCAGATGGTCGCCGACGGCGCCGACGTCCGCGCCTCCAGCACCCCCGGCCCGCGCATGGTCATCATCGACCAGCGCCACCTCTTCATCGACAACCACGTCATCGAGAGCGCCGAACCAAACTCCGGCTGGCACGTCTTCGATAGAGCGGCAGTCATGTGGGCCCGCGCCGTATTCAACCACTTCTGGGACCAGGCCACCCGGTGGCAAGACCTCTCCCGGCCGGCGGGCCACACGGCCATTAGCGAACGCCAGCGGCGCATACTGCGCGAGCTCGACGCCGGATACTCGCAGCAACAGGTCGGCCCCCGCATCGGACTCAGCGAGCGCGCCGTGACCAAGGAACTCGCCGCGATCCGGGACTCCCTCGGGTATCGCTCGATGTACCAAGTCATGGCCTGGTGGGGACGGGCGTCCGCAGCTGAGATGAGCGATCTGTAGAGCTTTCGCGTACGCCCCGTCTACCCGCTGTAGATCGGGCAGTAACGGTAGGTACAGTGCAGGCAGGGGAGGCGGACGAGAAGCTTCCGTCCGTCTGACGCACAACCCCAAGCAAGCCCGGCTGGGGTGCTCGGGAGGCCCCCGGTCGGAAGGGCGCCCCCCGCCGCGTGATTCGGCGGGGGGCGTCGGTCGCACACAGTAAACCGCCCCGCCCTCTATACGGAGGGCGGGGCGGCCGCGCTCAGCCTCGTCGGCGAGCGCTCTGCGGGAACGACGGACGCACATCACACCGTCCCGCGTTCGGGTGGCTGGTGCGGAACGGACCTCCACCTTCACTGATCCGTGGCCAGCGACTGCCGGACCCCGCCCATCCGCCACGGGGGTAATGGACGGACGGGGCCGTATGAGTGGCCCGGCTCAGGGCAGTGGCACGACCTCACGGCACGCGACCCATTCGCGGGCAGCAGCCGTGAGCGCGGCCCGATGAGGAAGTGGGCGAGTTCGCTCCCAGTCCTCCCACGCGGCGTAGACGGTGCGCGCGAAAGTGGTGACGGTGTCAGGGTCGGCCGCGCGGTACGCGGGCACCTGCCGGGCAATCGCCTCACCCTGCTCCGGTGTGTGGCCGGCGGAGATGAGTCTGGGGATCGTCAGCGCGGTGTCTGCCCATGCGGGGGCGGGGCAGGACAGGGCCCAGTCCACCAGCAGCAACTCACCTGCCAGGGTCACCAGCATGTTGTGTGGGGACATGTCTGTGTGGGCGAGGCTCCGGCCTTGCAATCCCGGCGGCACATCCTCGGGCAGGAAGTCGGCCCAGCGCGTGTGCAGCGGCTTCTTCCTCAGGGCCTCGGGCCAGGGCGCCTCGGAGAGGGCAGCAAGAGAGGACACGAGAGGGGCGAGGTCGGCCGAGCCAGGACGCAGGTTCGGGTACCGCCCGTCGACGTACTCGTACCCGTAGAGCAGCCACCCGCCTGCGTCGACCTCCCACAGCACGCGGGCCGCGCGCGGGGCCGCCTGCGTGACCTTAGCCTCGTGGCGGTACACCCAGGCCTGCGGGTCGTCCTGCCGCGTTCCCTTGAGGAACGCTCGGCCTGCCCGTGTGCGGATAGTGCAGGCGAGCCGGGACATGACGCCGTGTGGCGCCGTCTCGGCGCTCTCGACGGGGCTCGCGTGCCGCTCGACGGCGGCCCGGGTCGCTGCTGGTAGGTGGTGCCATTCGATGCGGTTCACCCGCTGCTCCTGCTTCGGTTGAGCGAAATGGCCAGCCCCCGGCCTGGCCAGAGCGTGGCACAGGCCGCCGAGAGCCAGCGTGTGTGTCAGGGATGGTTCGGGCTGTCGGAGCAGTTGGCGTGGCACTGCGAGCACTTCGCAAGCTCCAGCTCAGGCCAGAACTCCATGTCGATCTCGTACCCGGCGAGCGTGATCGCGTCGACCGTCCGGGCGCGGAGCGCCTTGCCCCCACCGTGCTCCTCCGGGTCGAGGTAGCCGGGCTGGTGGTCCAGGAACCGGCCGAAGGTTTCGGCGCAGAACTCCCGGTAGGCCTTGGTGTGGAGCAGGAAGGCGTGCCAGAAGTCGTCCACCAGCGGCGAGGGAGAGAGCGGCCTCTCGCTGTAGGCGCACGCGGCGAGGAAGGCGAGCATCTGGCCGACGCCCCGGTCCGCCTTCTCCTCCGTCAACTGAGGGAACTTGTCACACATGTTGGCGACGAGAGTTGACCGCATCTCTTCGCTGATCAGGCTCCGAGCGTCGATCAGGCTGCGCTTCTGTGTGTCTGTCACGGTCCGTGCCTCCTCGAGTCGGTGTGCTTCGGACGTGCGTGGTGGGACCCCGCCCCGGGAGTCTTGGTGCCTACTGCCGCTGCGGCTGCCGATCCGCGGAGGGAGGGGTGATCGTGGTGCGGACCGGCGTCGACCGGTCGTATCGAGCAAGGCCACCAGGGCCCAGCAACCGACTCCCCCGTGCGCTGAGCGGACGCCCCCGACGGGGGAGACGGGGGCGTCCGCCGCTCATCCCGCTGCCGGCACCATCGGCGGGCGCCGGCAGCGGGGGTTCGGCTGCGCGTTGGGCCTCAGTCGTCTGACGCCAGAGCGCGTGTGATCAGAATCCGCGAAAGGATCCGGATCGCATCGGCGTCCGGTTCGACGAGGTGCGCGTGTGCACTGTGCGCCCACACCGTCCAGCCGGGGCCGGACATCCCTAACTCGTGGGCGACCGCGACCGCGTCATCCGGGTCCGTGATTAGGCCGTCGCAGTACCGGCACACATGCAGCGCAGTCACGACGAGCTCCCGTTCCAACGGTGACAGGAGCAGCCACAACGACGCTGCAGCAGGATGCCGCCCCCATGGGGAAGCGGTATGTCCTTGGTCTGGCAGCAGTGGCCGTGCAGGTCCTTGTAGCCGGGCCGCTTCGCCAGCTCGCACTCAGCAGACAGGGGCGACGTCTCTATCGCGGGCGCAGTCATGATGGTGGACCCCCTCGCCTGAGTGCGTCCGCCAGTCGCACGGCCACGTCCGCACGCACACGCCCCAGTTCGACGAGGCCGAGGGTGGGCGATGCCGCATCGACGGCGAGTGACGGCAGCACGATGCCCGCCTTCTCCAGCGCCGCCCTGAGTGACTCCACAGCCGTGAAGGGATCGACGTGCGTCGCGAACGGATCGACGTCGTGCAACTCGCGTGCTTCGACCATGAACAGGACGTTAGGGAGGCGCCGTTGACAGCCGCCATGCGATGTTCTCGAATGTTCTCACTGGCTCACGGAATGTTCTCGTGTGGTCTCACGGAACCGCGCGTGCCCTGTAGTACCCGCCACCGAGCCTGGCGATGCTGAAGGCGACCGATCCGGCATTGACGGGAGACGACCATGGCGCGACGGCTTCGCTTCAACGGCACCGACAGCAAGAACGGCGGCTGCCCCGCCGTGCACGAGGACCTCGACAGCGGTGAGATCATCGTCCAGGGGGTGCCCATCACCGACCCGGCCGACCTGGCCCAACTCCAGCACTTCGGACCAGACGATGCGGCCGTTGCCGTCCCCTGGGAACTGCTCGTCAACCATGGTCCCAAGGAGATGTACCGCGTGCCGAAGATCATCGACCTGGAGGAGTTCGGCCGGCTCTTCGAGACGTTCGAGCACTCGGCGTGGCACTTGGAGACCCGGCGCGGCTACGCCTCCGACCGGGAAGACCTGGGCTTCGATGAGTTCCTCGCCACCGGCCAGGCGCCGTGCGACCTTGACAGCGACTGGTGCCAGAACATCCGTCGGCAGACGGCGGCAGGGAAGTACGTCGGGCGCGTCCGCGTCGTCGACAACCCGCCGACCGACGGGCAGCGGTTCCTCCTCAGCTACGCCCGCTGCAACGCGGCCACCGGCGAGGACGCCCGCAACGTGTGGCGCGAGGACGCCGAGCGGGCACATCTGCCCGCCGAGGACTTCTGGGTCTTCGACAGCCGACTCGTAGCGATACTCCGCTTCGACGACCAGGACGTTTTCCACGACGTCGAGGTCATCACCGAGCCTGCCGAGGTGCTGCGCTACTGCCAGGTCCGCGACGCGGCCGTACACGCTTCCCTCCCCTACGACGTCTTCGCGGCACAGTTGAAGGGCTGACCGGCACCGGTGAGCACGGACTACCAGCAGGCACGCGAGGCCCTCGGTCGACGCCTGAGGGAGCTACGCCTGTCCGCCCCGGGAGGCCGTCTCACCGGCACACAGCTCGCACTGCGGCTCGGCTGGCCGCACTCCAAGGTGTACAAGCTGGAGGGCGGCCGGCAGACGGCGGTCCCTGAGGACCTCCAGGCCTGGGCTGACGCCGTCGGCCACTCGGATACCGCTGAGGAACTGGTAGCCCGGCTACGCGGATTCGAGTCCCACATCCGCTCCTGGCGCCGCCAGCTCGGCGCCGGCCACCGCCCGGTGCAGGACACCTGGAACGTCGCTGTGGACCAGGCCCGCGTCATCCATGCCTGGGAAGAGGCCGTCGTGCCAGGCATGCTCCAGACTGCCGACTACGCTCGGCATATCTTCCTGCGGTACGCCGACCTTCAGGGCACGAAACGCGATACGGAGGAAGCCGTACGGTCGCGGATGGAGCGGCAGTCGTGGCTGTACCAGGGCGGCAGACGCTTCCACGCGCTGGTGTGGGAGCCAGCGCTGCACGCCCTCGTGTGCCCGCCGTCGGTGCTCGCCGCGCAGCTGGACCGTCTGGCGGGCCAAGTCGGGATGGACACGATCGAGCTCGGGATCATCCCCCTCAGCGCATCTCTCAAGGTCCCAACTGCTAACGGTTTCTGGATCCTCGACAACAGGCTGGTCATCGCCGAAGACTGGCACGCTGAGCTGTGGCTGGACGACGACGAGACGGTGGCCTCGTACCGGCGGGTGTGGGACACGCTTGGCGAGTCGGCTGTGTACGGGGCGGACGCGCAGAATGTGATCAACCGCGTGCGACGGACGCTGAACCCACGCTGAGACACGACGAAAGCCCCCTCGCGCCCGAAGGCGAGAGGGGGCCACACGGCGACTGTCACGCGGCGAGCTGTCGATTCGCCATCATCAGCTCGACCTCGACCAGGTTCTGCCACTCCATCAGGGACAGGTGGAGGTCATCCTCAGCGATGTCCTCGGCGCGTAGACAGAGGCGGCTGACGAGGCGGTCGAGCTTAGCGAGCTCTTTCGCCGTGAGGTAGTTCTTGGCCACCTTCCTGTGTCGACTCTTCGGACCAGGCTCGGGCTTGCCCTCCTCAATGCCAGGCCACGTGCAGATGTCCCGAGCCACTTTGATCTCCTCGGCGGTCATGCCGACGACATGGACGTACAGCTTGTTCTGCATGGCGGCGAAGAAGATGCGTGTGGCCTTGCCGCTGGGCTCGTAGTCGGGGGCGTTGTCCCGCATCATGTCGCGGAAGATCTGGTAGTCGACCATCTCCCGCGCCCGGGCAAGGGCGGTGCGGCGGACCTCCAACTCGGTGAGCGCGCCGGTCTCGGCCTCCCGAGTACGGACGGCGAAGTAGACGCGGGCCAGGGCCACGGCCTCTTTGGTGTCGTCGCCGGCCATCGCCGTGAGGTAGGCGCCGAAGCGGGTGAGGCGGAAGTCCAGAACTTCACGTTCGGCTCCAGAACCGATCGGAACCATCTTTCCCGTCTGGGAAAAATGGTTCTGAGCTGCGGTTTCGCCCTGAACAAGGGCCAAGGAGGTCTTGGCCCTCTCGATGACGAGCGCGAATTTGCCCCACTGCGCGTAGCCCATGAGCGGCTGCATCTCGCGCCCGAGCCAATACTCGCGCCCGTAGGTGTCCACATGGCGGATTTTGTCAAAAGGACTAGACCCCCCACTGGCTTCAGTGGGCAGGCTTGCGTTACCTTGCGATTGCACCACGGAGCTCAACCTCCTGGTTTTGGCCCTCCGCAGGGCTGCTACCCCTGCGGAGGGTGTCTTTTTGTGTCACCTTCGATTCGAAGGTGTTGCTGCGCCAATCAGGTTACGACAGTGTGTCGACAACAGGGGTCCGTCGTTGTCGGCACCGGGTGTCGGTCAAGCGTAGTGACGCCTTGGATTCCGAGGCGAAAGCCCGGGTTCCGGGGAGAAAGGGCCGGATTCCCCTGGCACGGCGTGCCACCCAAGCTGCGCAGAGTGCACCGGTCTGTGACGGACCTCTCTTAGGGCGCAAGTGGCGCGTGAGGGGCGCTCGTTGAAAAGAGAGTGCGCCCCCTCCCGCCCGAAGGCGGAAGGGGGCAACGGTTCAGCGGAGGATGAGCGCCAGGACGCCCGTCACAGTGCCGGCGGCTCCGGCTAGGACACTGACGGTCTGGAGGGGCCAGCGGCGCGTCTTCAGTGCCTCGACGTCGGCACGGAGTTCGGTCAGGGTCTTCTCGGTGTCGGTTCGCAGCTGCTTCACATCGGCATCGGTACGGTTGGTGCGCTCGACCAGAATGCCGAGCGTTCCCTTGATCTGCTCCAGGCCCGTGTTGATCTCCCCTCTGAGCTGGGCCAGTTCGACCGCGACCGATGCCTCGGGCACCGTCACCGGCGGCTCACGGTCTCGGTCAGGCCCGGCCCCTCCGGACCGCCGGACGTCGCCACCGCCGTCAGCACAGTGAGCACCGCGGCGCCGACGCCGAGCGCCAGGCCCTCGCTCCACTTCGCGTTGATGATGCCGAGGGTGTCCAGGCCGAGGGAGCCGACCAGGACCTGGGCGAAGGTGCGCACGGAGCGCTCGGCGGTCGCCTTCCAGAACGCCTTGGTGAGCATGGGTTACTCCTTCACGTCGAAGCCGTACCGATGGCCGAGCTTGACCAGCGACGTCCTGCCGAAGTAGCCGTCCGCGTCGCCGCCGGGCTGGCGGCCGCGATAGCCGAGGCGCTCCTGCCACTCGCTCACGGCCGGCAGGGTCTTGCTGCCGAGAGAGCCGTCGACCCACCGCTTGGCCAGCAACCCGGCCTTGTACAGCGCGGTCTCGACGACCAGGCCCTCGGCCCTGTACGCCGCCCCGCCCTGCGGCAGACCCGGGTCGCGGCGCTGCGCGGCCTTGATGTGGGCGAGGCTGACGACCGGCCGCTTCGGCGTGGCCGGGGCGGGAGTGGGCTTCTTCGCCCGAGCGACGATCGCCGGCAGCAGCTCGCTGCGGAACTGGGCGGCGCGCTTGTCGCCGGGGCAGGAGGTGCCCGAGGGCGACCACTGGCGGAACATGCGGTGGATGCCAAAGCCGCCGTCGTCGCCGTCACGGCAGGCCCGCAGCGGGATGGCGTGGGTGCGGTGCGCCCACACCCCGAGGTCGACTAGGGCCTCCAGCTGGTCGTCGGCCCACCGGTCGGTCGCCTTGGTGTTGGAGGCGCTCTCGACGCTGATGGCACCGGTGCCGTCCGGCCTCCGGTTGGCCTGGTAGTTGGCGTCGGCTCGCGTGGTGGTGGACAGGTACTGGCCGAGGCTGCCGTCGTAGTCGACACCGAAGTGCGACTCCAGTGATGTGCTGTTCTTCCAGTAGGCGTACAGGCGGTGCTCGTCCCACGGCGCGACGATGCTGTGGAACAGCATCTGCGTGGGCCGGATCGAGGCCTGCTCGCGGGACTCGGGCTGGAGCTCCAGCCGGACGGCTTCCTTGTACCAGGCCATCAGCTGCTCACCTCCGGCGCTGTGTTGGATGCGGCCACAACCGCCCAGTTCTTCGCCTTCCACAGGTCGTCGAGCGCCTTGGTGACCTCCGGCCCAGTCAGGGTCTCGGCCAGCTGGTGGGCGAGGTCGTGGAACGGCTTGCTCGCCTCCTGGAGGTGCGCGGGCAGGTGGTCGTAGCGGAAGTTGCGGAGCATCTGTGCGGTGGCGGGATGGATCGCAGCGGCCATGAGCACTCCTGGGCATGAAGAAGCCCCGGGCCGGACGGCGCGGGGCAGCGAGGTGAACGGGGATCAGGACGCGGGCGGGAAAGCGTCGCCCGCCACGGGACCGCTGTAGGACCTCCGGACACCGCCTGGCGTGCCGGGGTACGTGGTCTCTACTGCGTCCCGGATGGCCAGGAACGCGGCGGCCAGGGCCGTGTCCAGCAACTCCCGCAGTGGTCCGTGCGTGCCTGCGTCCGGGAGCGGGGTCTTGTACTCCACGCCGATCTCGATGTGCGGTACGCCGGGGTGGTCGATGTCGCCGTTGTAGTACGACGCGGTGTATGCGACGGAGGTCGCATCGGTGGGAACGGACATGATCTCTCCGGATGGGAAGAGCCCCGGCCAGTGCGGGGCGTACGGGTTGGGGCGGTCAGCTGGTCAGGAGCGGCAGCAGGGTGTCGGCCATGAACTGGAAGCCCGCGTCGCTCATGTGCACGCTGTCGGTGCCGGCGGCGCCGGTGCCGGCGTTGGTGCCCCAGTAGCCGAGGCTGTTCCAGTACTGCCAGGAGTTCCGGCCCATGGCCCACCAGTTGACGACCGCGCAGTTGTACACGTCCGCCAGGGCGCGGGCCCTCTCCGCGTAGTCCTGGTACTTGAAGTTGGTGATGTCGTGCGTGCCGAGGTGCGGCGTCGCGATGATGATGTCGGTGTCCCCGAGTTGAGACCCGGTGTCCCGTACCGCCTTGATCCACTTGGCGACGTTGGCTGCCCATGTGTCCCCGGTGACGTTCGCCGCCGCGTCGTTCGGACCGGCCGTGAACACTGCGAGGTCGCAGGGGAAGTCAGGGCCGCCGTTCCACGTGGCGTTGAGCGCGGTCGTGGCCGGGTTGGCGTAGCGGCTGCTGGACGCTCCGGCGAGGGCGAGGTTGTGAACGATGACACCGGAGGCCCGCTCCCCGGAGACACCGCACACGCTGAGGAACTGCCCCGCTGAGGCGGTGCCCACCTTCACGACGACGGTGTGCTCGATGTTTGACAGCCCGGTGATGGTGGTGACCTGGATCGCCGCCGTACCGGAAGGCTGGGCCACGGATACGTCCGCCGCGCCGTCGATGGAGTACAGCATGCTCGGCCGGGTCGAGCCGCCGACCACCGTGTAGATCTTCACGGTCGTGCCGCGGGCCTTGAAGGTCAGAGTCGCGCCGGTGACGTCGCTGTAGATGTAGTTGGTGCCGGGCCCGTACGAGCTGCCGCCCTGCGTCCAGGTGCCGGTCTGGGTGACGACGGCGCCCGCTGTGGTCCAGGCCGCGAGCGCTGCCGGGTCGCCGCCCGCCAGGATCGTTGAGGACAGGGAGGTCTGCTGGAGGCCGCTGCCTCCGTCCCCGTACAGGCCCTGCAGCGTGGACGCGACGACGCCGGGCCACGATCTTGTGCGGGGGTTGGACGCGTAGAAGCCCTGCGTCGCCGAGCCGCCCACGGCCACGATCCGCGCGAGCGCCGTCCCAGCCGCAGCCGCATCCCGCTTGGCTGCCCAGAACCGGCCCCAGCCGGGCGGCACGTAGATGCCCGGCCCGTACGGGGTCTTGGCGGCCGTGTTCCCGATGATGCCGCTGCGGACGGTGGTCCCCGCGGGGTTGACGCTGCTCGTGACCCGTACCGCGCTGGTCTCGCCGTAGACGCGGGTGTCCATGACACGGTTGGGGGCGCTCGGCTCGATGGTGTTGCCGTCGCTGAACAGCCGGAAACTGTCGGCTGCGTACAGCAGTCCTCCGTGCTCGACGGTGTTGTTGAAGGAGTTCGCGCCGAAGGTGAACGCGGTCAGGCCGGCGGCGCCGCTGCGCAGGTTCACGTGGTTGAGGCGGAAGGTGTTGCTGCTGCCGTACTCGACGTGCACCAGCTTGTCGACCTGCTCGAGATTGATGCCGCGCCAGTGGGTGTGAGAGGTTCCCCAACCCCCGACGCCCGCGATGTGGATGCCGGTGCAGCCGGTGCCGTCGGCGATCCCCTCGCACATCTCGAACTGCACTTGGTTCATGACGCCCGACGCGGTGGTGGATTCGATCTTGTAGAGGGTCCGGTTGTCGCCGACCGAGTCGACGAACACCCGCTCCACCGTGCAGTCGCCGGGGTTGAAGTCGGCGTGCTCGCTGTAGAACCTGAGCCCGTTGCCGACGCCCCCGATCTCGATGTTTTCGAACACCGACCGGAACGGGCTGCCCATGTTGATGGCCCAGCCGCTGTGCCCACCGTCGTACGGCCCGTTGATCTGAAGATTCTTGAAACTGCTGTTCCAGAACGAACGGTGCCCTGAACTCGCGCCGTTGGTGGTCGACGAGGTGATGCCATGGGTGGCGCCGCCGATGGTGATCCCGAAGTCTCGCAGGTGAACGCGGACGACCTTGGTCAGGTTGATCGCCGAGGCCATGCTGGAGATGGTGTTGAGCATGGTGGCGCGGGCGCCGTGGCCGCGCAGCTCGATGCCGATCTCCACGTCGACGTCGTCGGTGCCTTCGACGCTCAGCTGCCCGGTCAGATTGAAGTCGCCGACGGTCAGCTGGACGACGCCGCCGCCTGCGTCGCGGGCGTCGTTGAGGGCCTGCTGGATCTGCACCTGGTCGGCGACGCCGTCGCACACATACTGCGCTGCGGCCCGTACGTCGGCCGGGGCGGTCGCCGAGGCGACGATGCGCGTAATCGACGTGTAAGCGCCGCCTCCTCCGCTGCCGACGCCGCGGGCTTCGATCCAGGTACGGGAGGTTCCGCCGGCGTCAGCCCACATGCCCGTCACCGAGTCTGGCCCCTTGAAGCTCGGGAGGAAGCCGAACTGGTCCGCGGTCAGGGACGTGATGGCGGCGCCGCTGCTGCTGAGCAGGTCCGTGTACTGAGCGCCCGCGTCCGAGTCGTTCCAGAAGGTGACGGTGGCGTTTGCAGCGACCGTCCAGAGCCCGTCGGCTGGGGCGACCACGAAGTCGGCCATCGACGCACCGAAGTCGAAGCGGGCCATCAGTCCACCACCCAACTGATTCCGCTCTGGGGGAAGACGGACTCCCCCTGGCTGATGATCGGCTTGTTCGTCAAGAAGACCTGCCCGGCCCTTTCGTCGTCGGCGGCGGAGTAGACGATGAACCGGCCGATGCTGACGCCGCTGACGTACGCGATGCCGTACTGATCACGATTGGGATGCCGGTACGCAGCCGGGATGATCGCCGGTAGGCGGCTTGGGATGTCGGCCGCCAGCGTGCCGTCCTTCCTCTGGAAACCGCCGAGCCTCAGGCAGACGACGCCGGAGCGGACTTCCAGGACGGAGTCGGCTGTCCAGGACCAGGCAGGTAGCGACGCGTTGATGACGATGACGCCGCTGTCGGCGTACACGGTGCGCCTCGCCGCGCCGTCCCACACCCGCAGCCGCTTGGTGTCTGTTTCCCACCCGAGTTCGCCGAGCAGAGGAACCGGGTTCGGTGTCGACGAGGTGAGCGGCCGGACTCGGGAGCCCACGTACAACTCGTTGCGGGTCACGGTCACCGATGCGGCACCGTTCAGGACGGTGACGACCGCGAGCCGGATCTCGTAGAGGCCCGTGTTGGCGCCGTCCTGAGCCAGGGCCGGAGTACCGGCTCCGGGGGTGCCTTGCTTGACGACGGCGCGGACGGTCCAGTCAGCGCGGTCCAAGCGCAGTACGACCAAGTCGATGCGGGTCTGCCCGGAGTTATTGGCGGCCACGGGCAGAGTGACGTTGGTAGTGCCCGAGTACCAGGCGAACCCGCGCAGGTTGCCGTACACATTGGCCCGCACGGTCACGTTCAGACCGACCCCGGCCGACACCACCGGGTCATGCGTGGGGTCGCCGTAGATACCGTTGTACGTCGCACGCGAGGCGATGACCTCGTACTCGGCGTCCGTGACATTCCTGTTGTTGTGCTCCGGCGACGGCCAACTGTTCTGAGCCACCAGCTTCTACCTCGCTTCCAGTCGGCCGAGGCGCCGGCCGAGTTCGCGTACCAGCCGCACCATGGCCGGGTCCGTTGTTGCGTCGGGGGAGCCCACCAGGCTCGTGACCTGCTCGCCGCTGCCTGCCTCAGCGTGCAGCTGGATGGACCGCACGATGTCGGCGACTTCCAGGCCCGTCGGCAAAGCGACGGTGACCTTGTCGCCGAGGCCGTAGTCACGGCCCGCGCGCAGGTCCTCGGTGTCGACCGTGAGGGTTCCGAGCTCCACCGGGGCCGCGCCTTCCGCGAGCGCCTGGCTTCCTTCCTGGGTGAGCTCACCGTTGGTGTTGTCGTCGGCGCTGGAGTCGACGAGCTGCTCAACGCGCCACCACGCGGCCGCCGCGGCGGTGTCGGCAACTTCCAGGTAGGTACGGGGGAAGGCCTGCTCGCTGGCGGTGACGAGGGCGTGCGTCACGGTCGGCGCGGTCCGCTTATAGGTGACGGCGCGGAGGTTCCCGAGCCCCTCCGAGAAGCGGGCGGTCGCGGTCAGGTCCTGCGGCGCGTACACCTCGAACTGGATCTGGCTGTTCGTCTGGCGGGTGCGGAATCCGAGCCGGCCGCCGTCGATGGCTACGCGGCGGCACACGTCGAGCAGTCGCTCCAGGCGGGTCTGGACGCTCACCGTGGTGCCCACTCCGGCCACCGGGCCGAGGGCGAAGTTCGGGATGCGGCGTGCCGTGATGGCGCCCGGCCCGCAGTTGAGGTTCACCAGGGTGCGGAGGATCGTCTCGGCGTTGGTGGACGTGAGCTGGTAGGCGGTGTCCGGCTGCGCCGACCACGCAGATCCTGGGGCCGGCCAGGTCAGGTATCCGGCCACCATGGCGAGGTCGTCGGAGAAGTTCACGGTGACCTTGCCCGGCGGTGCCTCGCCCTCGCCGCCGATGCCCCAGGAGAAGTCCTGCGGGATCTCCATCGGCCCGGCCATCCACACGGTGCCATCGCGAACGACGACGAGCCGGTTGCCGGGCTGGAGCTGAGCCATCACGTAGGGGTGCGCGACCAAGTCCACGCTCCCGCTGCCGGGCTCGTTGAACTTCAGAGTGACGTCCAGGGAGAGCCAGTCGACGAGTGGGTCACCCTGCACGATGAGGTTCTCGTTGGTGACCAGGAGCTGGATCGCCAAGGTCCACCCCCTCGTCAGGCCGTCTCGTACCTCGGGTTGAAGGAGAGGTCCACGGCCGAGCCGGGCCCGCTGCCATCGAGCTGGAAGGTGACGTTGTTGTCGCCGGGGTCGAGCCCCCACAGGACCGCGGAGGGCCAGTTGAGGGCGCCGATCCAGTTGTTGCCGTTCTGGTAGCGGACCTGCGGCGGGTCGGTCCGCACGGTCACCTTCTGACCGGCCAGGAGGTTGCCGTGGCCGATTGACGGGGCGTTGGGGTTCAGGACGAAGGACACCCCGGTGCCGGTGTGGGTGAAGGTCACCAGCGATGCGGGGCCGGTGATCGTCCACTCCGGCCACACGATGGTGTCGCCGGGGTTGGTCACGGTCGTCGCGCCGAGCACTTGCGACGAGGACACCGACGGGTACGGCTGGAGGAAGTCCTCGCCAGCGCCCTGCTCGCGGTGCACCAGCACCGAGACCGGGTCCACCCAGTACGGGTCCTCGCACCACAGCGACAGCACGGCGCTGTCGAAGATCCGCCCGAATCCGTGGGCGCCGCGTCCCTCCCAGCCTTCCTGGTAGATGACCTCGATCTGGCGGTGGGAGCCGTCCGGGCGAGAGATCTCCAGGATCCCCGGCCCGTCCCGGAGGGTCCGCGTGAACGCGGTGGCCAGCTGCCGCCACCGCTGCACGAACTCCAGATGTGTGTCCCCGCCCACCCACAGCGGCCACACGATGGTGCGCGGCTGCGCCTGTACATGCCGGAGCCGGGCGCCCCCGCGCGGGTGCGCGTCGCTGGTGAGCTCGTACGGCACCGCACCCAACCCGCTAACACCGTCGGCGAGGGTGTACCAGCCCAGCGACCGCTTCGTCAGCGGCCACACCCCGCCGGCGGGGTCGTAGTAGGTGACCGTCGCCCGCCCGAGGTCTGGCAGGTGAATCCCACCGCCTCCACCGGCGGGCGGATCGGGCTCGGGCGGGGTGGTGACCGCGGCGGTGATCAGGGGCATTTACCGTAGCCTCCCCACCCTCGCGAGCGCGTCCTGGCGGCGCTGGAGCGCGTCGAACTGCTGGAGCGTCATCTCCCGCATCGTCAGGTTGTACGTGTTGTTCGTCGTGCTCAATCGCGATGGGCCACCCGCCCCGCCGCGTGCTGCAGACAGCTCCAGCTGGCGCGGCGTCGGCGTCGACACCAGCGACGACATCGACCGGTCCACCGCCCGCCGGCCGGAATCGATACCCCGGACCAAGCCCTTCGGGATGAACGCGCCGATCCGCGCCATCACCCGACTCGGACTCTTGATCCCGAGTGCCTTACGGATCGCCGCCGACATGCCCTTCGCGATCCGCAGCATCGTCTTCTCGATGTACTTCTGGTGGTCGGTCAGCCCTCTCACCAGACCCTGCGCTGCTCGGATACCCGCCCCGTACATCGCATCGCCGGCGACAGCCCCAGCCCTGCCCGCGGCCTGCACGAGCGACTTCTGCTGGGCGTTGATCTGCTTGACCTGCTCCGGTGTCGCCGACGCCAGCGCGGCCGCAGTGGCCGCGCCACCATCGACTCCGGCCTCGGCGATCTGCTTGATCAGGTCCGCGCGCACGCCCTGCTTGCGCAACTTCGCGAGGTTCTTCGCAAACAACTCAGCCGCTTTCCGGTCCCGCTGGAGGCGGGCCAGAATCCCCTCCGCGTTCATCGGGCCGACGCCCTGGGTGATGTTCGCCGAGCCGACGATGCTGTCCCTCACGCTGGCGGCCAGCTGGTCGCGTGACGTACGCAGGTCGTCCAGCTTCTTCCGTGCGCCCTCCAGCCGTTTGGCGATCTTGGCGTCCCAACCGGCGAGGAAGTCGAGGCTGCCCGCGTCCTCGTTGATGCGCTTGAGGGCGTTCGACGGCTTCTTGCCGCTGAGCGAGTCACGGACGATCGCGACCAGCTTGAGCGAGGCGGCGCGGACCTGCGCACGGGAGCCGGTAAGGCCTTCGACGAGACCCCGGGCGATCCACTTGCCTTGCGCCTTCGTCACTTTCGACGGGCTGGCGATACCCAGGGCCTTCGCGATCGGCCCAGGGATCGCGGACTTCGCCCACGAGGTGAGCTTCGAGGTGATCCAGCCGCCCATGGACTGGATACCAGCCCACAGTCCCTCGACGACCTGGCGGCCATGCGGGGTGAGCAGCGAGCCGAGGCCGCCGAGATTGCTGGCGATCCGCCCTGGCAGGCCGCGGACCCAGGCGATGAACTCGTTCCCCTTCTGCGCGGCGCCGTCCTTGAACCGCTGCCAGTGCAGGGAAGCCGCCGCAGACAGGTTGGTGCCCAGCCGCCCCAGGGCGGCCACGGCACGGTTCGGCAGCGCCCGCACCGAGCCCAGGAAGGAGGCGTACTGCCGCTCGACCGGCCCGGCGATGTAGCGATTCCACAGACCGCTGAACCACATGGAGATCGCCGCACCGAGGACGCTGAACACGGTCCCCGCCTGTGCCGCCTTCTCGTTGACCCAGCCGACGAACGCGGCCCACCACAGCGGCAGCTTCTCCCGGGTGGCGGTGACGAGCCGGTTGACGAACCCGGCCACCATCAGCGTTCCCGCGCTGATGATCGCCCCGGCAACCAGGACAGGCAGCATGGCGAACGCCACGGCGATCGCCCCGGCGATCAAGCTGATCTTCAACGCCTGCTCGGGATTGGCGACGATCCAGTCCGCAACCTGCTGGCCGAACTGGGAGATCGCATAGATCGCCTTCGGCGCCAACCCGATGAGCTTCACCGCGAGCCGCTGGCCCAGCAGATCGACGAACGCGACCACACGGTCGACACCCTCGGCGCCGCCCTTCCCAGCGTCGTCCCACAGGGTGCCGAGCTTGTTCTTCACGGCGTCCAGGGCGGGGATTACCTCGATGCCGAGGAAGTTCACCAGGCCCTGCTGGATACCCCGCTTGAATTGCTCGACCCGGGTGCCCGCGTTGTCGCGGAGGGTTTCGCCAGCCTTGTCGGCGGCGCCAGCGAAGTCCCCCAGAAGATTCGTCGCCTCGGACGGGTCCACCGCCAGGAGGGCCTCCTGCATCGCGACGGCTTCCTCACCGAACAGCTCGACCATCGCCGCGGACCGCTCAGTGGGATCCTTCATCGTCCGCAGCTTGTCCATCAGCTGGTCGAGAGCCTTGCTCGCGGCCGGACCGCCCCCAGCAAGGTCGCGGGCCATCTTCTTGCCGTTGAAGCCGAGCTCCTCGAACAGCTCTGCGCCATCACCAGCGTTGGCGGCCATCTCCTCCAGTGCGCCGGCGAACACCTCGGCGCTCGGGGCGCCGTTCTCCAGGCCCTGGATCATGACGCCGAGGGCTTGCTTGCCGGTCAGTCCGAAGTGGCTCAGGTTGTTGGCGGACTGAGTGATCGTCTCGCCGAGGTCGCCGAAGCGGTTGGCGCCCTGGTTCGACGCCTGAATCAGCATGTCGATGGCCTCAGCGCCATTCTTCGCAAGGCCGTTGCGAACCATGATGCCCGCTGCATTGGCTGCCTCGACGACGTCCATCTCAAGGACCTGTGCCAGATCGGATAGGCGGGTCGACATCGACTTGACCTGTGCATTCGTCGCCGCAGACGGCAACAGGCCAGCGTTCATCGCTGCCTTGATCGCGTCTGCGGCGCCCTGGAAGTCCTCCGTGACCGCGTCCGCGTACAGCTGGCCCGCGATCTTTCCGTACCTCTGTGCCTCCGCCGGGGTCTCGCCCAGCTGTGCGCCGAGACGGCCGACGATCCTGGACTGGTCCAGGTAGTCGCCCATCCCGTTCACCAGCGCAGTGGCGATCGCCGCGCCTGCCGCCAAACCGACTGCGATACCAGCCGTCTTGAGCTGCTCCAGCCTGTTGGTCGCCTCGGTGACGGCACCGTCGGCGCCCTCGGCGGCGCCGTCTTCGAGACCGTCTGCGAGCTCTTCACCTGCCTCTTCGCCGGCCTCCCGGGCGCCGTCACCGACAGCGTCTCCGATGCGGCGGCCGATCGCGACAAACTGGCCGCGGGCGTTGATCAGGCGCCCGGCGGCGTTGCGGCGCAGCCCTTCAGCGAGACGCTCCCCGGCTTCCTCCCCGGCCTGTTCGGCGTCGTCGCCCATGCGCTCGCCTGAGTCGCGAAGGGCGTTTTCGGCGCGGCGCAGGGCGGGGTCCACGGCCCGGTCGTCGATGGACAGAACGGCGTTGAGCTCGCCCACGGTCAGGGCCACGACGCGTCACCTCCTGTGAGGTCGTGCGGGTTCTTCAGGAGGTGGCGCGAAGTGTGCGTGCAGGCGGGATTCCGTGGACAGGAGGCCGAGGATGCGGATCTTCAGCCAGCGCCAAGATCGGTCGCGGAGGATCCCGGACTCGACGTCGATGCCGTACTTCTGGTGCAGGTCGGCTTCGACCAGCGCCCACTGCTGAAGCAGCTGCTCCCAGGTCAGGTTGACCGGCGCCCCCGACTGCCCCTTCTTCGGGGCTTGGATGCCGCCCTCGTACCACTCGTGGAGGCCGGTGACGGGGTCGTATTGGCCGCAGCCGACGCCGAGGAGTCGCGCTGCTCCTGGCGACGGTCCTGCCTGTTCCGGGCTTTTCCCATCTGGCCGGTTTTCCAGAACTCGGCCGCGGTGTCCTTGTCGGTGGTCACCCAGAACATCGCCGTCAGGGCGACGTGCTTGAAGCGGCCCCACGACACCTCAGCTTTGAGCGGCTCGTACGCGGCACCGAGGCACATGCGGTACAGGTCCAGCTCTTCCTTGTCGTCGAGGACAGGAGTGCCCGGAGCCTTCCCGCCGGCCGCGAGCCGGGCGGCGAGCGACGTGATGCGCTCAATCTTGATGCCGTCCTCGGCGGACGGGTCCTCGATCCGGTACATGCGCTCGACACCATCCCGGCCGGTGACCGGGAGTTCGAGGTAGTCGTCGAGGAAGTTGTCGAGCGCCTCGAACGTGGTCGAGGTTGCCTCGGCCATCAGGGCGCCAGCGGGTTGTCGATGAGCTCGAGCGCACCGTCGCCGGTGAGGGTGGCCTCGACCTGGTCGAGGGCGGTGTACTCGCCGCCGGACTCGGCCCACGTCACCAGCGCCCGGCCCTCGTAGGCCTCGGGGAGGCCGTTGCGGTCGTAGCGGCGGACGTGGACGTACGACGCCGACCCTTCCGAGTAGGCGGCGAGGCGGAGGGCCTCGTGGGTGGGGTGGTACGTCTTCGCCGTGTCGTTGATCTTCCGGTTGATGGTCAGGCCCAGCTCCCAGGCCTGTCCGGTCTTGGTGTTGCCCATCCAGCCGTCGCCCTCGTAGTCCGAGGAGTCCTCGATGTTGGGCTCGGCCGAGGGGCTGAGGTTGGTGATGCCGAGGATGCGCTGCCAGTCGGGCACTTCTTCGGTGCCCATGTTCAGGTCCACGGCCCAGCGGCGTGCGAGCGCGGTGACCTCGGTGGGGGTAGACATCGGGGTCCTCCCTAGTCGATCAGGTGGATGCCGGGCCGTGTGGTCCGGAAGTAGTAGTTGGCGGTCAGCTCCATGCGCCCGTGGGCGTCCTGGCCGATCCACGCCTGTGACTGCCGGTACGACAGAGCGATGTAGATGCCGTTCAGGCGGTAGCTGCGCCGGTTGTGCAGCACGTCCCAGACCGCGTCTGCGAGGTCGTCGATCGCGTCCGGGTCCCGGCCCGCGCGCATGCGCGCCTGCACGCCGGTGATCGCGTCCGTGGTGTCGTCGTCCTGCACGGGGTAGGCGGTCAGGCCAATGGCCCGTTCCGGCGTGTCCGGCATTACGCCCCGGAAGATGCCGGTGTCGGGGTCCTGGATCACCGCGTTCGGATCGAAGATGCCGACGGCGGTCTCCATGAGGAGACCGCCGATTCCGTCGAGGAGGCTGCCGGTGTATCCGCTCACCGCATCGCCCGCCTCATCTCACCAGCGATGAGCGCGGCGACCTCCGGGCGGGCCGCATTCAGCGAGTTTTCCAAGTACTTGGCCGTACGACCCGGGGCGTGCCGCCACCGCAGCTCTTCGTGCTGGCGCACGGCGTACGGGGTGTCGTAGGAGACCGCCGCAGTCAGCGACGGCGGGTCGACGCTCGCCGTGCCGGAGCGCTGCAACTCGGCCTCATCGAGCGGCACGACGTTGTTGCTCTCGCCGAGGACGTGCTCGGCCGCCAGCAGCAGTCCGCGAGCGGCGCCCGCACGCATCTGGCGTGCCGCGGGGGCCCCGTTGAAGGTGAGCCGGAAGTTCCGCGCCACGGCCGCCTCCCTACTGCAAGAACACCTGCGTGTTGGACGGCACCGGGAGGCTGCCGCCGTCCGGCCGGGCGACTGTGATGACCGTTGTCTTGCGCCCGTCCGGGAGCGTGACCTTGGACTTCGGCGGGGGGTTGTGGGCGCGGTCAGTGAGGTACGAGGACGACGAGGTGACCTTCTCGCCCCCAGGGTTGGTGACCATCTGGAGCCGCTCATCCAGCAGGCACTGCACGGGCGTGGGCGGCCCATACAGGTCCCCTTTGCTCGACGAGCCGAGGTACGCCTCCACGGTCACCGTGTGCTGGAGCAGGAAGCCGGGAAGCCTCACGCCTGCCACACCACCTGACACAGATCCAGCTCTTCGAGGATCTCCGCAGCCTCCGGCACCAGCTCGGTGTCCTCGGCCACCTCGGTGGGCGCTGACTGCCGCGACAGGCTGATGCTGCCCGCGGACACCGATGTCCACGGGCCCGCCGCAACATCCCCGCCGTCCGCGGCCGCCGCCTCTCGGCGTGCCCACTCCGCGACCTGCGCGCACGTCGCATCCCGGAACGCGTCCCGCACGTCAGGGTCGGACGGATATCCGGCCGAGTCCGTGTCGTAGATCGCCGCTTTGGTCGCCCGGGTCACGAGCCGCGACGCGCGGGCCAGGAGTCGGGTCGCGTTCGCCGGGGCGGGCTGCCCGGTGAACGCCTCGTAGTCGGCTGGGGTAGCGAACACTCGGCCCATCGGGCAGCACCCCCTTATGCGGACGCGCCGATGATGAGGATGTCGTAGTCGACCGGGGTTCCAGCGCCGGAGTTGGCGACCTGGAGCACGTCCCCAGTGCCCGCGGTGACCGCATACGCCGTCGCGTCAGCGCCCCCCGCCATGAACCCGCACGCAGCGCCCGGGCGCAGGACGACCGTGCCCGTGGCGTTGAGCAAGGTGGCCCACGGGCTCGTCGCGTCCGCGCCGATCACGACGTTGTTCGTGTTCTCCTCGGCTGCGGCGATGAACAGGCCCTTGATACGGGCGAACGTAATCGCCGACCCGAATGCATCGACGAGGACGCCTGCCAGGTCGAGGTCATCCGCGCCCGACGCGGCGATCGTGCGCCGGTCCGACCACACCCGGTCGGCCTTCCCCGCCCCCGTGCCCGATCCGAGCGTGACGGAGCGCTGGAGCCGGAATGGCGCCTTGGCAGAACCGAGGTCGAGTGCGTTGGTCTGCTCGGCGAACGCCGAGAGCGCAAGACTGCTCGCGAGCGACATCAGTTGTTACCTCCGTACTGCTCGATGAGCTGCTCCTTGGTGAGGCCGCCGATCGTGGCCTCCTCGTCGGAGTCCTGGGCGCGGGCGCGCGCGTACGCCGCCCAGTCGGCCTTGGATGCGGAGCGGGCCGGGCGTTCCACGACGCCCGGCCCGCTGCCGTCTCCTTCACCGCCACCCGGTGGCTCGTTGGGCTCCTGCAGAGCGGTCTCCTGCACGCCGGGCTCCTCGGGCGACGGAGGCGCGGGCGCCGGCTCCTGCGGGATCTGGTCGTCCGGACCGTCGGCAGCCGTGGGCTCCTCGATCAGCTCCCAGTTCGGGAGCATGTCGAGCCGCGGTGACCGGTACTTGTAGCGGACGACATCGCCCGTGTTGTTGTTGCGGTAGACGAACATCACTGCGCCTCCGCTCAGGCCAGGTCGTAGGCGTCGGCGTCGATCGCGATGTCCGCCTGAATGATCACCGTCGTGGCGTCGCCGCTGGCGACCTCCAAAGACAGCACCTCGCCGGCATCCATGTCGCCGGCAACGGCGGTCGGGGTGCCGGAGGTGAAGGTGCCGTTGCCGCACGCCAGGTCGGCAGCGAGGACATCCACTGCGCCGACCTTCGCGTTGACGGCGGCAGCGGCGCCGCCGGAGCGGAGACCGTGGACCTTGACGATCTTGCACGCGACGGGGGCACGCCAGACGACGTGCGTGGCCGCAGCGACCGGGGATCCGGTGAGCCGGAGGGTCTGGGTGATGATGCGGCGCTGGTACGCCATGAGGTTCTCCTGCCAGGAAGGGATGGTCTGGGAACGACACGGGCGCCGCGCCACGTAGCGGTAGGCGCGGCGGCGGCCGCGGTCTACGGAACGTCGGCGCCCTTGATGAGGCAGGCCCGGTTGGCGTCCAGCGTCTTCGTGCCGTACAGGCAGTCGACCGACACGACGTCCTGCTTCTTGTCCATGTCGTAGCCGTAGATCACCCGCAGGCCGAAGCCCTTGTAGTTCGCGATCGCCGCGTTCTGGTTGCCCCGCGGCAGCTGGAGCGGCCGGAAGGCGAGCGCGAACGCGGTGCGGTGGAAGGCGACACCGACCTCGGTGGTGGAGTTCCCGGAGGTCTGGGCGGGCTTGCGGATGTTCTGCGTCATGTACGGGTCGAACCCGAACGTGCGCCGGCCGAGGTTCGCCTCGGTGAGGCCCTCGGTGTTGCCGCGCTTGTCGGCCTCGTGGAACAGCGGGTCGGCGAGCCACTTCGACGAGATGGTCGGGCCGACGACCGCGCGCCGCTCCGTCATCGGGACGCTGTTCGTGTCGAGTTCGCGTCCGGCCTCGATGAGGCTGCGCGGGTTGTCCCACGTGTACTCGTTGTCCCCAGCGACGACTCCGACTTCCTGCGTGATGTCGTTGCGCAGGATCAGCAGGTCGCGGTCGATCTTCTGGGAGATCGCCTCCATGGCCGGGGTGAGGAGCTGCTCGTCAAAGTCCTCGATCTTCAGCGTCAGGTCCTCCGCGGTGACCGCGAAGGAGACGTCGGCGAAGTGGTTGAGTGTGAGGTCGATGCCGTTTTCCTGTGCGTCCTGGACGGTGATGCCCTGGCTGCGGTCGTACTCCTGGGCCTCGAAGACGGCGGGCTGCCGGATGGTGATCTTGTCGCCGACGCGGCGGGCGAACTCCGGCTCGTAGTCGCGGTGCACGAGGTTCGCCATGACGGTCGTCTCGTACAGGTTCGCCAGCGCCTGCTGGGCGATGACGTCGGGGGTGAGCAGGGTGTTGGCCATGGAGCTTTACCTCTTTCTATCCGGCGCGGCGCTTGCGGCGGTCGGCGCGGATCTCGTCGATGGTCTTGGGACCGGATTGGCCGCTGTCTCCGGTCCCGCCGGAGAAGTCGCCGGAAGAGCGCGCGGGCGCCTGGCCTGCGGCCTTGAGCTTGGGGTTGTCCTCGACCGCCTTCTTGATGGCGGTCTGTACTGCCTTCGCGAATCCCTCGTCGGACGGGTCGAGGTCCTTGATCGAGCGGAGGAACGTGCGGGAGTCGGTGAGCGCGTCCGGGTCGGCGCCGTGCTTGGCCGCGCCCCGGTACACCGCCAGTTCGACCGCCGTCTCGCGGTGGGCGGCGGTCGCCTGCTCGATCTTGGCCGTCAGGGCCGCCGGGTCGGGCGGGGTGTCCTTGTCGTCCTTGATCAGCCCTAGGGCCTTGCCGAGTTCCTGCACGATCTCCGTGCGGGCCTCGTCCGCAGCAGCCTTCTTGGCGTTCGTGCGGGCCTTGGCCGCGTCCCCGTTCGCCTGCTTCAGCTCCTTCTGGAGCCGGGCGATGGTCGCGGCCGGGGCCTCGTCGTCCTTCTTGGCGGGGGGCTGGGGCTTCGGCTTGCCGTCCTTTGCCCCGTCGTCGCTCCCGGTGTCGTCGCCGCCGGTCCCGCCGGCGCCGTCGTCGTCTCCGGAGTCGTCCGAGCCGCCGTCGTCGCCGTCACCGTCGCCGCTGCTGCCGGATCCGGAGTCGCCTCCGTCCCCGCCGTCGGCGTACAGGTACGGGTCGAAAGGGCCCGTGGCGTAGGGGTGTGCCCAGCCAGCGCGGCTGAATTCGTTGAGGCCGTGGCGGGGGAGGGTTCGCTTACGCATGCGTGCACTCCTGGTGCGCGTAGGGGAAAGCCCCGCGCCTGGCGGGGCTGTTGTGCGATCCAGCCCGCACCCGGCGGGCGGAAGTCTGAAAGAGCAAGCCCCGGCGGAAGCCTGTAGCTACCGTCGTCCCATGAGTGAGATCACAGCGGACGAACTACTGCGCCGGATTTGCGCTGCTCGTGGGGCAGCGGCCGACAAGGCCACTGAGTTCAAGGCCGCATCTGAGGTAGGGGAACCTGACACCGTCAGCGTGGGCCTGGCCATGCAGGCACAGACCTACAGGGCTGTTGTCGAGGTACTCGACTTGATCATCGAGCCTTCGGAGTAGTCACCGAGCAGTCGTGAGCTGCTCACGGTGGCTCTTGCGCGGTAGCCCGGTCTCGGCGACCAGCTCGCGGACGCGGCCCTGGTACGCGCGCACCCGGGCGCGGGCGGCCGTTCGCTTCCCATCGCTCATCGCCGCCGTCTCCAGCCGCTTCCACTTCCGCACCTGCCGCTCGAGATACCGCTGCTTCTGGGTGTCCTCGTACGTGCCGCGCGACGCTTGCGGCTTCGGGATACGGGACACGCCGGGCAGGTAGGCACTCACGTCGTGCCGGCAGTTCGGGTGCAGCAGGCCAGCACCTCTCGCCTCCGGCAACGATCCGGCCACGCGAACTGTGACCGTACGGTCCTCGGTGGCGTGCTCCACCTGCACGTCGCGAGCGCCCGGCGGACCGGTGCGGGTGAGGATCTTCCGCTCCCACGGGCGGCACAGCGGGCACTCCTCTGGCGCCTGCGACACGATCACCAGCTCGACGCCGGCGGCGCCGAGCCGCTCGGTGTGCGCCTCGATCGCTGCGCGGCCGACCACGCTGCGGGTGGCCATCTCGACGTACGACCGCATGTCCCACGCGCGCCCGCGCGCATCTACGAAGCCGGTGATGCCGCGGCTGGCGAACTGGTCCAGCGCGGTCTGCGCAGCCTGCCGCCGGGTCTGCACGCCAAGTGCCGGCGCTGAGGCCGCCCGGGCGATGACGTCGCGGTAGGTGTCCACCGTGGTGCGCAGGATCCGCAGGTGCACTGGCCGGGTGTCGTCAACGAGGGCGGCGGCGAGCCGGTCGACGGCCTGCGTGCCGGGTGGGATCGCTGCCACGGTGGGGGCGAGCGCGCCGAGTTCGGCCACGGCCGCCTGTGTGCCGCGCTCGTACGCCTCCGCTACGGCCTGGTGGACGGCGCCCGCGGCGTCGGTTTGGAGGGCGGCGATGATCTGCTCGATCGCGGCCTGGAGGTGGCCGACGGCGGCGAGCTTCAGCTCCACCCACGCCGGACTGTCGAGGCCTTCGGCCAGGGCCTGGCGGATGCGCTCGATCAGCGTGACCTCAGCGGCTTCGTACAGGTCGGCGACCGTTGCAGCGAGGTCTTCGGCCATGGCCGGGGAGACGGGCACGACCGACCACCACCTTCTACGGCAGCGCGCCGGACTGCATCGGGTCCGGCACCGCCATGCCCTGCTCCTGCCGGATGCGCTCCACCTCCGCGGACACCATCGTGTCGTCCCACTCCGGATGAGCCATGCGCACCAGGGTGTCCGTCGATGCCGCCTGCGCCCGCCGCAGCACGTCCACCGTGTTGGCGAGCGCGAGCGGGTCCTCCTGCACGCTGTCCTCGAACTCCACCGTGGGCTTCTGCGGCGTGATGCCCCCGCCGAACACCGCCTGGTCGACGGCGAGGAGTGCCTCAATCGCGTGGGCGAGCGCCGGCCGCCAGCGAAGGATCTTCTTCCCGCGCGTCGTCATCGAGCGGCGCTCCTTGGAGACGACCTCCGTGGCCGTGACCGCGATATCGCCGCCGAGGCCGAAGGTCTGCCCGCTGTAGCCGGCGCTGCGGAGGATCTGGTTGACCAGGTCCTCGGCAGTGTCCTTGTGCTCCTGGACGCGGATGGCGAACTGGGCCACCGTGAGCTGCCCGCTGGAGTCGGCGCGGGCCAGCATGTCGAGCCCTGCGAAGGCCTCCTGGTCGGGGTTCCAGGTCGCGCCTTGGCCGGGCCCCATGCTCTGGAGGTAGGCGTTGGGGACGACGATGCGGCCCTTGCCGATGCGGATGTCCCTCATCCAGGAGCTGTACGTTTCGTCGAGCTGGTCCATCAGCCCTTCGATGCCGTCCAGGTCCGAACGCCCCAGGTCCTTGAGCGTCGGATCCTTGCGCCAGCGCCTGCTGGACTGGTTGGGGATGTGGGCGACGTCCAGGCCGTCGTAGCCGGTCTCGATCGCACCCTGGTCGTTGACCACGGTGGCGAAGCCCTGCGTGGCTTGTGAGTCCTCCAGCGGCACCGGACGGCCCAGACTGTCCTTCGTCCCCTGGTACAGGCCGTGAATGATGACGCCGCGCTCGTGCCGCTCCAGGTGTCGCCAGACTTGGCCGTCTTCCTTGCGGACGACCTTCCAGAAGGTGACCGCGGAGAGGCGGCTCCAGCGGAACTCGGGCCATGCGCCGTCGGCGTGCACAGCGTCGAGCCATGGCCGGTCGGCGATGTCCTTGTCGTACACGGGCCGCAGGTAGACCCCGCCCAGCGCGGCGCCGACCTCAGCGGCGGTCTGGAGCGTGGCGAGCATCCCGTCATCGGACAGGGCGTCGAGCCGGTCCTGTGTCGCCGCGTCGTCGACGGTGAACTTCGGCGGCTCGGAGAACAGGAGATCTGCCGAGCCGCTGCACAGGTCGCCCGCGATCGGGACGTGCACCTTCGTCCGTCGCTCGCCCGGCGCGGTCGGGGTGCCCCACCACCAGCGGGCGAGGCGGCCGAGCATGCCGCTGGAGTACTGGAGCCGCTTGGGGTCGGGCCCGGTGCCGGAGGTGCCGCCGTAGAGGGCTTCGAGGCGGTCAGGTTCGCCGCTCCACCAGGTGTCCCAGGCGTGCATGGCGTCGAGGGCGGGCTTGAGGTGGGGTGGGGGCCACGGCATGTCACCCATGGGCAGCGGCATTGGGCACCTCCCTCTCGGAGCGCCAGGCGCGGAAGTTCCGTGCGTAGACCCAGCCGTACGCGACAGCCGAGACCAGGAAGCCGTATTGCCTGGTGGATAGCGCGTAAGCCATCCACAGGGCTTGGGCGCCGAGGCCGATGGCCCAGCCGAGAGAGCGTTTCCGGCCGGCGAAGTACAGTCCGGTCACTCCGACTGCGGTGAGCAGCCAGGACCACCAGGCGATCACGCGGCCACCTCCAGTCGGGTCGGCAGGTACGGCCGCCACAGGGCCTCTGTCGTGCGGATGCCGTACCGCAAGGCGTCGCACGAGTGGTCGTTTTCCTTGATCGGCTTGTCGTCGCCGCGTTCCGCCGCCGCGTCATCCCAGCTGTAGCCGGGGATCTCGTCGATCAGGCCCTCGGCGGACTCGTGGATGTACAGGTCCTCGGTGGAGAAGAGGCTGCCGACGGTGCGGATGCCGTCGAGGACGGAGTTGTCGGCCTGGGTGACGCCGAGGACCTTGTCGCGGTGCAGCTGCTCGATGTAGCTGGCCGCTGACGGGTCGACGACCGTCCACTCCGGGGAGACCCCGACCACCTTCGTACCCGGCTGCGGCACTCGGGCCAGCCACGCTCGCCGGGCCCGCGAGTACTCGGCATCCGTCATCTGCCGACGCTCGCGTCGCGAGTCGTACCGGTACTCGCTGACCACGTACAGCTTCCGGTCCGCGCCCAAGCCGAGCAGGACGTCGGCATAAGGATTGACCGTGCCGTAGTCGATCGCGTCGCACAGCCAGCGGTCGATCCTGGGGAGCGTCGATACGACGTGCTTCTTCGCGTCGAACATCTCGTAGATGGCGCCCTCGGACTGCACCCAGTGGCCGAGGATGTACCGCCGGTACCACAGGCCCGTGAAGTTCCGCCGCATCCGGGCCTTGTAGTCCTCGGACAGGGCCGGGTTGTCGTCCATGACGAAGTGCCAGGTACGGATGCCCAGCTCGTCGGCCCGGTTCAGCCACTCCTTCTTCGCCCAGTGGCCCGGATTATCTGGGTTGGTCGTGGCGAAGATCAGCGCGCCGGGCACCGACATACGGTCCACCAGGCGCTTGAAGAACTCCTTCGGGAGCAGCGTCAACTCGTCCACGTAGGCGCCCGCGCCCGTGAGGCCGCGGAGCCGCGCCTCGGCCTTCGCGTCGTTGGCGGTGATGACCTCGATCTGCTTGCCGAGGATCCACGCCACGCTGGAGCCGCGCGTGTACGAGACGAGCTTGGCGATCTCGGCGCCGACGATGCTCGGGTCCTGGAGCGGCCCGAAGACGTTGCGGGCCACCGTGTCGTAGGTCTTGCCGACGACGACCAGCTGGCCGCCGGATGGGGCTGTCACGACATACATCAGCCAGCGCAGCAGCGAGGCGATGGTCTTGCCCGACCGGACGCTGCCCTCCCACACGTTGAGCCAGGCTGTGGAGTGGGCGATGCTCCGTTCCTGCTTGTCGGACAGCCTGAGCTCAGTGGTCTCCATGCCGGGCTCGGAGCTGGTCGAAGAGGTTCGTGAGCAGCGAGCCGACCTGGTCGGCGCCGCCCTCCTCCTTGGGTGGGGAGAGCTTCAGCGAGCGGTCGAGGGCGGTGGCGACGAGGGACATGTAGGCGCGCTTGTCGCCGGGGGTGGGCTCGTCCGCCGTGTAGGTGTCGAAGTCGTGCTCCTTGCCGCCCCAGTCCCAGTACTTGTGAGGCTGGTTGATCTTCGCGGCCTCGCGCTCGGCGATGTCGTGGAGCTTGACCGCGAAGGCGGCGCGGCGAGCAGCGAGGTCGGCCTGGCGGATCTCGGTGGCCTGGCGTACCTCGGCGGCCCGGGAGAAGGAGAGGCCGAGTTCCTTGGCGATGGTGCTGATCGTGCGGCCGCCGCGACCGAGAATCTCGGCGATCTCGTTCCGGCCCTTGCCCTCAGCGTGCAGCTCGCGGACACGTTCGCGTTCTTCGTCGGTGACCGGCTTGGCGGTGCCCATGGGCGGTCACCCCCTGGACATGACGAAGGCCCGCGCGGTGGCGGGCCTCCTGTGGTGCGCTCGATGGCGCGATCTATGAGTCTGTGGTGTCCGGGCACGCCGGACTTGCCCCCAGGATGGATCATGCGGTCCCGGGATGCAACTACGTCACGACGTACTCGCGGTCAGCTTCTCCAACTCCGTCACCAGCTCAGCGCGCCGCTTCTCGGACGTGTACTTCTGATCCCGAGACATCCAAGCCAGCGCGAACCGACCGGCCTGCCGCCAGTCGCTACCAGTCTTCTTCATCGCCTGCACCCAGTGCGCGGCGATGGCCGGCGTCTCGTACTCGTAGATCGAGACGGTGTCCGTGGTGATGAGCTGCGAGCAGTCGTTGGCGTGCGGTTCCTTGCCCGCGGCCCGCTGTGAGCACGACTTCGTGTTGTCTATCGGGTCGCCGAGGTCGGTGACACCGGTTGCGTCGGCGAGTTCGGCGGCGGCCTGTTCGGCGGTGAGGCCGGCAGGCTCCGCGGCGGCCTTGCTGGCGGTGGTCTTGGGTTTGGTGTCGGTGTTGCCGCTGTCGTTGCTGGAGCAGGCGGTGAGCACGCACGCGAGCCCGGCTACGGCGACGGCGGTGTGACGGATACGCATGGTCCCCCCTGGACACGGTTGCTGAGGGGGCATCATCGCGCTGACTGTGACGATGTGATGCGGATGTGGCGGACCTGTGACGTCATGCCCACGCGGGGTGTCAGCGGGGCCGCGCGTACTCGATGCGTCCTCGGAGTCCTCGCGGCCGCGGGAGGACGAGGGCGACGGGCGGAGGGGCTAGGACTGCAAGAATTGTCGCGAGGCATGTGGTACGGGCGCCGGGCAAAA